>NZ_JAUJWZ010000002.1:0-482278 GCF_031931925.1 Pseudomonas sp. rhizo66
CTTTCAATCACTTGCGCATTGGCTAAAAAACAGCCAATCGCAGCTCTATATAGGAAGAAACCGCTGCGCCTCTATATAGAAGGAATGTTTACAGCACCCCAGCCGCCTTTAAATCAGCCACCGCACCCACGCCCATCCCCAACACCCGCTGCAAAACGTCCAGCGTATGCTCGCCCAACAAGGGTGGCGCCCGGTGATACTCGACCGGTGTCTGCGACAAACGAATAGGGCTGGCCACCTGAGGCACCATCCCCGCCAATGCATGCGGCATCTCTATTGCTAATCCACGCGCTTTGACCTGAGGATCTTCGAACACCTGCGACAGATCATTGATCGGCCCGCACGGCACACCCGCCTGCTCCAGCTGAGCAACCCATTCGGCAGTTGTCTTGAACACCGTGGCCTGGCGAATCAAAGGAATCAGCTCCGCTCGGTTCGCCACCCGCAGTTTATTGGTCGCGAACCGCGGATCATCCGCCCACTGCGGTTGCCCCGCCACTTCGGCAAACTTGCGGAACTGCCCGTCATTGCCCACGGTGAGGATGAAATCACCATCAGCCGTAGGAAAATCCTGATAAGGCACGATGTTCGGATGCGCATTGCCCAAGCGTTTCGGTGCATTGCCCGTCGTCAGGTAGTTCATCGCCTGGTTAGCCAGACACGCCACCTGCACATCGAGCAACGCCATATCAATGTGCTGACCACCGCCGTCATGGTCGCGATGTGCCAGTGCTGCGAGAATCGCTACCGTCGAATACAGACCGGTGAGAATATCGGTCAACGCGACACCGACCTTCACCGGTCCGGCGCCTTCATCACCCTCAGGACGCCCGGTCAGGCTCATCAGCCCACCCAAGCCCTGAATCATGAAGTCATAACCCGCGCGCTTGGCATACGGCCCGGTCTGACCAAAACCAGTGATCGAGCAGTAAATCAGATCAGGATTGATCGCCTTCAGCGACTCATAATCCAGACCATAAGCCGCGAGTCCACCGACCTTGAAGTTCTCGATGAGAATGTCCGACTTCGCTGCCAACTCCCGCACCAACTTTTGGCCTTCGGGACGCGTGAAGTCGATGGTCACCGATTGCTTGTTGCGGTTGGCCGACAAGTAGTAAGCCGCTTCCGACGTGTTTTCGCCATAAGCGTCTTTAAGGAAGGGCGGCCCCCAGGCGCGAGTGTCGTCACCATTACCCGGGCGCTCGACCTTGATCACCTCGGCGCCAAGGTCGGCGAGAATCTGCCCGGCCCACGGCCCGGCCAACACGCGCGATAAATCCAGTACCCGCAGATGCGACAGCGCGCCCATGGTCGCTCTCCTGTTAATAGAACGCTTGCAGACCGGTTTGCGCACGCCCAAGGATCAGCGCGTGAACGTCGTGAGTGCCTTCATAGGTATTCACCACCTCCAGGTTGACCAGATGACGGGCCACACCGAACTCATCGGAGATGCCGTTACCACCGAGCATGTCGCGCGCCATACGGGCGATATCCAGCGACTTGCCGCACGAGTTGCGCTTCATGATCGAAGTGATCTCGACCGCAGCAGTGCCCTCATCCTTCATACGACCCAGACGCAGGCAACCTTGCAAGGCCAGAGTGATCTCGGTCTGCATGTCGGCCAGTTTCTTCTGGATCAGTTGAGTGGCGGCCAGTGGGCGACCGAACTGCTGACGATCGAGGGTGTACTGACGAGCGGTGTGCCAGCAGAACTCAGCGGCACCCAGCGCGCCCCAGGAAATGCCATAGCGTGCGGAGTTGAGGCAAGTGAACGGCCCTTTCAGACCGCGCACATCCGGGAAGATGTTCTCTTCCGGCACAAAAACGTTGTCCATGACGATTTCACCAGTGATCGATGCGCGCAGACCGACTTTGCCGTGAATCGCTGGAGCGCTCAGGCCTTTCCAGCCTTTTTCCAGCACGAAGCCACGGATGTCGCCGGCATCGTCTTTAGCCCAGACCACGAACACATCGGCGATCGGGCTGTTGGTGATCCACATTTTCGCGCCGGTCAGGCTGTAGCCGCCGTCGACCTTACGTGCACGAGTGATCATCGCGCCCGGGTCGGAACCGTGGTTGGGTTCGGTCAGACCAAAGCAGCCGATCCATTCGCCGGAAGCCAGTTTCGGCAGGTATTTCTGTTTCTGCGCTTCAGTGCCGAACTCGTTGATCGGCACCATCACCAGCGACGACTGCACGCTCATCATCGAGCGGTAGCCGGAGTCGACACGCTCGACTTCACGGGCAATCAGACCGTAGCTGACATAGTTGAGACCGCTACCACCGTACTGCTCAGGAATGGTCGCGCCCAACAGGCCGACTTCGCCCATCTCGCGGAAGATCGCCGGATCGGTTTTCTCATGACGGAAGGCTTCAAGAACACGCGGTGCGAGGCTCTGTTGAGCAAACTGCTCGGCGGTGTCGCGGATCATGCGCTCCTCTTCGGTGAGCTGTTGATCCAGCAACAGGGGATCGATCCAGTTGAAGCTAGCTTTACCGCCCATGAGTGTGTCCTCGCAAATCGGGTGAATTAACGTGGCATTGATCCTAGGCGCGGTTCGTCATCGCGGCAAACGAGGATTTCGCATTCTGTTGTGCTAATTTCTCACTCCGAAACGTCGTGAAATGCCTTTTATGCGGCGCATTAGTGAGGTTGACGTACATGCGCAGAAAGATCCCCAGCACCACCGCCCTGATCAGTTTCGAAGCTGCCGCGCGCCACGAGAGCTTTACCCGCGCTGCCGAAGAACTTTCCCTCACCCAAGGCGCCATTTGCCGACAGATCGCCAGCCTTGAGGAGTTCCTCAGCGTGGAACTGTTCCGGCGCTCCCGACGTGGGGTAAAGCTGACCGAAGCGGGACTTTCCTACAGCCGCCGGGTCGCGACGCAACTCGATGCGGTCGAGCGTGACACACTGTCAGTGATGGGCCAGCAAGGCACCAATGTGATCGAACTGGCGGTGGTGCCAACCTTCGGCACCCAATGGCTACTGCCGCGGCTCAAGGATTTCCAGCTCAAGCACCCGGAAGTCACCGTCAATCTGACCAACCGCACCCGACCCTTTCTGTTTGCCGATACCGAATTCGATGCCGCGATCTACTTCGGTGACGCCGATTGGTCCGGTACCGAATCCCACAGGCTGATGGGCGAGAATCCGATGCCGGTGTGCAGTCCCGCCCTACTCGGCAACAAGACGCATCTGACTGCCGATGAGATTGCCGAGCTACCGCTGCTACAGCAGACCACGCGCCCTTACGCCTGGCGCCAATGGTTCAACTCGCAACACCTGAATATCCCCCGCGACATGACAGGACCGCGCTACGAGCTATTCTCCATGCTGGCCCAGGCAGCCATGCACGACATGGGCATTGCGCTGATTCCACCATTCCTGATTCAGCGCGAGCTGGCCGAGAAACGCCTGGTGATTGCCA
The DNA here is from genome assembly GCF_031931925.1 of Pseudomonas sp. rhizo66. Classification (NCBI taxonomy): domain Bacteria; kingdom Pseudomonadati; phylum Pseudomonadota; class Gammaproteobacteria; order Pseudomonadales; family Pseudomonadaceae; genus Pseudomonas; species Pseudomonas sp. rhizo66. The sequence goes on from NZ_JAUJWZ010000002.1 coordinate 3,432, forward strand.
ACCCGCAGGCGCTCTCCAGTATCAAGGCCTACTACCTGATGATTCCCGAGCGAAAGGTCGAATCGGCGTCATTGAAGGCATTTCGCGACTGGCTGGTGACCCAGGCACAGAGCTACAGCCTTGAAGGACAAGGCTTACAGCGATAATTAACCCGGTAGTCAGGAAAATAAAAGCCCTACAGATATAACTATTTGTCGCAATTCCACTGACTGTATCCGAAAGTCGTACAGACGTCCCACAAGCGCCTGAATACGTGGCTTTGAGCCTTCATAGACGACGCATTACTGTCTATTCACGCCACCAATGAGAAATTTTTCCATATTCGGCCAGAATCCTTACAAGGCACGGCCTGCAAGGGATTGAGCTGGCCATCTGCGACATTCGGTCACGGGATGACTTGTAGTTAATTTTCCGTCACCCGTCATAATCCCTTGAAGGGCATAAAGTTCGCCTGCAAAATGCCGCGCCCCGCCCTGATTTGGCGGGATCGTGCTGATCGGCCGCCCCAGTCGCACCATCCGTAGTGCATGGGTTTACTCAATAAGATCACGCAGGAGATTTGACGTGCACATTGGTGTTCCTCTCGAAACCCAGACCGGTGAAACACGGGTTGCTGCAACCCCGGAAACCATTAAAAAGCTGATCAGCCAAGGTCATAAGGTCACTGTGCAAACCGGCGCCGGCGTTAAAGCCAGCGTTGTCGACAGTGCCTATGAAGCGGCAGGCGCGACCATTGGCAGTGCCAATGACGCGTTTGGCGCCGAGCTGATTCTCAAAGTGGTCGCGCCAAGCGATGCCGAACTGACGCTAATCAAGCGCGGTGCGGTGCTGGTCGGCATGCTCAACCCGTTCAACAACGAAACCATCGCAAAGATGGCCGAGTGCGGGATTACCGCGTTCGCCCTCGAAGCGGCACCGCGCACCTCGCGCGCGCAGAGTCTCGATGTGTTGTCGTCGCAGGCGAACATTGCCGGCTATAAGGCGGTGTTGCTGGCCGCTCACCATTACCCTCGCTTCATGCCAATGCTGATGACCGCCGCGGGCACCGTGAAAGCGGCGCGCGTGCTGATTCTCGGCGCCGGTGTGGCCGGGTTGCAGGCAATTGCCACGGCGAAACGTCTGGGTGCGGTGATCGAAGCGTCCGACGTACGTCCGGCCGTTAAGGAACAGATCGAATCCCTCGGCGCCAAGTTTGTCGACGTGCCTTACGAGACCGATGAAGAGCGTGAATGCGCCGTCGGTGTCGGCGGTTACGCGCGGCCGATGCCGGCGAGCTGGATGCAGCGTCAGGCGCAGGCAGTGCACGAACGCGCCAAGCAAGCTGACATTGTCATCACCACCGCGCTGATTCCGGGCCGCAAGGCACCGACGCTGTTGAGCGCGGACACCGTGGCGCAGATGAAACCGGGCTCGGTGGTCATCGACCTCGCCGCCGCTCAGGGCGGCAACTGCCCGCTGACCGTGGCCGACCAAGTCGTCGTCGAAAATGGCGTGACCATTTGCGGCCCGACCAACCTGGCCGGTGAAGTCGCAGCAGACGCTTCGGCACTGTACGCGCGCAACCTGCTGGACTTCCTCAAGCTGGTCTTCACCAAAGAAGGCCAGTTCGACGTCAACCTCGAAGACGATATCGTCGCCGCGTGCCTGATGTGCCGCGACGGCCAAGTCATCCGCAAAAACGCCTAAGCAGGGATTCAGACGATGGAAGAGCTTATCTCCCCCGGTATCTACAACCTGATCATCTTCGTGCTGGCGATTTATGTCGGTTACCACGTGGTCTGGAACGTTACACCTGCGCTGCACACACCGCTGATGGCCGTGACCAACGCGATCTCGGCGATCGTGATCGTCGGCGCCATGCTCGCGGCCGCACTGACCGTCACGCCGTTGGGCAAAACCATGGGCACCCTCGCCGTGGCGCTGGCTGCGGTCAACGTATTCGGTGGCTTCCTGGTCACCCGCCGCATGCTTGAAATGTTCAAGAAGAAAGCCCCGAAAGCAAAAGAAGAGGCGCCGAAGTAATGAGCATGAATCTCGTCACGACGCTCTACCTGATCGCGTCGATCTGCTTTATCCAGGCCCTCAAAGGTCTGTCGCACCCGACTACCTCGCGACGCGGCAACCTGTTCGGCATGCTTGGCATGGCGCTGGCCATTCTGACCACCGTCGGCCTCATCTATAAGTTGGGCGCTGAGCTGGCGACGGCCGGTATCGGTTACGTGATCGTCGGCCTGCTGGTCGGCGGCACTGCCGGTTCGATCATGGCCAAACGCGTTGAAATGACCAAGATGCCGGAACTGGTTGCCTTCATGCACAGCATGATCGGCCTCGCGGCGGTGTTCATTGCTATCGCTGCGGTGGTTGAGCCGCAATCGTTGGGTATCGTTAAACAGCTGGGCGACTCGATCCCGGCGGGCAACCGTCTGGAGCTGTTCCTCGGCGCTGCGATCGGTGCGATCACCTTCTCCGGTTCGGTGATTGCGTTCGGCAAGCTCTCGGGCAAGTACAAGTTCCGCCTGTTCCAAGGCGCACCGGTACAGTTTGCCGGTCAGCACAAGCTCAACGCGGTGCTGGGCCTGGCAACGCTGGCACTCGGCCTGACCTTTATGTTCACCGGTAACCTCACTGCGTTCGCGCTGATGCTGGCACTGGCGTTCGTGATGGGCGTGCTGATCATCATCCCGATTGGCGGCGCCGACATGCCGGTGGTGGTGTCGATGCTCAACAGCTATTCGGGCTGGGCTGCGGCCGGTATTGGCTTCTCGCTGAACAACTCGATGCTGATCATTGCCGGTTCGCTGGTGGGTTCGAGCGGTGCGATCCTCTCGTACATCATGTGCAAGGCGATGAACCGCTCCTTCTTTAATGTGCTGCTCGGCGGCTTCGGCAATACGGCCGATGCAGGCCCTGCCGGTGCGAAAGAAGCACGTCCGGTGAAATCCGGTTCTGCCGATGATGCGACCTTCCTGCTGACCAACGCGGACACCGTGATCATCGTGCCGGGCTACGGCTTGGCGGTTGCACGTGCGCAGCACGCCTTAAAAGAGTTGACCGAGAAGCTGACTCACCGCGGCGTGACCGTGAAGTACGCGATCCACCCGGTAGCCGGCCGTATGCCTGGCCACATGAACGTTCTGCTCGCCGAGGCCGAAGTGCCTTACGACCAGGTGTTCGAGATGGAAGACATCAACTCCGAGTTCGGCCAGGCTGACGTGGTGCTGGTGCTCGGCGCGAACGACGTGGTCAACCCGGCCGCAAAGAACGATCCGAAATCGCCGATTGCCGGCATGCCGATTCTCGAAGCGTTCAAGGCCAAGACCATCATCGTCAACAAGCGCTCGATGGCCAGCGGTTATGCCGGTCTGGACAACGAGCTGTTCTATCTGGACAAGACCATGATGGTGTTCGGCGACGCGAAGAAAGTCATCGAAGACATGGTTAAAGCGGTCGAGTAATTCCCCGCTGCAAGACCAAACGCCCCGACAAGTCGGGGCGTTTTTGTTTGCGCAAAACGTCGGACAACTTGCCGCGTTGTTGCAGATCCGGTAACGGTGTTTTACTTGAAACCCGCTGAATAGACGCCTCGTTTGCGACCTTGGTAGCGGGACAGGCGCCCGACAAATTCACTAGACTGCGCATCCTGCTACTCGTTGCCCGAGATAATAATCCATGTACCGTGACCGTATTCGCCTGCCTTCGTTGTTGGATAAAGTGATGAGCGCTGCCGACGCCGCCGCTCTGATTGAGGACGGCATGACCGTCGGCATGAGCGGTTTCACCCGCGCCGGCGAAGCCAAAGCCGTTCCCCACGCACTGGCCGAGCGGGCCAAGGTCACACCGCTGAAGATCAGCCTGATGACCGGCGCCAGCCTGGGCAACGACCTCGACAAGCAATTGACCGAAGCCGGCGTACTGTCGCGGCGCATGCCGTTCCAGGTCGACAGCACCTTGCGCAAGGCGATCAACGCCGGCGAAGTCATGTTCATCGACCAGCATCTGTCGGAAACCGTCGAGCAACTGCGCAACCAGCAGCTGAAACTGCCGGACATCGCAGTCATCGAAGCCGTTGCCATCACCGAGCAAGGCCACATCGTGCCGACCACCTCGGTGGGCAACTCGGCGAGCTTTGCAATATTCGCCAAACAAGTGATCGTCGAGATCAACCTGGCGCACAACGCCAACCTCGAAGGCCTGCATGACATCTATATCCCGACTTACCGCCCGACGCGCACGCCGATCCCGCTGGTAAAAGTCGACGACCGCATTGGCAGCACGGCGATTCCGATTCCGCCGGAGAAGATTGTCGCCATCGTTATTACCCAGCAGTCGGATTCGCCGTCCACCGTGTCGACTCCGGATGTCGACACCAACGCCATCGCCGAGCACCTGATCACTTTCTTCAAGCAGGAAGTCGACGCCGGTCGCATGACCAACAAGCTCGGCCCGTTGCAGGCCGGGATCGGTAACATCGCCAATGCGGTGATGTGCGGCCTTATCGATTCGCCGTTCGAAGACCTGACCATGTACTCCGAGGTGCTGCAGGACTCGACGTTCGACCTGATCGATGCGGGCAAGCTGAGCTTTGCCTCGGGCAGCTCGATCACCCTGTCGGAGCGGCGCAACAGCGACGTGTTCGGCAACCTGGAGAAGTACAAGGACAAACTCATACTGCGTCCGCAGGAGATCTCCAACCATCCGGAAGTCGTGCGCCGTCTCGGCATCATTGGCATCAACACAGCGCTGGAGTTTGACATCTACGGCAACGTCAACTCCACGCACGTTTGTGGCACGCGGATGATGAACGGCATCGGTGGTTCCGGCGACTTCGCACGCAACGCGCATTTGGCGGTGTTTGTGACTAAATCAATCGCCAAGGGCGGCGCGATTTCCAGCGTGGTGCCGATGGTCAGCCACGTTGACCATACCGAGCATGACGTCGACATTCTGGTGACCGAAGTGGGTCTGGCCGATTTGCGCGGTCTGGCGCCACGGGAGCGTGCGCGGGTGATCATCGATAACTGTGTGCACCCGGATTTCCGTCAAGCGCTAAATGATTACTTCACCAAGGCCTGTGCAATCGGGGGCCACACCCCGCACATCCTGCGTGAAGCGCTCAGCTGGCACATGAACCTGGAAGAAACCGGGCGCATGCTTGCGGTGTAATTCACCTAGATAAACCGCTGGCGCAAACACAGTTTTGCCCCAGCGGGTTTTGGCACACCTCCAGCCCGACAAAAACTGTACTGCTGTACCGGTCTTTTCCTACAGCAATCACCTACGGCTCTGATCAAATTGAGCTGAAATGCACCACTTTAGTGCTGACAGGTACAGTTTGTTCAATTTTGACCCGTACACCCCCTATAAACAGTTAACTGGTCACTCACAATACAGTTGAACTGTATCTAGAGAGACTAGGCAAACGAGAGGATCATGGGCACCAGTCAAACCACTACCTGATCCCGCCACAAGCGGAAGGATGTCAACCATGGAACGTACACTCAGTTCCGAACTGTTCTTCGAAGACAAAGCTGCAAAAACCCAGGCTTCCCTGCCTCTGCGCGTTATCGCCAACCTGATGTTGTGGCAGCGCCGCATCTCCAGCCGCCATCAACTGGCTCGCCTGGATTCGCGTCTGCTGGCTGACGCCGGTATCAGCGAAGCACAACGCTACGAAGAGCTGAGCAAGCCGTTCTGGCGCTAAGTAGCGTCGCTGGCTCTGGTCGTTAGACCCACCGCCAGCACCCCGAATTGAACAAAACAAAACCCGTCGTGGGAAACCACGACGGGTTTTGTCGTTTTGAGGCCTGGATACCTCAATACAGCCACCTGGATTGGCGACCAGTACAGTTAAAGCAAAACAAGATCTGAACAAGTACAATTTTACTCTGCTGTACCTGCCTCTTCTTCTGTCACAGGTTCAACATGACCTTCCGCCTTCATCGGCAAAAAGGAATACGTCATGAATGACTTACAGGATGTTTCAGGAAACTTCAGCCAACCCTACCCTCGCTCAAATCCTCTGCGTCGCCTGTTTCGAGGGCTTCGAGGTAGCCTGGAGAGAGCCAGAACCCGGCGTTTACTGGCTCAACTACCGAGTCGGGATCTCGCCGATCTGGGCCTCAGCCACGCCGATCGCCTCAATGAACTGGAGAAACCGTTCTGGCGCTAGCATTCTGCCCACTGTGCGAACCTTGCAAAGCCGGCCTAATATCCACGCAGAACGTGGCGAATGCTGTGTCACTGGCGTCTGACTCCTCAGATACCGAGCCACCTCTCTCTACGGTTTATCCACAGGAGTTACACCATGTCCCGTCTTCGTCTGCTCAGCGCTGCCGCCCTGCTGGCCGTGGCTGCCAACGCCAGCGCCACCAGCTTCATCGTCACCACCGACGCCGTTGTCGGTGCACTGAAGTCCTCGTCCGATGCCACCTCCGACGTCACCTCGTCGTTCCGCGACGACAAAATCGTCCTTGCCGCCCGTGACGACGCTGCCAGCTTCGTGGCCAGCGAAGGCGAAATCCGTGGGGTGAAGCTGGAAAGTGCACTGGATCACATCCGTCATCAGGCGCCACAGCTGCAAGCCACTGACGCACAGCTGGCTCAGGCTATCCTGACGATCTAAACGATCGCAGCCTTGCGGGACACGCCCGGCGTGTCCCGATGTTTCGGCGCTGGCTCTGGCCCGGGCATTGCGCTAGCCTTTGCGCTCGCCAACAATTAACGAGTCCAATGCGCTTTCTTCCAAATCTACTGTTTCCTTCCTTATTGTTTAGCGCCTGCTGGGCGACGTCGGTCGATGCCTTTGATGCTTTCAATGCGTCGACGCAGGGCACTGTGGTCAGCGGCTACGCCACCAGCATGGTGTCTTCCGCGCCTTTCGACCGTAAACTGCTGCTTGCCGCTCACGATGATGCAGCAGCGTTTGTTGCCAGCGACGGTGAATGGCGAGGTGCTCGTCTGGAATCCGCGCTGCATTACCTGCGCAAAACCCGGCCGAAACTTCATGTCAGCGACCTTGAACTGGCAGAGGCAATTCTCGTCCAATAGTTATCCTGTACCCCTGTAATCCTTGCCCTTCCGGAGTCGTTCCATGCGTAGCCCGCTGATTGCTGCCGCCCTTGGCCTGTTTTTGTTGGCCGACGTGGCCCAGGCGCACACCCTGGTAGCCACCAGTAACATCATCGTTCGTGCCTCCCAGCGCACCATCGATTTCACTTCCGACACCACCACTTCGATTCGCGATTCGAAAATCATCCGCGAAGCCCATGACGACGCCGCCAGTTTCGTCGCCACCAACGGTGATATCCGTGGCGCGCATCTGGAAGCTGCGCTCGACACCTTGCGTGCTCGCGTGCCGGAAGCGCGCGACGCCAGTGATCAGGTACTCGCCGAAGCCATCCTCGCACTGTGAAGTCACTCGGCACCTGGCTGCTGGCCGGGGCGTTGTTGTTGCTTGGCAACAGCGCCCACGCTGGCCTGCAACTGCGGCTCAAGACCGACGGTCTGAGCCCTGCCCAACAACAGGCCAGCCAGGCGCTGATCGATGAGGCGATGCAAAAGCTGCCGCCAAGCTTCATCGAACGGCTGGACCGACGCATCGATGTCGGCTGGACCGACGACATGCCCGCCAACGCCTATGGCCAAGCCACACTGGTCGCCGAACTTGATCTGAATCGCAAACTGCTTGCGAGTCTTACTGACGGCAGCGCAGCCAAAGAAAAAACCAATCGCCCCCACGGCACTGTGCGCCAGGAACTGCTCGCCACGGTGTTGCACGAAATCACCCACATTTATGATCGCGCGCGCCTATGGCCGAGTGCCGAGCGCACGCTGATCCAGCGTTGCAGCCGACGCTTCAACAGCGCCGGGTTGATCGGCATTCCTGATGAGTGTCGCGGCCAGAACGGCCGGCGTTTCACCCTCAGCGACGACCCGCGCCTGCTCGATCTCGCGGGTTGGCAGCAATACGTCGGCCGCCGTGGTGAGCGCGAACAGCACAACCGACAGATCGCGCGCAGCCCGGATCTGTACGAAATCTCCAGCCCGAAGGAGTTCGTCGCGGTCAACATGGAGTATTTCCTCCTCGACCCGAGCTACGCCTGCCGCCGCCCGGCGCTGTATCGTTATTTCCAGCAACACTTCGGCTGGGCGCCGCCGGCCAAGGACACCTGCAGCAAGACCTTCTCGTTCCTCAATGCCGGCAATGATTTCGCCAAGCAACCCTTGGGGCAAGTCGATCCGGAACGGGTCTATGCCGTCGATTACTTGCTCGCCGAGGCCAATCAGAACTGGGTCAGCCGCTGGGGCCACAGCATGTTGCGCCTGGTGATCTGCGCACCGGGTCGCCCACGGGGTCCGGACTGCCGGCTCGATCTCGATCAGCACCTGGTGCTGTCCTACCGCGCCTTTGTCGGCGACGTGCAGCTGTCGAGTTGGGACGGTCTGGTCGGCAAATACCCGTCACGCCTGTTCGTCCTGCCCTTGGCGCAGGTGATCGACGAATACACCAAGACCGAACTGCGCAGCCTCGCCTCGGTGCCGCTGAATCTTTCACGCGACGAGATCGAAGGCGTGGTCGAACACGCTGCCGAAATGCACTGGAGCTACGACGGCAACTACTTCTTCCTTTCCAACAACTGCGCCGTGGAAGGTCTGAAACTGTTGCGCAGCGGCAGCAATAACGCGCAGCTCACCGGCCTCGACAGCATCATGCCCAACGGCTTGCTGGAAGTGCTCAAGGGACGCGGTCTCGCCGATACCAGCGTATTGGATGATCCGAAAGAAGCACTGCGTCTGGGTTACCGCTTCGACTCGTTCCGCGATCGCTATCAAGCGATGTTCGATGTATTGAAGAAGCAATTGCCGATCAAACAGAACACCGTTGAGGAATGGCTTTCGCTGACAGCCGAAGAGCGTCGCGAGTGGTTCGAACGTGCCGACTTGCGTACCAGCGCCGCACTGCTGCTGTTGGAGCAGGCCAGTTATCGACGCCAATTGCTACTGGCTCAGGATGAGGTCAAGCAGCGTTACCTCGGCGCGCGCGAGCTGGAAAACGGCGGCATGGACAAGGCCAACGCGACCTTGCAGGAAATTCTCGCCAACAGCGGCTTCCTCAGTCGTCCGGCGGAATTGCTCGATTCCAAGGGTTACGGATTGCCGCAGCCGACCGAGTTCAGTCGACTCGAGGCGGAGAGCAGTCAGCGGCAGAAGAAGCTGCTGGCGCTGTCCGGTGATCTGGATGCAGAAGTGCGCAAATTGCTGGAACCGAAGCGGGCCGCGGAGATTGCGGCCAGTGAGGAAAATGTGAAGCAGATCGGCGCGCATCTGCGCAAACTGCACAAGGCCTCCGGCGGATTGGAGTTGCCCTGAAAAAAAGACCGCAGCCAGTAGCTGCGGTCTTTTTTATTGCCTGCAGATCAGTACAAAACCCCATCGAGAATTTCGTAGACGATCCCGGTGCCCACCGCGATCAGCACGATGTCACCCCCCGCCCGGCGCCATTCGTAACCCGGATACACCGGCAAACGACCTAACGCCCGTTTATCCAGACGCTCGCCGTAATAGCCGTGCGGCAACGGCCGGCCACGCTCCAGATGAATCCCCGGCGGTGGCGGTGCACCGCGGACAAAGTAGCCATGATTATCACGAATGGTCTGACGTACCGGTCCGAAGTCGCGAGGCGGTGGGCCGCCACGGTGGTCGTTCTGTGGGCCACGGTGGTCGTCGCCGCGGTTATCGAAATGGCCCTGCTGCGGGCCGCCGTGGTCGTGATCATCGCGCGGATCGGCGCTGGCCAGCAGTGGTGTCGCACTGATCATCAGTACGCCCAGTCCGGTAATCAGACGTTTCGGCATTTTCATCGGGTCTTTCCTCACGGCACAAACAGCAAAAAGGGATTCAGAACGTGGTTCTGAATCCCTCGGTCTTGCTCGATTAGTCTGTGCCGCGAGGCGCTAATTCCTCTGTATCAGGAACTTTACCTTCAGCTGACGCGGGCCTTACGCACACCTTCGGAGAGTGCCGAGCACAGGCTCAACACGCCGTCGATGGCCTGGTCGGGTGTGGTCGCGTTGGCGATGTGATCGATCAATGCCGAGCCCACCACCACACCGTCGGCCAGGCGCGCGATGGACGCCGCCTGCTCTGGTGTACGGATACCGAAACCGATGCTGATCGGCAGATCGGTATGACGACGCAGACGGGTCACCGCCTCTTCAACGTGCTCCAGCGTCGCCGCGCCGGCACCAGTGACACCAGCCACCGACACGTAGTAAACAAAACCGGAGCTGCCATTGAGTACCTTCGGCAGACGCGCATCGTCGGTGGTCGGCGTGGTCAGACGGATGAAGTCCAGACCGGCAGCCTGCGCCGGGTCGCACAGCTCGGCGTTGTGCTCAGGCGGCATGTCGACCACGATCAGGCCATCGACGCCGGCCTCTTTCGCCTCGGCGATGAAGCGCTCAACGCCGTACATGTGGATCGGGTTGAAGTAGCCCATCAGCACCAGCGGGGTGTCGCTGTTGCCTTCACGGAATTCGCGAACCATTTGCAGGGTTTTCACCAGGTTCTGCTTGGCGCCCAAGGCACGGATGTTCGCCAGTTGAATCGCCGGGCCGTCGGCCATCGGGTCGGTGAACGGCATGCCCAACTCGATCACGTCGGCGCCAGCACCCGGCAAGCCTTTGAGGATCGCCAGCGAGGTGTCGTAGTCCGGATCACCGGCGGTGACGAAGGTCACCAGCGCGGCGCGGTTCTGTTCCTTGAGGTCGGCAAAACGGGTTTGCAGGCGGCTCATCAGTGTTTCTCCTGCTGGGACTGTTCCATATGGTGCATGACGGTCTGCATGTCTTTGTCGCCACGGCCGGAGAGGTTGACCACCATCAGGTGATCCTTCGGCAGCTTCGGTGCACGTTTGAACACTTCGGCGAGGGCGTGGGCGCTTTCCAGGGCAGGAATGATGCCTTCCAGGCGGCAGCACTTGTGGAACGCATCCAGCGCTTCGTCGTCAGTCACCGAGGTGTACTGAACGCGGCCGATGTCATGCAACCAGGCGTGTTCCGGGCCGATGCCTGGGTAGTCGAGGCCGGCGGAAATCGAGTGGGCGTCGATGATCTGGCCATCGTCGTCCTGCAGCAGGAAGGTGCGGTTGCCGTGCAATACACCCGGAACGCCACCATTCAGGCTCGCCGCGTGCTTGCCGGTTTCGATGCCGTAACCGGCAGCTTCGACGCCGATGATCTCAACGCTCTTGTCGTCGAGGAACGGGTGGAACAGGCCCATCGCATTGGAGCCGCCACCGATGCACGCCACCAGGCTGTCCGGCAGACGACCTTCCTGCGCTTGCAACTGATCGCGGGTTTCCTTGCCGATCACGGCCTGGAAGTCGCGAACCATTGCCGGGTAAGGGTGCGGGCCGGCCACGGTGCCGATCAGGTAGAACGTGTTGTCGACGTTGGTCACCCAGTCACGCAGCGCTTCGTTCATCGCATCTTTCAGGGTGCCGGTGCCGGCCACGACCGGAATCACTTCAGCGCCCAGCAGCTTCATGCGGAAGACGTTGGCCTGCTGACGTTCGATATCAGTGGTGCCCATGTAGATCACGCAATCCAGACCGAAACGCGCAGCGACGGTGGCAGTGGCCACGCCGTGCATGCCGGCGCCGGTCTCGGCGATGATGCGTTTCTTGCCCATGCGCCGCGCCAGCAGGATCTGGCCGATGCAGTTGTTGATCTTGTGCGCGCCGGTGTGGTTCAGCTCTTCGCGCTTGAGGTAGATCTTCGCGCCGCCGCAGAACTCGGTCAGGCGTTCGGCGAAATACAACGGGCTCGGACGTCCGACGTAGTCACGCTGGAAGTAGGCCAATTCTTCTTTGAACGCCGGATCTTCCTTGGCCGCTTCGTATTCGCGGGCCAGATCGAGGATCAACGGCATCAGGGTTTCTGCCACGTAGCGGCCACCGAACGAGCCGAACAGGCCGTTGGCGTCAGGGCCATTACGCAGATCAGAGGTGTTCGAAGTCTGGGTCATGAGTCGCTCCAGGTGAATTCGGGTGAGAAGACAATGACGACCACTCTACCCCTGACCTTCTAAGCTGAAAACCGATAAGATCGCCACAACCTGTCAGGAAAACTCACAGATACCATGAGCCACGACCTTCCTCCGCTGAACGCCTTGCGCGCGTTCGAAGCAACCGCCCGAATGAACAGCGTCAGTCAGGCCGCCGAACAATTGCACGTCACCCATGGCGCAGTCAGTCGTCAGCTCAAGGTGCTGGAAGAGCACTTGGGCGTCAGTCTGTTCGTCAAGGATGGTCGCGGCTTGAAACTCACAGATGCCGGTGTGCGTTTACGCGATGCCAGCGGCGACGCGTTTGACCGGTTGCGCAGTGTTTGCGCGGAGCTGACGCAGAGTACCGCCGATGCGCCGTTCGTCTTGGGATGCTCTGGAAGCCTGTTGGCGCGCTGGTTTATTCCGCGTCTGGGGCGATTGAATGCTGATCTCCCGGACTTGCGCCTACACCTGTCAGCCGGTGAAGGCGATCTCGACCCTCGCCGTCCGGGACTGGACGCTTTACTGCTGTTCGCCGAACCACCGTGGCCGGCGGACATGCAGGTCTATGAGCTGGCGGCAGAACGCATCGGTCCGGTCATGAGTCCGCTGTTCAGCAGCTATCAACGTCTGCAAACCGCGCCAGCCTCGGCCCTGCTAAACGAACCCTTGCTGCACACCACTTCGCGCCCGCAAGCCTGGCCAAGCTGGGCACAACAGAACCACCTCGACGCCAAAGCGCTGAAGTCAGGACAGGGTTTCGAGCATTTGTATTACTTGCTGGAAGCAGCAGTGGCAGGTCTTGGCGTGGCCATCGCGCCGGAGCCGCTGGTGACGGAAGATTTGAAGGCTGGTCGCCTGGTTGCGCCATGGGGCTTCTGTGAAACCCCGGCGCAACTGGCGTTGTGGCTACCCAAGCGCGCCGCGGACGGGCGCGCCCGTCAACTGGCGCAATGGCTCAAGAACGAGCTGCGCCAGAGCGATCACTCGCCGCGCTTGAACAGCAAGTAAGCCGCAAGCAGACCGATCGCACCGACCGCCACACCGGCCGTCGTCCACGGGTGTTCCTGAGCGTAATCACGGGTGGCAATCCCGGTTTCGCGGGTTTTCACTTTGACTTCTTCATAGGCATCACTGAGCAGGTGGCGCGAGTGTTTCAGCGCACTTTCGGCATTGCTTTTCAGCGCCTTGAGGGTCTTGCGCGACTCGTCCGAAGCGTCGTCCTTCAAGCTTTCCAACGATTTGAGCAGACTCTCGATCTCGGCTTCCATGCTTTGCAACGAGGCTTTACGTAAAGAGGTGTTGGCCATGGTGGCTCTCCTGCATTGGTAATGAGTGACGTGTGTTGGTTGGGACTTCAGCGGTTTGAGAAAGTGCAGAAAATCTGAACTTCGCCTGCTCAGCGCCGCCGAAATCAACAGTGCAGATTCACTGCTAGTCTCAATTCCACACGCCTAGGAGATCGTTATGAGTGACCATCACACGTACAAGAAAGTCGAGCTGGTCGGTTCGTCCACCAGCAGCATCGAAGACGCCATCAACAACGCAATTGCTGAAGCAAACAAGACCATTCGCAACCTGGAATGGTTTGAAGTCACCGAGACCCGTGGCCATATCAAGGACGGCAAGGCAGCGCACTTTCAGGTGACGTTGAAAGTCGGCTTCAAGATTGCCAGCAGCTGAGTTTGGTCTAGTCTTCTGAACTTGCGCGCTGGCCGAGTGCCATAGGAATGGCAAAGCGCTACAGGGTGGGTGCATCGGGTCGACGCTCGATGCCCGCCTCTTTTAATCCGACCAGGGAGTGCGACCGATGAAGAAGTTCATGTTGGCAGTAGGTTTGTTGAGCCTTGCGGGTGGTGCGTTTGCTGCCGGCAAGCCATGTGAAGAGCTGAAAAGCGAGATTGCGGCGAAGCTGGATGCCAAGGGCGTTTCCGGGTATTCGCTGGAGATTGTCGATAAGGGCGCAGCGGCTGGCGGCGACGTCGTCGGTACCTGCGAAGGCGGAACCAAGGAAATCGTCTACAAGCGCGGTTGATTGCGCCTGAAATACAAAAGCCGACGTGAAGGCGTCGGCTTTTTTGTGTCTGAAAGTTTTGTGGTGTGTTTGAGATTGATCCCCCTCACCCCAGCCCTCTCCCCCAGAGGGGCGAGGGGGAAAGGGAGCAGATCGGGGGTTGTTCAGAACCTGAGTACGACTGGAGTTTTCAGGTCGATGTTGGGCGCAAGAACACCTCGGTCAGTCCCCTCTCCCTCCGGGAGAGGGCTAGGGTGAGGGTGTTTTTTGGCCTTTCAGCCCTTCATCACCTGCGCCAACAACTCGTAGGAATGCACACGATCAGCGTGTTCGTAGAGATCACTGGTAAAAATCAGCTCATCCGCCTGGGTCTGCTCAATCAGCACCTCCAGCTTCGCGCGGATCTTCTGCGGGCCACCCACCATCGCCAGCCCAAGGAAATCCCCCACCGCCTCACGCTCATGCGGCAGCCACAGGCCGTCCATGCTTTTCACCGGCGGACGCTGCACCAGGCTCTGCCCACGCATCAACGCGAGAATGCGCTGGTACACCGATGTCGCCAGGTAATCGGCTTGCTCATCGGTGTCCGCTGCCACCAAAGGCACGCCGAGCATCACGTAAGGCTTGTCGAGCACCGCCGACGGCTTGAAGTGATTGCGATAAACGCGGATCGCCTCGTGCATGAAGCGCGGGGCGAAATGCGAGGCGAAGGCGTACGGCAAGCCGCGCTCACCGGCCAGTTGGGCACTGAACAGACTGGAACCCAGCAACCAGATCGGCACATTGGTGCCGGTGCCCGGCATCGCGATCACGCGCTGATCCGGGGTACGCGGGCCGAGGTAGCGCACCAGTTCGGCGACGTCTTCCGGGAAGTCATCAGCGCTGCCGGAGCGCTCGCGGCGCAGAGCACGGGCTGTCATCTGATCGGAACCGGGCGCGCGGCCCAGACCGAGGTCGATCCGGCCCGGATACAGACTTTCGAGGGTGCCGAACTGCTCGGCGATGACCAGCGGCGCATGGTTGGGCAGCATCACGCCGCCGGAGCCGACACGAATCGTCGACGTACCACCAGCCAGATAGCCGAGCAATACCGACGTCGCAGAACTGGCGATGCCGTCCATGTTGTGGTGTTCGGCCACCCAGAACCGCGTGTAGCCGAATTTCTCGACGTGCTGCGCCAGATCCAGCGAGTTGCGCAACGATTGCGCCGGGCTGCCGTTTTCGCGCACCGGTACCAGATCGAGGGTGGAAAATTTTACGTCGGACAGTTGTTTCATAAACCTGCGTCTCCGAGTGAGGAGGCAGGCTTTTCTTGCAAACGAAAACCTGCCAAATCCATAAGCGTGTTTTGTGCAATGAGGGCATATACCCGAGTTTCAATAGCAGCGATGAAATTTCCTACTAAAAAAGTCAACGATTCAGCCGGGCTGAACTTTGCTGCGGCGTCTATCCTCAGAAGCCTTGCAAGCAAAACCACGACGACGCGGCGTTTCCGCGTCAGATCTTGAGGAGGCAGACATGGCTATCGTGAAGAAAGCATCCGCACATTGGGCAGGCGATCTGAAAACCGGCATTGGCTCGATCTCCACCGAAACCGGTGTCCTCAGAGAAGCACCGTACGGCTTCAAGGCCCGCTTCGAGGGTGGCAAGGGCACCAACCCGGAGGAACTCATCGGTGCCGCGCATGCCGGCTGTTTTTCCATGGCGTTTTCGATGATTCTGGGCGATGCGGGGCTGAAGGCCGACAGCATCGACACTCAGGCTGAAGTGACCCTCGATCAGGTAGAGGGCGGGTTCGCGATCACGGCGGTGAAGCTGATTCTCAAGGCGAAAATCCCGGGGGCGACGCAGGCGCAGTTCGAAGAACTGAGCAACAAGGCCAAGGAAGGGTGCCCGGTGTCCAAGGTACTTAATGCGAAGATTACGCTAGACGCTTCGCTGGTCAGCTAATTTGTCGCTGACCGGTCTGACGCTATCGCGAGCAGGCTCACTCCTACAGTTGATCTCCAGCGGACACAATTATTGTGAGCGACGAAGATCCCCTGTAGGAGTGAGTCTGCTCGCGATAGCCATCTGCAGATCAACCAAGGTTTGAAACCTTCAACACAAGTTGTGAGCGAAGTCAGAACCCTCGCTGTAAAAGTATGGTCGAATCAATGACAGCAGCTTCAGCGCACGCCCGTGCGCGCTGCCTCAGGGAGCTTCACTCATGAAACGTATTGGCTTGGCGATTCTCTGCAGTGCACTGGCCACCTCGGTAATTGCGGCACCCAAAGACTGCGAAGAACTCAAGAAAGAGATCGAAATCAAGATTCAGGCTAAAGCAGTGCCGTCCTATACACTGGAAATCGTAACCAAGGAAGAAGCTGCGAAACATGACATCGCCATGGTGGTCGGTTCATGTGAGAACGGCACCAAAGCGATCATCTACCAGAAAAACGACAGCTGAAACATTTCACATGATGCAGTTGTAGTCACGATCTTCGGCAACGATTTCGCGCTTGGCGTTGTACAGCCGGGCACTCGGAGTGAACCCCAGCGAACGCCCCTCCAGCACATAACGCTGCCCGGCCTCGAAATGGTCATAGCGGATGTACAGATAGCACAGCCGCTCCACCGGGCCGTTCATCAAGCTGCCGCCACCACCAAACACTTCGAAATCGAACCGCACGCGCAGTTCGTGACTGCCGGGGGTGACCTGAAAGTAGCGCCCGTCATTCAGTCGCTGTTTGTCGAGACGCTCGGCCATCAGCACTTTACCGCCGGGTGTCGGCGTCGAAAAATCGACCCAGGCCATGTGCGGATCGGCCGGGGGCAAAGGCGTCTGACAACCGGCCAAAAGACCGGCAGCGAGCAACAACAGCAACTGGCGCATGATGAATATCCACGGATGTGAATCCTCAGCATAGCGCCGTTCAGGTGCGCTGACAGCCTGCCGGCGTGCCCTGGCCTACCACTTTGCGCTGCTCGTCATAAAGCTTGGCCCATGGCCGGAAGCCGATACTGCCGGCCTGCAACTGATAACGCTGGCCGGCGTTGAAATCCTTGAATTTCACGCTCAACTGGCAATCGCGCCACAGCGGCTCAGCATCGGGACCGATGTTGGTCGCCTCCACCGGAAACTGATAACGCACCTTCAACTCATGGCTGCCTGGCTGCACTTCAAAGTAACGTTTATCGTCGGTCACGCTGCTATCGACCTTCAGCGCTTGCAACGACGTGTCCCGCTGCCGGGCATCAAGGTCGATCCAGGCTTGCGAAGGGTCGGGGTCGGGCATTCCGAAATTGGCACAACCGGCCAGCGTCAGCAGGCCCCCTGTCAGCATCAACATGCGCATAGCGGTGCTCCTTAAGGCGGGATAGTCTTGCGGGCAGACTCTCCGGGGGATTTCTTATTTTGATCAGGCCGTTTCCAAGCCTTGGGTTACTTGATCGCGTTTTTCGGATTTTGTTTCCGGGTGTGTTGTTTTTGTTGCTCAACGGTTGCGCCAGCGTCAGCTATTACGGCCAACTGGCCAGCGGCCAACTGCAATTGCTGCGGGCGCGCGAGCCTGTAGAAAAGGTGATCAACGATCCGAGTCGTGACGCGACACTGCGCAAGCACCTTGCGCAGTCGCAAAAGGCCCGCGCCTTTGCCAGTGAGCATCTGCACTTGCCGGATAACCAGAGCTATCGCCTGTACGCCGACATCCATCGCCCGTACGTGGTGTGGAATGTGTTCGCTACAGCTGAGTTCTCCCTGACGCCGCAGAACCATTGCTTCCCGATTGCCGGGTGTGTGGCCTATCGCGGTTACTACAGCCAGAGCGCTGCGCGGGGTGAAGCGGCAATCCAGCGCTTGCAGGGCATGGACGTGTCGATTGGCGGCGTTGAGGCCTACTCGACGCTCGGCTGGTTCAACGACCCGATCCTCAATTCAATGATGGGCTGGGGTGATGAGCGCCTGGCCACGCTGATCTTTCATGAGCTGGCGCACCAGCGCTGTTATGTGAAGGACGACACCGAGTTCAACGAGTCCTTTGCCACGTTTGTCGAGCAGGAAGGTACGCGGCAGTGGCGGGCGTTTCGTGGGTTGCCGGCGGATAGCGACTCGCGGTTGAAACAGCGCGATCAGTTCATTGAGTTAGTACTCGACACCCGCTCACGGCTGGAAAAGCTCTACGCGCAGCCAATTCCGGTTGAGCAAATGCGCGATCGCAAAGCCGCGGAGTTCGAGCAGTTTCGCCGGGATTATCGGTTGATGAAGGACAGTCAGTGGGCCGGGGACAAGCGTTATGACGCCTGGGTGAATGCGCCGCTGAACAATGCGCGGTTGTTGCCGTTTGGACTGTATGACCAGTGGGTGCCGGCGTTTTCGGCGTTGTTCAAAAAGGTCGGGGGGGATTGGCTGAGGTTTTATGCTGAGGTTGAGAGGTTGGGCAAGCTGCCGGTGACTGAGCGAAAGGCGGCACTGAAAGCGTTGGCAGACTCGCAGACCTTCCGTGGCTGAATTGGCCTCATCGCTGGCAAGCCAGCTCCCACAGGGACAGCGGTGAACCTGTGCACATCGCTCACCGTGGGAGCTGGCTTGCCAGCGATGGCGTACTAATCAGCGCTGCAAAAACGCCTGATGCAACTGATCCAGCGTTTCAAAATGATAAGCCGGCGCCTCGGCACTCAACTCTTCAAAACTGCCAAACCCATAACCGACTGCCGCCGCATCCAGCCCATTGCTGCGCGCGCCGATCAGATCATGCTTGCGATCGCCGATCATCAACGTATTCGTCGGATCCAGCCCTTCTTCCTTGATCAGGTGCGCAATCAATTCAACCTTGTTGGTCCGCGTGCCATCCAGTTCGCTGCCGTAGATCACCTTGAAGTGCCGGGCAAAATCAAAATGCCGGGCAATCTCGCGAGCGAACTCCCACGGCTTCGACGTGGCGATATACAGCTGCCGGCCCTGGCCACTGAGGGTTTCCAGCAACGGTGTGACGCCATCGAACACACGGTTCTCGTACAGGCCTGTGACTTTGAAGCGCTCGCGATAGAAATTCACCGCCTGCCACGCCTTGGCTTCATCAAAATCGTAGAACTGCATGAACGCCTGTAACAACGGCGGGCCGATGAAGTGTTCCAGTTTGGTCAGGTCCGGCTCATCGATGCCGAGCCTGGCGAGGGCGAACTGAATGGAACGGGTGATGCCCTCACGCGGGTCGGTCAGGGTGCCATCAAGGTCGAACAGTACAGTCTGGTAATGCATGAGAAATCCTGAGCAGATGTAAGGCGATTCAGAGCTGGTCGTAGCCTTCGGCCAGATGCAGGTCCTTGAGCTTTACGTAGTTCGCCGCGCTGTAGGTGAAGAAGGCGTTTTCCTTGTCAGTGAGCGCACGCACCTGTTTCACCGGGCTGCCGACATAAAGAAAGCCACTTTGCAGACGCTTGCCCGGCGGCACCAGGCTGCCGGCGCCGATGATTACATCGTCCTCGACCACCGCACCGTCCATGACAATGCTGCCCATGCCGATCAAGACGCGGCTACCGATGGTACAGCCGTGCAGCATGACCTTGTGGGCGATGGTCACGTCATCACCGATCAGCAGCGGGAAGCCGTCCGGGTTGAACGGGCCGGCGTGGGTGATGTGCAACACGCAGCCGTCCTGCACGCTGGTGCGCGCACCGATGCGGATGCGGTGCATGTCGCCACGGATCACGGTCAGCGGCCACACTGAGCTGTCTTCACCGATTTCGACGTCGCCGATTACCACCGCCGAGCCGTCGACAAACGCGCCTTTGCAAAGGTTTGGGGTGTGATTCTGGTACTTGCGAACGGACACGATAATTTCTCTCTCTGTCGCCGATAGCTGCGGTGAATGCCGATTGTAATTAAGATGGGGCAATGTTTCCCCAGCCAAGGTGCCAACCGTGAGCGTGAACAACCCTCTTCTGCAGTCCTACGACCTGCCGCCGTTCTCCACGATCCGTGCCGAACACGTCCTGCCCGCCATCGAAACGATCCTGGCCGACAACCGCGCCGCCATCGCCGAAATTCTCAAGACTCAAGTCCAGAACCCTACCTGGGCCGGCCTGGTGTTGGCGATGGACGAACTCAATGACCGCCTCGGCGCTGCCTGGAGCCCGGTCAGCCACCTCAACGCCGTGTGCAACAGCGCCGAACTGCGTGAAGCTTACGAGTCGTGCCTGCCGGCCTTGAGCGCCTACTCCACCGAGATGGGCCAGAACCGCGAGCTGTTCCAGGCTTATGAAGCGCTGGCCAATAGCCCGCAAGCCGCCGGTTTCGACGTCGCGCAAAAGACTATTCTGGAACACGCCCTGCGTGACTTCCGTCTGTCGGGTATCGACCTGCCGGAAGCTGAACAGAAACGTTACGCCGAAGTGCAGAGCAAACTGTCCGAACTGGGCAGCCGCTTCTCCAATCAACTGCTCGACGCCACCCAGGCTTGGACCAAGCACGTCACCGACGAAGCCGCCCTCGCCGGTCTGACCGATTCGGCCAAGGCGCAAATGGCTGCCGCCGCACAGGCCAAAGGCCTCGACGGCTGGCTGATCACCCTGGAATTCCCGAGCTACTACGCGGTGATGACCTACGCGCAAGACCGCGCCCTGCGTGAAGAAGTCTATGCCGCTTACTGCACCCGCGCCTCGGACCAAGGGCCGAACGCCGGTCAGCACGACAATGGCCCGGTGATGGAAGAGATCCTCGACCTGCGCCAGGAACTGGCCAGACTGTTGGGTTTCGCCAGTTTCTCCGAGCTGAGCCTGGCCACCAAAATGGCCGAGTCCAGCGATCAGGTGTTGAGCTTCCTGCGTGATCTGGCCAAGCGCAGCAAGCCGTTCGCTGAGCAGGATCTGCAACAGCTGCGCGCTTATGCCGCCGAACAGGGCTGCGCCGACCTGCAAAGCTGGGACAGCGGTTTCTACGGTGAAAAGCTGCGCGAACAACGCTACAGCGTCGCCCAGGAAACACTGCGCGCGTACTTCCCGATCGACAAAGTGCTGGGCGGCCTGTTCGCCATCGTTCAGCGTCTGTACGGCATCGAAATCGCCGAGCAGAAAGGCTTCGACACCTGGCACCCGGATGTACGCCTGTTCGAAATCAAGGAAAACGGCCAGCACGTTGGGCGCTTCTTCTTCGACCTCTACGCCCGCGCCAACAAGCGTGGCGGTGCCTGGATGGACGGCGCCCGCGACCGGCGCCGCACCGTTGACGGCGTGTTGCAAAGCCCGGTGGCCAACCTGGTCTGCAACTTCACCCCGGCCGACAGCGGCAAACCTGCTTTGCTGACCCACGATGAAGTGACCACGCTGTTCCACGAATTCGGTCACGGCCTGCATCACCTGCTGACCCGCGTTGATCACGCGGGTGTTTCCGGGATAAACGGCGTGGCATGGGACGCGGTCGAGCTGCCGAGCCAGTTCATGGAAAACTGGTGCTGGGAGCCGGAAGGCCTCGCACTGATTTCCGGTCACTACGAAAGCGGCGAGCCGCTGCCACAGGACCTGCTGGAAAAAATGCTCGCGGCGAAGAACTTCCAGTCCGGACTGATGATGGTTCGTCAGCTGGAGTTCTCGCTGTTCGACTTCGAATTGCACGCCACCCACGGCGACGGCCGCAGCGTGCTGCAAGTGCTCGAAGGTGTGCGTGACGAAGTGTCGGTGATGCGTCCGCCGGCCTATAACCGCTTCCCGAACAGCTTTGCGCACATCTTTGCTGGCGGTTACGCAGCGGGTTACTACAGCTACAAATGGGCTGAAGTGCTGTCGGCGGATGCCTTCTCCAAATTCGAAGAAGACGGCGTGCTCAACGCTGAAACCGGCCGAGCTTTCCGCGAAGCGATTCTGGCGCGCGGCGGTTCGCAGGCGCCGATGGTGCTGTTCGTCGACTTCCGTGGCCGTGAGCCTTCGATTGACGCACTCTTGCGCCATAGCGGCCTGAGTGAGGACGCGGCAGCATGAGTGAGGCACCTGTGATTACCAAGAAACGCTTTATCGCCGGGGCGGTCTGCCCGGCGTGCAGCGAACCGGACAAGTTGATGATGTGGAACGAGGACAGCGTGCCACACCGTGAATGCGTGGCTTGCGGTTACTCGGACACGCTCAACGAGCAAGGGCTGTCGGTACCGAAAGAACTGGGCACGCGGGTCAACACCAGTGCGCTGAACAAACCTGCTCCGGACAAAACGGTGCAGGCGGTGCAGTTCTTCCCGAATCCGAAGCTGAAGAAAAAGTCCGAAGACTGAGTCCGCGAATCACCCTCCAC
This sequence comes from Pseudomonas sp. rhizo66, assembly GCF_031931925.1. Lineage (NCBI taxonomy): Bacteria > Pseudomonadati > Pseudomonadota > Gammaproteobacteria > Pseudomonadales > Pseudomonadaceae > Pseudomonas > Pseudomonas sp. rhizo66. Next base: position 25,751 of record NZ_JAUJWZ010000002.1, read on the forward strand.
GGTGCAACGCCGTGGAGGGCACGGCTTATTTGAGGTTGACCGACTGGAACCAGCTCTTCATCGAGCAAGTGGCAAACGCACTGGTGCTGCAATCACCGTTGGCCAGTGCCGTGCGCAGTTTGTCGACATCAGCCTGCATCACATAGCGCACGCTGTCGCGAAAGTGCCCGCTCTCGCCAAAACCACCTTGGGTCATCTCGCTCAAGGCGTCCTCTTTGCTCCAGCCTTGCACCACGATCCGGTACATCGCCGCCATCAGGCCGGTGCGGTCGGAGCCGTGTTTGCAATGCATCAGCACCGGACCGTTGGCTTCGGCGGACTGAATCGCGCGTAGGGTCTTGAGTACATCGGCGTCGTCAACGTGATTGGTGCGATACGGCAATTGCACCTGGTTGATGCCTGGCTCGGACAACCAGTTGCTGTCCGCTTCTGGAAGGAAGTTGATCACCGTGGCGACTTTCAGATTCTTCAGCAACGGCACCGCACCGCCATCGGGCAAGGCGCTGCGGTAGAGCGTCGGGGACATCTGGAACAGGTTGTATTGCACTTCGACCGGTTGTGCCCAATCAGCGGGACGAGCCGGCACTATCGCTGCAGCCTGTGCAGGCATCCAGGGCAACAGCACTAAAAGCGATAAGCACAAAGCGGAAAAAAAACGCACTCGGGACATGCTGGGGTAACCGTTTCGGGGTTCATCGGTGAGCGGAACCGCAGCTTCGATGTTAAGCGGTCAAAGCCCTGTGAGGCGCTTGTCAAAGAATCGTGAATCCGCGGGGTTTCATTCCCTGGCATTCAGAAAACCGCTGTTTTTTCCACTGAACCGGTTCATCCGGAAGCTTAGCCTGCTACCATTTGTCACATGATGTTGCAGACGCGTGCCCTTTTTCCGGGTCAGACCGGATCCGTCTCGACGAAAAATCCTCAAGCCGTTCGCAGAAGCGGCTGTCCCCTAATGCCTGATGAGGTGCACCCCATGTCTGATGAAGATCGAGACAACCCGCGGCGTGAGTTTTTGCGCAAATCCCTGACCCTGATTCCGGTGGTCACTCTGGCCGGCACCGGTCTGGGCAGCAGCGTCCTGCAAGCCGCCCCCGAAGTCGCGCCTGCTGCGCCCGCGCCGCAACCGGTTCGCGCGGATGCCAGCGTGTACCAGCCGAGCTACTTCACCGCCGAAGAATGGGCGTTCATCAATGCTGCCGTCGCACAGTTGATCCCCAACGATGCCCAAGGCCCAGGCGCGCTCGAAGCCGGTGTGCCGGAATACATCGACCGGCAGATGAACACGCCCTACGCCGCTGGTGCCCTGTGGTACATGCAAGGCCCGTTCAATGCCGACGCCGCACCCGAGATGGGCTGGCAGAGCAAACTGGTACCCAAAGAGATCTATCGCCTCGGCATCGCCGCCACGGATCAGTGGGCAAAATCCCTCAACGGTAAAGTATTTGCTGAGCAAGACAGCGCTACCCGAGACGATTTGCTCAAGCAACTCGAAGCCGGCAAACCGCAGTTCGACGATGTTCCAGCGAAGATTTTCTTCAACCTGCTGCTGCAAAACACCAAGGAAGGGTTCTTCTGCGACCCGATCCACGGCGGCAACCAAGGCATGGTCGGCTGGACCATGATCGGCTTCCCCGGCGCCCGCGCCGATTTCATGGATTGGGTGGAACGCAACGAGCAATACCCCTTCCCGGCAGTGTCTATTCGCGGCGAGAGGGCGTAAGCACATGGCAACAGTAATGAAGAAGGTTGACGCAGTTATCGTCGGTTTTGGCTGGACCGGCGCGATCATGGCCAAGGAGCTGACCGAAGCGGGTCTCAACGTGCTGGCGCTGGAGCGCGGGCCGATGCAGGACACCTACCCGGACGGCAACTATCCCCAGGTGATTGACGAACTCACCTACAGCGTGCGCAAAAAACTCTTTCAGGACATCTCCAAAGAGACGGTCACCATTCGCCATAGCGTCAACGACATCGCCCTGCCGAACCGCCAGTTGGGTGCGTTCCTGCCGGGTAATGGTGTAGGCGGCGCCGGGTTGCACTGGTCGGGTGTGCACTTTCGCGTCGACCCGATCGAGTTGCGCATACGCAGCCACTACGAAGAGCGCTACGGCAAAAGTTTTATCCCCAAGGACATGACCATCCAGGACTTCGGCGTCAGCTATGAAGAGCTGGAGCCGTTCTTCGATTTCGCCGAAAAAGTCTTCGGCACCTCGGGTCAGGCGTGGACGGTGAAGGGCCAACTGGTCGGTCAGGGCAAGGGCGGCAACCCGTACGCGCCGGATCGTTCCAACCCGTTCCCGCTGGAGGCGCAGAAGAATACGGTTTCCGCACAACTGTTCGGCAAAGCGGCGACAGAGGTCGGCTACAAACCCTACAACCTGCCTTCGGCAAATACGTCGGGGCCGTACACCAATCCCTACGGCGCACAAATGGGCCCGTGCAACTTCTGCGGTTTCTGCAGCGGTTATGTCTGCTACATGTATTCCAAAGCCTCGCCGAACGTGAATATTCTGCCAGCGCTCAAGCCGCTGCCGAATTTCGAGCTGCGGCCCAACTCGCACGTGCTGCGGGTCAATCTCGACAGCAGCAAATCCAAAGCCACCGGCGTGACCTACATCGACGGCCAGGGTCGCGAGATCGAGCAACCGGCAGATCTGGTGATCCTCGGCGCGTTCCAGTTGCACAACGTGCGTCTGATGCTGCTCTCCGGCATCGGCAAGCCTTACGACCCGATCAGCGGCGAAGGCGTGGTCGGGCGTAACTTCGCCTACCAGAACATGGCAACCATCAAGGCCTTCTTCGACAAGGACACCCACACCAACAACTTCATCGGTGCCGGCGGCAACGGCGTTGCCCTGGACGACTTCAACGCCGATAACTTTGACCACGGCCCCCACGGCTTCGTCGGCGGCTCGCCGATGTGGGTCAACCAGGCCGGCAGCCGGCCGATTGCCGGCACCTCGAACCCGCCGGGCACACCCGCGTGGGGCAGCGCGTGGAAACGCGCGACCGCCGATTACTACACCCACCAGGTGTCGATGGACGCGCACGGCGCGCATCAGTCCTACCGGGGCAACTACCTCGACCTCGATCCGGTGTACCGCGATGCCTACGGTTTGCCGCTGCTGCGGATGACCTTCGACTGGCAGGAAAACGACATCAAGATGAACCGCTTCATGGTCGAGAAAATGGGCAAGGTCGCCGAAGCGATGGGCCCGAAAGCCATCGCGGTGATCGGCAAAAAAGTCGGCGATCACTTCAACACCGCGTCCTACCAGACCACCCACCTCAACGGCGGCGCGATCATGGGCACCGATCCGAAGAAGAGCGCCCTGAACCGCTACTTGCAGAGCTGGGACGTGCATAACGTCTTTGTTCCGGGTGCCTCGGCATTTCCGCAGGGCCTGGGTTACAACCCGACCGGGCTGGTTGCCGCTTTGACCTACTGGTCGGCGAAGGCGATTCGCGAGCAGTACCTGAAAAACCCCGGCCCGCTGGTTCAGGCTTAAGGAGCGATGACCATGAAGACTCTCGTTATCGCGACCCTGGCGCTGCTCGGCAGTGCCACACTCCATGCGGCTGAGGTTGATCAAAGTGTGATCAAACTGGGCGAATACCTCGCCCGCGCCGGCGACTGCGTAGCCTGCCACACCGCCAAGGGCGGCAAGCCGTTCGCCGGTGGCCTGCCGATGGAAACCCCGATCGGCACGATCTACTCGACCAACATCACCCCGGATAAAACCGGTGTCGGTGAATACAGCTTCGAAGACTTCGATCAGGCAGTCCGCCATGGCGTCGCCAAAAACGGTAGTACGTTGTACCCGGCGATGCCGTATCCGTCCTACGCCCGTGTCAGCGAAACCGACATGCAAGCGCTGTACGCGTACTTCATGCACGGCGTCGAACCGGTGGCGCAGGAGAACAAGGCCAGTGACATTCCATGGCCACTCAGCATGCGCTGGCCGCTGATGGGCTGGCGCTGGATGTTTGCGCCGAAGGTCGAGGACTACAAAGCCACGTCAGAGGATCCGGTCATCAACCGTGGCGCGTATCTGGTCGAAGGTCTCGGCCATTGCGGTGCCTGCCATACGCCACGCGCGCTGACCATGCAGGAAAAATCCCTGAGCGCGACTGACGGCACCACCTTCCTCGCCGGCAGTGCGCCGCTGGAAGGCTGGATCGCCAAGAGCCTGCGCGGCGATCACAAGGACGGCCTCGGCAGCTGGACCGAGGCGCAACTGGTGCAGTTCCTCAAGACCGGGCGCAGCGATCGCAGCGCAGTGTTCGGCGGCATGAGCGATGTGGTCACCCACAGCATGCAATACATGACCGACGCCGACCTGACCGCGATTGCCCGCTACCTCAAATCGCTACCGGCCACTGATCCGAACGATCAACCGCATCAGTACGATGAGAAAGCAGCCAAGGCGCTGTGGAACGGTGATGACAGCCAGCGTGGCGCTGCGGTGTACATCGACAATTGCGCGGCGTGCCACCGCACCGACGGCCACGGCTACACCCGAGTGTTCCCGGCGCTGGCGGGCAATCCGGTGTTGCAATCGGAAGACCCGACCTCGCTGATCCACATCGTGCTCAAGGGCGGTACATTGCCGGCGACACACACGGCACCGTCGACTTTCACCATGCCGGGCTTCGCCTGGCGCCTGTCGGACCAGGAAGTGGCGGATGTGGTGAGTTTCATTCGTGGCAGTTGGGGTAATAAAGGTGCGCCGGTTGACGCTGAGGATGTCGCCAAGCTGCGCAAGAACGATATGCAGACGACTTCCGGGGATGATTTGGGGCAAGTCACCACGTACAACTGACGGATGTGATTGATACGCCGCTGACATGGTCCGACTTTTCGTCTGGTGTCAGCGGCCGGTCAACGCTAGGACCGAAAGCCTTTGAACTGTGCAAATGCATCGGCCAGTTGCAGGTAAAGCTTCTCGTCGTATTTGTCGATGTCGCCATCGCCGTCAGTATCGACGGCGTCTTCGGAGATCACGTCATAACGACCATTGGCCTGCGACGACGAAGCAAAAAGCGAATAGTCGTAATCCATCATTTCGGTCGCGTCTTCGCTGTAGTGATAAAACGCGATTTCCGGACTTCCATCTCGGTCCATATCCGCAATTTCCAGCAGTATTCTGATAGCCATGGACGAATCCCTTCAGATTGATTGCGTGCTTGAGATTAGGGTTGGCGAGATTTCCGGTCTACTGTCAGAGTTGACTGGGTGTATGCCCAGCCAGTCTTTGACTGACCAGCTGCCATTCACAGTATCTGCTTCTAAAACAATAAAGCCCTGCATGAATCTTCATGCAGGGCTTTATTGTTATTTGCTCTGCGATTCCTGATATTTCAATTACGGATTGACGATACTGACATAAGCCTTGGCCAGCGCAATCAACTTTGCCTTGTCGTCGCTATCAATATCACCATCGCCGTCGACATCTTTCTTGTTGGTGCGGATAGTGAACGTCTTGCCACGGTCGCTGGACACCGCCACCACGTAGATCGAATCCACCAACCCCTCGGTGGGCAGCTCTTGTTCAGCGTTCCAGCCCAGTTCCTTACGAGCCAGTTGCATGGAAACTATAGTATTCGGCTCCGAAGCATTCGGCAGCATCAACTGCAAAAACACACCACGTTGATTGAGATAAGACATGAATTAAATCCTTTTAATTTATTAATCGATCAAGTGCCGATTGAAGTAACCAAGACTATATTCGATAACTTGTCGCGACAACGTGGCATATGTATCTCGGATTGTACTTTGCACTTATATATAAACTTTTCCAGTCAGCAATTATCCCATCGCTGAACGGTACTGGATCACAGCGAGCTTGCTCGGTTACTGTATGCATATACAGATCAGGAATCTGCCCAATGATCACCCCTCTCCCCCCGCGCGGTCGCGGCACCGCCAGCAATCCGCACAACCGCTTCGCACCGAACCGTTCGGTGGCCGAGGACGACGGCTGGTATCAGGAAGTGCCGCTGACCCAAGGCACCGAGGTGATGATCGAAACCGCCAAAACCATCATTACCCGCAACACTTCGCCGGATCTGCCCTTCGACCGCTCGATCAATCCTTATCGCGGCTGCGAACACGGCTGCATCTACTGCTACGCACGGCCCAGCCACGCCTATTGGGACATGTCACCGGGGCTGGATTTTGAAACCAGGCTGATCGCCAAGACCAACGCCGCCCAAGTGCTCGAAGAACAGCTCGGGAAAAAAGGCTATCAATGTGCGCCGATCAACCTGGGTTCCAACACCGATCCGTATCAGCCGATCGAGCGCGAACACAAAATCACCCGGCAGATTCTTGAAGTACTGCTGCGCTATCGGCACCCGGTGACCATCGTCACCAAAGGCTCGCTGATTCTGCGCGATCTCGACCTGCTGACCGAGTTGGCCGAGCAACGTCTGGTTGCGGTGATGATCAGCCTGACCACGCTCGATGACGAACTGAAACGCATCCTCGAACCACGTGCCGCTGCGCCCAAGGCCAGGTTGCGGGCGATTAGGGTGATGCGCGAGGCTGGCATTCCCGTCGGCGTGCTGTGTTCGCCGATGATTCCGATGATCAATGACAGCGAAATCGAAAACCTGCTCAACGAGGCCCACGCAGCGGGCGCGCAAAGCGCGGCGTACATGATGCTGCGCCTGCCGCTGGAGGTGGCACCGTTGTTCGAGGAGTGGCTGGCGGCACATTATCCGCAGCGCGCCGCGCATGTGCTGAGCCTGATTCGCCAGAGCCGGGGTGGCGAGCTCTACGACAGCCGTTTTGGCGCACGCATGCGCGGCGAAGGGGTGTTCGCCGACTTGCTCGCGCAACGATTTGCCAAAGCCATCAAGCGTCTCGGCATGAATCATCGCGAAGGCTATAACCTCGATTGCACTGCCTTCTGTCCGCCGGGTCGCCAGATGTCATTGATTTAGCGACAATTGCCCCTTGGTTGAAGGGTTGGAATCCTTGCGCCGAAATCACTCAGTCACGTTTTTTGTGACCTGGAACACACGTTCTAGAGCGTTTGATTCAGTTTGAGTTAAGTTTCGGCGGCTACCTTGTTCATCGAGTGACTGACGGGTTGGGATGACCCGGATGTTTTAAACAGCCACTGGCTTCATACCGGAATACCGGGGAAGAATCCCTGAATCCGCCAAAGAGGATGAATCATGAGTGACAAGGATAAACAGCCGTTGGCTGCGTCGGCGCAAGCCCCTGTGGCGGAATCCGCCGATGCAGCGCTGCGACAGATCGTAGACGGCTTTTTGCATTTTCATCATGAGGTCTTCCCGCAGCAGGAAGAACTCTTCAAGAAACTCGCCACGGCCCAGGCGCCCAAAGCGATGTTCATCACCTGCGCTGACTCGCGCATCGTCCCTGAGCTGATTACCCAGAGCTCGCCGGGCGATCTGTTCGTCACCCGTAACGTCGGCAACGTCGTTCCGCCGTACGGCCAGATGAACGGCGGCGTATCCACCGCGATTGAATACGCGGTGCTGGCGCTGGGCGTGCAGCACATCATCATCTGCGGCCACTCCGATTGCGGCGCCATGCGTGCGGTACTCAACCCGGGCAGCCTGGAAAAGATGCCGACCGTCAAAGCCTGGCTGCGCCACGCTGAAGTCGCGAAAACCATGGTGCACGACAACTGTCACTGCGCCGACGAAAAAGAAAGCATGCCGATCCTCACCGAGGAAAACGTCATCGCCCAATTGCAGCACTTGCGTACCCATCCTTCGGTAGCCTCGCGCATGGCGAACGGTCATCTGTTCATCCATGGCTGGGTCTACAACATCGAAACCAGCGAAATCAAAGCTTACGACGCGGATCAGGGACGTTTCCTGCCGCTCGACGGTAGCCATCCGATTCCGGTGGCGACGCCCAAAGCGCGCTTCTAAATCTTCCTAAACATCTGTGTGGTTTGACGCCGGCCGCTGTTTCAGCGGTTCGGCGAAGCCATGCCTGAAGAAAACTTCGGGAGAATCGCCATGCGTGCGGCTCAATTGAAAGCGGTGTTGCCACGGGAGCTGCTCGCTTCAGTGGTTGTGTTTCTGGTCGCCTTGCCGCTGTGCATGGGTATCGCGATTGCGTCAGGGTTGCCGCCGGCCAAAGGTTTGATCACCGGGATCATCGGTGGTCTGGTGGTCGGCTGGCTGGCCGGGTCGCCGTTGCAGGTCAGCGGACCGGCGGCGGGTCTGGCGGTGTTGGTGTTCGAGCTGGTGCGCCAGCACGGCATCGAAATGCTCGGGCCGATTCTGTTGCTCGCCGGTTTCCTGCAACTGGTGGCCGGGCGCTTGAAACTCGGTTGCTGGTTTCGGGTGACGGCGCCAGCCGTGGTGTACGGGATGCTGGCGGGGATTGGCGTGTTGATCGTGCTGTCGCAGGTACATGTGATGCTCGATGCCTCGCCAAAACCTTCTGGTCTGGACAACCTCACCGCGTTCCCGGCAGCCGTGGCACAGGCGTTGCCGTCGTTTGGCTGGCAGGCTGGCCTGCTCGGGCTGTCGACGATCGCGGTGATGTGGCTGTGGGAGAAATTTCGCCCGCATTCGCTGCGCTTTGTGCCAGGCGCATTGCTCGGCGTGGGTCTGGCGACAGGGGCCAGTCTGCTGCTGGCGTTGCAGGTCAAACGCGTTGAAGTACCGGCGAATCTGGCCGAAGCCATTGATTGGCTGAAACCGGCGGACCTGCTCAGCCTCGCCGACCCGACGCTGTTGATCGCCGCGTTCGCCGTAGCCTTCATCGCCAGTGCCGAAACGCTGCTCTCCGCTGCGGCGGTGGATCGCATGCACAGCGGCGTGCGCTCGGATTTCGACCGTGAGCTGTCGGCGCAAGGGGTCGGCAATATGCTCTGCGGTCTGGTCGGAGCGCTGCCGATGACCGGGGTGATCGTGCGCAGTTCGGCCAACGTTCAGGCCGGTGCGACCACGCGTTATTCGACGATCTTCCATGGCCTGTGGCTGCTGGCGTTCGTGCTGTTGCTGTCGAGTGTGCTGCAAAGCATTCCGGTGGCGAGTCTGGCCGGCGTGCTGGTCTATACCGGTTTCAAACTGGTCGATCTCAAAGCGTTTCGAGGATTGGGACGCTATGGACGGATGCCGATGTTCACCTACGCGGCGACGGCGCTGGCGATCATCTTCACCGACCTGCTGACGGGTGTGTTGATCGGTTTCGGTCTGACCTTGTTGAAACTGGCGTTCAAGGCTTCGCGCCTGAAGATCAGCCTGATCGATCTGCCGCAGGACGGTGAGATGGAATTGCGTCTGGTCGGCGCGGCGACATTCCTCAAGGTGCCAGCGCTGACGCAAGTGCTGGGCAGTATTCCGCAGGGGACGACGGTGCATGTGCCGCTCAATAATCTGAGCTACATCGACCATTCGTGTCTGGAGTTGCTGGAGGAGTGGGGCCGGGCGAATGCGGCGAAGGGATCGAAGCTGTTGATCGAGTCGCGCGGGTTGAAGCGTCGGCTTGAGGGGCGGGTTCGAACGACTACCGGGATCGGCGCTGCCGGCTAAAACGTCCTGTTGCGATAAACCTTGTGGGAGCGAGCCTGCTCGCGAAAGCGGTGTATCAGCCAACAGAGATGTTGAATGAACGAGCGCATTCGCGAGCAGGCTCGCTCCCACATTGGATCTATGGCGTATGAGGCTTACGCGGCAGGCTGGTCGAGTTCCAGACCCACGCCGAGGCGGCGGCCCATGCACGGCCAGCGTTTCCACGCGGCGCCGGTGTCCGGGCTGCTGAGTTTGTCGCGGTAGGCTTCTACCGATTCCAGCGCGAAACTCTCATCGTTGAGCATCTCGTCGATGGCGTGATGCACCGCTTCGTCCAGTTGGTTGGCAAATTCCTCACCGATCAATTGGTGAGCAATCAGGTTGGCGACCGTCATGTCCAGGGGGATCAGTGGCTGGCCGAAATGCTTGATGTACAGGTCATTGACCTCTTCGACAAAACGGTGCGCCAGATAAGCTTCGTCCAGCAGGCTGTCCAAGCCAACGTGCCCGGCCATGATCGCCGGCGGCTGGAGGAAATACTGCTCGGCGATTTTCAGCACCGGTTTGATCTGCGATTCGATTCCCGCTTCCCTGGCGACTTCATTGGCTGCATCCAGCAGGTCTGGCACTTCATCGATATAGGCGGCGACAAAACGCGTCAGCACGCCTTGGGCGTCGGCTTCCGGCAGTTGGATCGCCGGGTGTAAATGAGGCAGCTTGCTTTCCAGCTGACGGGTCAGCAGGCCGGTATCTTTTTCGTGTTGTTGGGCTTTTTGGATCTGCTCGCGCAATGCGGCGGTGTTCATGAAAACTCCAGGAAACAAGGCAATGAAATAGGGAAGACATAACTTAGCTGGCTTACGAAAAATGCTAAGACGCATTTGTCATAATTATTTCATCCTTGATGCACCTGCGTTATATCGGTTTGCCACCACTCGTCTGCATCCTTCTCCATTCCTGCCCTTGAACGCAAGTGCCAGCTGTTTCAGTTGATTTACGTGTGCACATTGCAATTTCCCGGCGCTGTCTATACTCGCCATTGAATGGAGTTAGCTGATGACGCCCGACTGCACCCGCAGCAAGGCCCGGCGATTCAAGTTCGTAGTCTGATGCAGCCGCTCCCTTGCCGCAGGCGTTACGCCTCCGGGATAACAAGAACGATAAGGGGAACCCGCAATGATGCGACATCCACACGTCTGGATGGGCCTCCTGTTGTGGTCGATTTTCAGCCAGGCCAACGCCGCCTGGACTGTGAATATGGCGCCTGGAGCGACTGAAATCAGTCACGCAGTATTCGACCTGCACATGACCATTTTCTGGATCTGTGTGGTGATCGGGATCATCGTCTTCGGCGCCATGTTCTGGTCGATGATGGTGCACCGCCGTTCTACCGGGCAGGTCGCCGCAAAATTCCACGAAAGCACCGGCGTCGAAATCATGTGGACCGTCGTGCCGCTGCTGATTCTGGTGGCCATGGCCGTACCGGCGACTGCCACCCTGATCAAGATGTACGACACCAGTGAGCCGGATATCGATATCCAGATCACCGGTTATCAGTGGAAGTGGCACTACAAATACCTGGGCCAGGACGTCGAGTTCTTCAGCAACCTGGCCACCCCCGCCGAGCAGATCCACAACAAGGAAGCCAAAGGCGAGCATTACTTGCTTGAGGTCGACAAGCCATTGGTGCTGCCGACCGGGGCCAAGGTGCGCTTCCTTGTGACGTCCGCCGACGTTATCCACTCCTGGTGGGTGCCGGCCTTCGCGGTCAAACGCGATGCGATCCCGGGGTTCGTCAACGAAGCCTGGACACGCATCGACAAGCCCGGCCTCTACCGTGGCCAGTGCGCCGAACTGTGCGGCAAGGATCACGGCTTCATGCCGATCGTGGTCGAGGTCAAAGAGAAGGCCGATTACGAGAAGTGGCTCGCCGAGCGCAAGGCCGAGGCCGCGCAGCTTAAAGAGCTGACCAGCAAGGAATGGACCCTCGACGAACTCAAGGAACGGGGCGACAAGGTGTATCACACCACCTGCGTGGCCTGTCACCAGGCCGAAGGCCAGGGTCTGCCGCCGATGTTCCCGGCGCTCAAAGGCTCGAAAATCGCCACCGGACCGAAAGAAGGCCACTTGAGCATTGTCTTCCACGGCAAGCCCGGCACTGCCATGGCGGCGTTCGGCAAACAGCTGTCGGAAGTCGATATCGCAGCGGTCGTGACTTACGAACGTAACGCCTGGGGCAACAACAAGGGCGACATGGTCACGCCAAAAGAAGTGCTGGAGCTGAAACAGGCGGAAAGCAAATGAGCCGGTCTATCGCGTACCTCGTGAACCGGCCGGGGCACCACGCCCCGGCCCGCCCTGCCCACTCACGTAAAGGAGACCGGCCATGAGCGCTGTCATCGATGACCACGGTCATGCCGACCACGCCCACGGCCCGACCAAAGGCCTGATGCGCTGGGTGCTGACCACCAACCACAAGGATATCGGCACGCTGTACCTGTGGTTTGCGTTCTGCATGTTCCTGCTTGGCGGCTCGTTCGCCATGGTGATCCGCGCAGAATTGTTCCAGCCCGGATTGCAGATCGTCGAGCCGGCGTTCTTCAACCAGATGACCACCATGCACGGTCTGGTGATGGTTTTTGGTGCGGTAATGCCAGCCTTCGTCGGCCTCGCCAACTGGATGATCCCGTTGATGATCGGCGCGCCTGACATGGCCCTGCCACGGATGAACAACTTCAGTTTCTGGCTGCTGCCGGCGGCGTTCCTGCTGCTGGTCTCGACCCTGTTCAGCCCCGGTGGCGGGCCGAATTTCGGCTGGACCTTCTACGCGCCGCTGTCGACCACCTACGCGCCGGAAAGCGTGACGTTCTTCATCTTCGCCATCCACTTGATGGGGATCAGCTCGATCATGGGCGCGATCAACGTGGTCGCGACCATCCTCAACCTGCGCGCCCCCGGCATGACGTTGATGAAAATGCCGCTGTTTGTCTGGACCTGGCTGATCACCGCGTTCCTGCTGATCGCGGTGATGCCGGTGCTGGCCGGGTGCGTGACGATGATGCTGATGGACATCCACTTCGGCACCAGTTTCTTCAGTGCTGCCGGTGGCGGTGACCCGGTGCTCTTCCAGCATGTGTTCTGGTTCTTCGGGCACCCCGAGGTGTACATCATGATCCTGCCGGCGTTCGGCGCGGTCAGCCAGATCATCCCGACCTTCGCGCGCAAACCGCTGTTCGGCTACACCTCGATGGTCTATGCGACGGCGAGCATCGCGTTCCTGTCGTTCATCGTCTGGGCGCACCACATGTTCGTGGTCGGCATTCCGCTGGTGGGCGAGTTGTTCTTCATGTACGCGACCATGCTGATCGCAGTGCCGACCGGGGTGAAGGTGTTCAACTGGGCGAGCACCATGTGGCAGGGCTCGATGACTTTCGAGACGCCGATGCTGTTTGCGGTGGCGTTCGTGATCCTGTTCTCCATCGGTGGTTTCTCCGGGTTGATGCTGGCCATCGCGCCGGCGGACTTCCAGTATCAGGACACCTATTTTGTGGTCGCGCACTTCCACTACGTGCTGGTGCCGGGGGCGATCTTCGGGATCTTCGCCTCTGCCTATTACTGGCTGCCGAAGTGGACCGGGCACATGTACGACGAAACCCTCGGCAAGCTTCATTTCTGGCTGTCGTTCGTCGGCATGAACCTGACCTTCTTCCCGATGCACTTCGTCGGGCTGGCGGGGATGCCGCGACGGATTCCGGACTACAACCTGCAGTTCGCCGACTTCAACATGGTTTCGTCGATTGGCGCGTTCATGTTTGGCGCCACGCAGATCTTCTTCCTGTTCATTGTGATCAAGACCATTCGCGGTGGCGCGCCGGCACCGGCCAAGCCGTGGGATGGCGCCGAAGGACTGGAGTGGAGCGTGCCGTCACCGGCGCCGTATCACACGTTCACTACGCCGCCGGAAGTGAAATGAGCACCCTCGGCCCTATAACAAACCCTGTGGGAGCTGGCTTGCCAGCGATGGGGCCAGCGCAGTGTGTCAGGCAGGCAGCCATCGCTGGCAAGCCAGCTCCCACAAGGATTCATGTGGAGGCTGAAAATCATGGCTGATTCGATCTCGATGAAAAAACTCGTCACCCGCCTGCTCGGGGTGGTGGTGGCGATGTTTGTCTTCGGCTTTGCCCTGGTGCCCATCTACGACGTGATGTGCAAAGCCTTCGGCATCAACGGCAAGACCGGTGGACAGTACGAGGGCGAGCAGGTGGTCGACACCTCGCGGCAGGTGCGCGTGCAGTTTTTGTCGACCAACACCGCCGACATGCCGTGGGACTTCTACCCCAAACACGACGAGCTGACCGCCAACCCCGGCGCCGTCAACGAGATGATCTTCATTGCGCGCAACCCCACCGACAAACCGATGAGTGCGCAAGCCGTGCCGAGCATCGCGCCGAGCAACGCCGCGGCGTATTTCCACAAGACCGAATGCTTTTGCTTTACCCAGCAGGTGCTGCAGCCCGGTCAGCAGATCGAGATGCCGGTGCGCTTCATTGTTGACCGCGACATGCCCAAGGATGTGAAGCACCTGACGCTGTCCTACACGCTGTTCGATATCACCGCCCGACATCCACCAGTGGCTGTAAACACTGGCGGTTGAGCGTGCCCGATAAGGAGAACAATAAATGGCAACTCATGAGCACTATTTCGTTCCGGCCCAGAGCAAATGGCCGATCATTGCCACGATCGGGATGTTGGTCACCGTGTACGGTCTGGCCGTCTGGTTCAACGATCTGAAGGCCGCGCGCCCGGAATCCCACGGCCCGCTGATCTTTTTCGTCGGTGGCCTGCTGGTGGCGTACATGCTGTTCGGCTGGTTCGGCACGGTGATCAAGGAAAGCCGCGCGGGACTTTACAGCGCCCAGCTGGATCGCTCGTTTCGTTGGGGCATGAGTTGGTTCATCTTCTCCGAGGTGATGTTCTTCATCGCCTTCTTCGGTGCGCTGTTTTACGTGCGACACATCTCCGGGCCAGCGCTCGGCGGTGAAGGCACCAAAGGCATCGCGCACATGCTGTGGCCGAACTTCCAGTTCACCTGGCCGCTGCTGCACACGCCGGATCCGAAACTGTTCCCGCCCCCGAAAGACATCATCAGCCCGTGGGGCCTGCCGCTGATCAACACAATTCTGCTGGTCAGCTCCAGCGTGACCATCACCATCGCCCACCATGCCTTGAAAAAGGGCCATCGCGGCGCGCTGAAAATCTGGCTGGCGATCACGGTATTGCTGGGCTGCGCGTTTCTCGGTTTCCAGGCTGAAGAATACATCCACGCCTATCACGAACTGGGCCTGACCCTCGGTTCGGGGATTTATGGCGCAACGTTCTTCATGCTCACCGGGTTCCACGGCGCCCACGTGACCATCGGCACGATCATCCTGTTCGTGATGCTGATGCGCATCATGAAGGGCCACTTCGACAACGAGCACCAGTTCGGTTTTGAAGCGGCGAGCTGGTATTGGCACTTCGTCGATGTGGTGTGGATCGGCCTGTTTATCTTCGTTTACGTGCTCTGAGGACCAGAGCTACCAAGGCGCATGCGACACCAGTTGGCCGCTGTAAAAGCCCCAGGCGATCAAGCCGACGGTGGCAGCGGCCAATGCCACCCGAACACTCAAGGCGATGACCAGGCGATTCGAGCTGCTGTCGTCCTTGACCAGGAAAAACAGGCCGCTGAACAGGCTGATCACCGTGGCAATCAGCATCAGGACGATGGCTGTTTTGAGCATGGGAAGAACTCCGGGGGACAGGCGATGCAGTTGAGTATAGCGATCGCGACGACTGACTTTGTGGCACAGCCATGAAGCGCTTTCGTCCGGGCGTGATACCGAGCGTGGTGGTGGCGTTGTTGCTGCCGCTGCTGGTGTCGCTGGGCTTCTGGCAACTGAGCCGGGGCGCCGAGAAAACCGCCCTGCTCGCCAGTTACGCCGAACGCCGCGCGGCCGAACCGATGGCCAGCACCGAATTGCTCAATAGCGCCGATCCGGCCTATCGCCGCGTGCACCTGCACGGCCAGTTCGATGCTGCGCACAGTCTGCTGCTGGATAACCGCCAACGGAACGGCAAGGTCGGCGTCGAGCTGCTGCAACCGTTTCAGGATCAACGCACCGGTCTGTGGCTACTGGTCAATCGCGGCTGGTTGCCGTGGCCGGATCGCCGCGTGCCGCCGCAATTCACCACGCCTGCTGATGCACTGAATGTCGATGCCTGGGTCTACGTCGCCCCCGGCGCGACCTTCCAGTTGCACGCCGATCCGGTCAGCAACAGCTGGCCGCAAACCATCACTGCCGTCGAACCCACCAGGCTGTGGAAAACCCTCGAACGCGACGGCTTCGCCTACGAATTACGCACCGAACCCGGCCCGGGCAGCTACGAGGCCGATTGGCCGGTGGTTGCGATGGGCCCGGAAAAACACCTCGGTTACGCCGTGCAGTGGTTCGCCATGGCCACCGCCCTGCTCGGTCTCTACCTCTATTTGGGCTGGCACAACGCAAAGGAGAAACACCATGGGAACGGCCATGAATCCACCCAGCATGTCTGAGACGAAACCTGCCGCCAGCCGCCGTCGCGGGCGCATTCAGTTGCTGCTGATCGTGCTCGGCGTGGTCGGCCCGATGCTGCTCGCCACCGGCATGTACAAATTGCAGTTCTGGGTGCCGGAAGGGCGCAGTTATCACGGCGAACTGATCGGCAACGGCCAGACCCGCGCCGACCTCGGCGTACAGGCCGATGAACAACGCTGGCAGATGCTGGTCACCGCGCCGAAGGAGTGTGCAGTGGATTGCCAGCAATTGGTGTACCTGGCGCGGCAGATCCAGATCGGCCTTGGTCGCGAGGCCGGGCGTGCCAGCCATGCACTCGCCTTGGCGCAACCGGTGAGCGCCGATTACGAAGCCAAGCTGACCCGCGAATATCCACAGCTGCAACGCTATCCGCTGGACGCTACAACGTTCAGCAAAACCACGGGCGACAAGGCCACGCCGCAGCTGTGGATCATCGACCCGCACGGCAACCTCGTGCTGCGCTACGAGCCGAATGTGAAAGGCAAGGATCTGCTCAACGACCTGCGTCACCTGCTGAAACTGTCGAACATAGGATAAGGGCATCGTCATGGCCAAACCTGGATTTCGCCTCGCGCTGTTTGCCACCCTGCTGGCACTGATTGTGGTGCTGCTCGGCGCCTATACGCGCCTGACCCACGCCGGCCTCGGCTGTCCGGACTGGCCGGGCTGCTACGGCTTTATCAGCGTGCCCAAAAGCGAAGCGCAACTGGCCCATGCCGAACTGCATTACCCCGACTCGCCAGTGGAGGCGCACAAGGGCTGGAACGAGATGATCCACCGCTACTTCGCCGGCACCCTCGGTCTGCTCATTTCGATTCTGGCCGGGCGTGCGTGGGTCAACCGGCGTCATCCGGGGCAACCGTTGAAGCTGCCGCTGTTTCTGCTGGCGGTGGTGTTTGCGCAAGCGGCGTTCGGCATGTGGACGGTGACGCTCAAGCTCTGGCCGCAGGTGGTCACCGGGCATTTGCTCGGCGGCTTTGCGACGTTGAGTCTGCTGTTTTTGCTGACGTTGCGATTGTCCGGCGTGCTGCCGGCGCTGACCGTGCCCAAGCGCTTGCAGTATTGGGCGACGGCGGGATTGTTGTTGGTGATCGGCCAGATCGCGCTGGGTGGCTGGGTCAGCTCCAACTATGCGGCAGTGGCCTGTATCGACTTCCCGACGTGTCACGGGCAATGGTTGCCGCCAGCGGATTTCGCCAATGGTTTTCACCTGACTCAACACATCGGCCCGAATTATCTCGGCGGACAACTCGACAGCGATGCGCGCACGGCGATTCACCTGACTCACCGCATCGGTGCGCTGTTGGTGACGCTGGTGCTGCTCGGTCTCGCCTGGCAACTGAAAGTGGTCGGCATGACCCGGCTGGCCGGGTTGGTCGTGATCGCCCTCGGCGCACAAATCACCCTCGGCATCAGCAACGTCCTGTTCCACCTGCCGCTGCCGGTGGCGGTCGCGCATAACGCCGGCGGCGCAGCATTGTTGCTGACGATGGTGCTGGTCAACTATCACGCGCGCACCAGTCTGGTCCGGGTCAAGCAACCGGTGCTGGCGCGCTGGCGCCTTAGCCCGCGCAAACACGCGGCCGCGCCCATCACTATTAAAGGAGAAATGCCGTGGCGATTCTGATTGGCGAGCGCCCGCATCAGGCGATCTGGCGTGATTATCTGGAGCTGACCAAACCGAAAGTCGTGGTGCTGATGCTGATCACCTCGTTGGTCGGCATGTTCCTCGCGACCCGCGCCGGGGTGCCGTGGACGGTGCTGGTGTTCGGCAATCTGGGGATTGCCCTGTGTGCCGGGGGCGCGGCGGCGGTCAACCATGTAGTCGATCGGCGCATCGATGCGGTGATGGCACGCACACATAAACGGCCATTGGCGGAAGGCCGGGTGTCGCCTGCTGCGGCGCTGACCTTTGCCTTGGTGCTGGCGTTGCTCGGTCAGGCCTTGTTGCTGACCTTCACCAATCCGGTCACGGCGTGGCTGACCCTCGCTTCGCTGCTCGGTTATGCGGTGATCTATACCGGTTTTCTCAAACGCGCGACGCCGCAGAACATCGTTATCGGCGGCCTCGCTGGCGCCGCCCCGCCGCTGCTTGGCTGGACTGCCGCCACTGGCCACGTCAGCGCCGAACCGCTGCTGCTGGTGCTGATCATCTTCGCCTGGACGCCGCCACACTTCTGGGCGCTGGCGATCCATCGCAAAGAGGAATACGCCAAGGCCGACATCCCGATGCTGCCGGTCACCCATGGCGAGCACTACACCAAGGTGCACATTCTGCTCTACACCTTCGCGCTGCTGGCGGTGAGCCTGCTGCCGTACGTGATTCACATGAGCGGCATGCTCTACCTGATTTGCGCGCTGGCGCTGGGCGCAAGGTTTCTGCAATGGGCCGTGGTGCTGTACCGTGGCACTCGGCCGCACGCGGCGATCAACACTTTCAAATACTCTATTTGGTACTTGTTCCTGTTGTTCATCGCCCTGCTCGTAGACCACTACTTACTGTTGAACCTATGACTCGAACCCAGAAAACCGTCTTCATCCTCGTCGCCGTGATCGCGCTGATCCTCGGCCTGACCGTCAACAAAGTGCTGAGCGGCAAGGGCCAGGGCGACCCGACTGCGCTGATCGACGCCGGTATTATCCTGCTGCCGCAGAGCCGCAATCTGCCGGACGTGACGATGACCGATCAGGACGGCAAACCGGTGGCGATCAATGAGCTCAAAGGCAAGTGGAGCCTGCTGTTTTTTGGCTACACCTTCTGCCCGGACATCTGCCCGACTACCCTCGCGCAGTTGCGGCAGATCAAGAGCGAGTTGCCCAAGGACGCTGTGGACAAGTTGCAGATCGTGCTGGTCAGCGTTGACCCGAACCGTGATAACCCGAAGCAGTTGAAGCAGTATCTGGGCTATTTTGATCCGCAGTTCATTGGACTGACGCCGACATCGATCGAAGAGCTACAGAAGGTGGCGAACGCGGTGAGTATTCCGTTTATTCCGGCCGACACCAGCAAGCCGAATTACACCGTCGACCATAGCGGCAATCTGGCGGTGATCGGGCCGGACGGCACGCAACGCGGGTTTATTCGGGCGCCGTTGAATAACACCAAACTGGTGGCGCAATTGCCGGTGATGCTCAACCGCAAATAAACGCAGAAGAGCGAAAAGCCCCTCACCCTAACCCTCTCCCAGAGGGAGAGGGGACTGATTGGGGGATGCTGAAGCAATACACCGACTTGTAAGCGCTGTGCTGAATCCATAATCGCCAAGACCGTTCAAGTCGATGTGTTGTGCCGAATCCATAATCGACTGGATCTTTCAGGTCGATGCATAGCGCCAGACACCTCGGTCGGCCCCCTCTCCCTCTGGGAGAGGGGCAGCTTCAAAGCAGGTCCAAAGCCAGACACCAGACACAAAAAAGGGGACGCCATTGGCGTCCCCTTTTTCATTGCAGCCATCCAAATCAGAACGCCGGCAATACCGCGCCTTTGTACTTCTCGGTAATGAACTTCTTCACTTCCGGGCTGTGCAGTGCAGCAGCCAGTTTCTTCATCGCGTCGCTGTCCTTGTTGTCCGGGCGGGACACGAGGATGTTTACGTATGGCGAGTCGTTACCTTCGATCACCAGCGCATCCTTGGACGGATCGAGCTTGGCTTCCAGCGCGTAGTTGGTGTTGATCAGCGCCAGATCAACCTGAGTCAGCACGCGCGGGATGGTCGCGGCTTCCAGCTCACGGATCTTCAGGTCTTTCGGGTTTGTCGCGATGTCTTTGACGGTCGACAGGATGTTGGTCGAATCCTTCAACGTGATCACGCCTGCCTTGGCCAGCAGCAACAGGGCACGGCCGCCGTTGGTGGCGTCGTTCGGGATTACCACGTTAGCGCCGCTTGGCAGATCTTTCAGGTCTTTCAGCTTGCTCGAGTAGGCGCCCAGCGGCTCCAGGTGCACACCGGTCACGGCGACCAGATTGGTGCCCTTGGCCTTGTTGAACTCATCAAGGTACGGCTGGTGCTGAAAGAAGTTGGCGTCCAGACGTTTTTCCGCGACCTGCACGTTCGGCTGGATGTAGTCGGTGAAGACCTTGACCTTCAGATCCACGCCTTCTTTGGCCAGCGCCGGCTTCACGAACTCGAGGATTTCCGCGTGCGGCACCGGGGTGGCGGCTACGGTCAGGGTTTCGGCGTGGGCCGAGAATGCTGCAACGGCAGCAAAAGCAGCGATCAGTTTTTTCATTCAGCTAACTCCTTTTCAAAGCGCCCGTCTGGCGCCTGCCAGCGAATGGCCGGCTCATGCTTTCAAATCCGGATTACTTGCGCGAGAAGTGCACGACCAGTCGATCACCGACCATCTGCAACACTTGCACCAAAATCAGCAGCAACACCACGGTGACGATCATCACGTCGGTCTGGAAACGCTGGTAGCCGAAACGGATGGCCAGATCGCCCAGACCACCGGCGCCGACCACACCGGCCATCGCCGTGTAGGACACCAGTGTAATCGCCGTCACCGTAATCGCCGCGAAGATGCCCGGACGGGCTTCCGGCAGCAAGGCGTTGATGATGATCTGCCGGGTGGTCGCGCCCATCGACTGGGTCGCTTCGATGATGCCGCGATCGACTTCACGCAGCGCGGTTTCCACCAGACGCGCGAAGAACGGCGTCGCACCTACCACCAGTGGCGGAATCGCACCGGCCACACCCAGCGACGTGCCAGTGATCAGCACAGTGAACGGGATCATCACGATCAACAGAATAATGAACGGCAGCGAACGCAGGATGTTCACCGCCAGCGACATGAACGCGTAGAGGCCACGGTTTTCCAGCAACTGACGCGGGCTGCAGAGGAACAGCAACACGCCCAGCGGCAGGCCCAGCAGCACGGTGAACAGCAGCGAACCGCCGAGCATCAGCATAGTGTCGCCGGTGGCCAGCCAGATTTCGTACCAGTCGATATTGGTGAAGAAACTGATCAGGTCTTCCATTAGCGCAATACCTCCATGTGAACGTCAGCGGCGGTGAAGCGGGCGAACGCCGCTTCCATGTCGCCACCGGTGACGGCGAGGGTCAATTGCCCATAAGGAATGTCTTTGATGCGGTCGATGCGACCGGCGAGGATGCTGTAGTCGACCCCGGTTTCCCGGGCGACAGTACCGAGCAACGGGGCGTAGGTCGCTTCGCCCTGGAAGGTCAGACGCACGATGCGACCCGGCACGTGAGCGAAGTCATCGCGCTGTTCGCTTTCGTCGATCTGCTCGCTTTCCTGGACAAAGCGCTTCGTGGTCGGGTGCTTTGGATGCAGGAACACATCGGCCACCGAACCTTGCTCGACGATCACGCCGGCGTCCATCACTGCCACTTGGTCGCAGACGCGACGGATCACATCCATCTCGTGAGTAATCAGGACGATGGTCAGTTTCAGTTCGCGGTTGATCTCGGCCAGCAGTTGCAGGACCGATGCGGTGGTCTGCGGGTCGAGGGCACTGGTGGCCTCGTCGCACAGCAGAATCTTCGGCTTGGTCGCCAGGGCGCGGGCGATGCCGACGCGCTGCTTCTGGCCACCGGACAATTGCGCCGGGTACTTTTTGGCGTGGTCGGACAGACCGACCCGCGCCAGCAATTCGGCAACACGCTTGTCGATTTCGCTGCCCGACAGTTCGCCGGCCAGGGTCAGCGGCAACGCAACGTTGTCGGCCACGGTCTTGGAGGCGAGCAGGTTGAAGTGCTGGAAGATCATCCCGACTTGCTGACGGAAACGGCGCAGGCCGTTTGCGTCCAGCGCAGTGACTTCTTCGCCGTCGACGATGATCTTGCCGCCGCTGGAATCTTCCAGGCGATTGATCAGACGCAGCAGGGTGCTTTTACCCGCACCGGAATGGCCGATCAGGCCGAACACCTGCCCGTTCTCGATGGAGAGACTGGTCGGGTGCAGCGCGGGAATGTCCTTACCGGCGACGCGGTAAGTCTTGTGGACGTTTTGAAACTCGATCACGTAGCGAACCTTGTGGGGCGCGTTAGAAAAGGATCAGCGGTTAGCCGGGCGCGCATTTTAGCCTGTCCGTATAGAGGTTCTTAGCATTTATTTCGCAATTAACCTTCGATTTGGCAATAACAAGATCAAAGGTCATAAAAAAGGAACGCCCGCAGTGCCTCATCAGTCACTTAGTAAGCGACTTGAAAACCCTGGGTGCCGTGCCCGGGAACCACTCAAGAGTCCCCGGTAAGGATCGGGGTCAACCGAGGAGTTTACGTCTGATGAGCAAGAAGCCTACGACCGACAAAAGCCAGATGGCCGGAACCGATACCCCGGATCGCGCCAACACCAATGCCAAACTCGACAGCCTGGAGAAGTTTCGCTCCGACGCCACCGGCCAGGCCCTGCGCACTAATCAGGGCGTGAAGATCGCCGACAACCAGAACACCCTCAAGGCCGGCCCGCGTGGGCCTTCGCTGCTTGAAGACTTCATCATGCGGGAAAAGATCACGCATTTTGACCATGAGCGTATTCCCGAGCGCATCGTCCACGCACGCGGCACTGGCGCGCATGGTTTCTTTCAAGCCTACGAGAACCATTCAGAGCTGACCAAGGCTGGTTTCCTGCAGGATCCGGGGAAAAAGACCCCGGTATTCGTGCGTTTTTCCACGGTGCAGGGCCCGCGTGGTTCCGGCGATACCGTGCGTGACGTACGCGGATTCGCGGTGAAGTTCTTCACCGACGAAGGCAACTTCGACCTGGTCGGCAACAACATGCCAGTGTTCTTCATCCAGGACGCGATCAAGTTTCCCGACTTCGTCCACGCGGTGAAACCCGAGCCACACAATGAAATCCCTACCGGCGGCTCGGCCCACGATACCTTCTGGGACTTCGTATCCCTGGTGCCGGAATCGGCGCACATGGTCATCTGGGCGATGTCCGACCGGGCGATCCCGAAGAGCCTGCGCAGCATGCAGGGCTTCGGTGTGCACACCTTCCGGTTGATCAACGCCGAAGGCAAATCACGCTTCGTCAAATTCCACTGGCGTCCTACTGCCGGCACCTGCTCACTGGTGTGGGACGAGGCGCAAAAGCTCGCCGGTAAGGACACCGACTACCACCGTCGCGATCTGTGGGAAGCGATCGAGATGGGCGACTACCCAGAGTGGGAACTCGGTGTACAGATCATCGAGGAGGAAAACGAGCATGACTTCGATTTCGACATCCTCGACCCGACCAAGCTGATCCCCGAAGAAATCGTGCCGATCACGCCGCTGGGCAAGATGACCCTGAACCGCAACCCGGACAACTTCTTCGCCGAGACCGAGCAGGTTGCTTTCTGTCCCGGCCACATCGTGCCGGGCATCGATTTCTCCAATGACCCGTTGCTGCAAGGTCGGCTGTTTTCCTACACCGATACGCAAATCAGCCGACTCGGCGGGCCGAACTTTCATGAGTTGCCGATCAACCGGCCGGTGGCGCCGTTCCACAACGGCCAGCGCGATGCCCAGCACCGTACGGTAATCGACAAGGGCCGCGCCTCGTATGAGCCGAACTCGATCGATGGCGGCTGGCCGAAAGAAACGCCGCCAGCCGCGCAGGACGGCGGTTTCGAGAGTTATCCAGAGCGCATCGATGCGCACAAGATCCGCCAGCGCAGCGAATCGTTCAGCGATCACTTCTCCCAGGCAACATTGTTCTTCAACAGCATGAGCGACCACGAGAAAGAGCACATCATTGCCGCCTACAGTTTCGAGCTGGGCAAGGTTGAGCGTGAGTTCATCCGCGCGCGGGAGGTCAACGAGATTCTCGCCAATATCGATCTGGAACTGGCCAAGCGTGTCGCGGCCAATCTGGGTCTGCCGGCGCCGAGCAAAGGTACGGTCGAAGTGCGCAAGGTTGCCTTCGATCACTCGCCGGCACTGAGTCAGGCGAATCTGTTGCCAGAAAACATCAAGACGCGAAAAGTGGCAATTCTTGCGGCCAACGGCGTCGATGGTGCGGCGATTGAAGCAATGAAGAAGGCGTTGGCTGCTGAGGGTGCGCACGCCAAGTTGCTCGGCCCGACTTCTGCGCCGGTGAAAACCGCAGACGGCAAAACCCTGGCGGTGGATGCGTCGATGGAAGGCATGCCGTCGGTGATCTTCGATGCGGTGTTTGTGCCGGGTGGCGCGGCGTCGGTGAAAGCGTTGAGCGGCGACGGCGTGGCGTTGCATTACCTGCTGGAAGCCTACAAGCACCTGAAAGCGATCGCTCTGCACGGCGAGGCCAAGCAGTTGCAGGATCTGCTGAAGCTGGAGGCTGATGCTGGATTGCTGCAGGGCAAGGATGTGCCGGGGTTGACCAAGCCGTTCTTTGCCTCGATCGGGCAGCATCGGGTTTGGGCACGGGAGCCTAAGGCGAAGGCCATTCCTGCGTAAAAAAGCAAAAGATCGCAGCCTTCGGCAGCTCCTACAGGGTGTATCTCAATCCCATGTAGGAGCTGCCGCAGGCTGCGATCTCTTTTACGGTTTACGCGGACTCAAGACCATCTGTGCCGGTACTGTGCGCACGATCTGCTTCTCGATCTGCAGATCAAAATCCGGATTGAGTTTCTTCACGCGCTTGGTCAGCAATGTCGCCAGCCAAGGATAGTCCTGGGTACGCGGCGCCTTAATGGTCACAGCACACTCATAATTCACCACATCGGCGGCGATCGCATCGAGTTGACGGCGAAGTTTACGGCTATCGGTGATGTTCAGCGCAACTGTGGTGCTTTCCGCGGTCGGATCGATCACCTTGGCTTTCGGCTTGGCTTCGGCTGCCAACAACGCGGCTTCAGCCTTTTCCAGCTCAGCCTTGCGCGCTTCGGTGATGGCGCCATTAACGCCACCGGTCAGTGCCGGTGCTTTCGGCATCAGCGCACGGGCACGGCTCAGCGCCGTGGCGGCCGCATTCACATCACCCTTTTGCAGGACGATCTGACTGCGACGCAGATACGCCTCGGCCAGTTGCCGCTGGTATTGCTCAAGGGATTGGTCGTTTGGCGTTTCTTTCTGCAAAGCGGCCAACTGGTCTTCTGCCGTGGCCAGTTCGCTGCTGGCCAGGCTTTGCTCCAGCTGTGCGATGGCCGTAGCCCGCGCATCGGGGGCTTCAACCACCGGCGGCGTACTTTGGCAGGCGCCCAGCAGCACTGAAAATGCGACAAGGAGCAGATAACGGGAGGCGAACGGCTTCATTCCTGCGACTCTCTAATTGCGCAAAAAGCGGCCAAGTCTACACCCCACGACGGGGCAGAACAAAACTCAACAGAAACAGTGCGGCCGCCGTCACAACGATTGACGGGCCGGCCGGGGTGTCCTTGAACCACGACAACGCCAGCCCGCCACACACCGCGAGCATGCCCAGCAGGCTCGCGCCCAGTGCCATCTGCTCCGGGGAGCGGGCGTGACGCTGTGCCGCAGCCGCCGGGATGATCAACAGCGAAGTAATCAGCAACACACCGACAATTTTCATCGCCACTGCGATCACCACCGCGATCAACAACATCAGCGCCATGCGCAGGCCCGCGACCGGCAGGCCCTCAACCTTGGCCAGCTCTTCGTGCACGGTAATCGCCAGCAACGGCCGCCATAATGTCACCAGCAACACCAGCACCGCCGCGCTGCCACCGAGGATCCACGCCAGATCGGTCGGACTGATCGCCAGCAGGTCGCCGAACAGATAGGCCATCAGGTCGATCCGCACTTCATGCATGAAGCTTAGTACCACCAGGCCGAGAGAGAGGGTGCTCGGTGCGAGAATTCCCAACAGCGTGTCGGACGCCAGCGGCTGGCGCTGTTGCAAAGTCACCAGCAGCACCGCCAGCAGCAGGCAGCCGACCGTCACCGCGACCGTCGGGCTGACATCCAGCAGAAAGCCCAGCGCCACACCGAGCAAGGCAGCGTGGGACAGGGTGTCGCCGAAATAAGCCATGCGCCGCCAGACCACAAACGAACCCAGCGGACCTGCAACGATCGCCAACGCCAGACCTGCAAGCAGGGCGTACAACAGAAAATCAGCCATGCTTGCAGTTGTCTCCGTGAACGTGGGGTTGGCCAATCAGCGGCCCTTTGACCACCGAGCCATGCAGGTCGTGAGCGTGGTCGTGATGGTGGTGATAGACCGCCAGGCTCTGCGCGTTCTTGCCGAACAGCTCGACAAACGCCGGATCGCCGCTGACCTGCTCGGGGTGCCCGGAGCAGCAGACGTGGCGGTTGAGGCAGACCACCTGGTCGGTGGTGCTCATCACCAGATGCAAATCGTGAGACACCATCAGCACGCCACAGCCATGGCGGTCGCGCAGACGGGTGATCAGGCTGTACAGCTCGGCCTGGCCGGCGACGTCGACGCCTTGCACCGGTTCATCGAGCACCAGCAATTCCGGCTCGCGCAACAGCGCTCGAGCCAGCAGCACGCGCTGCATTTCACCGCCGGAAACGCTTTGCACCGGGCTGTCGATGACGTGTTCGGCGCCGACTTCTTTCAGCGCCGCCAACGCACGCGGACGATCAACGCCCGGCACCAGGCGCAAAAAGCGCAGCACCGAAAGCGGCAAGGTCGGATCGACATGAAGCTTTTGCGGCATGTAACCGACACGCAGCTTGGGCTTGCGCCAGACGCTGCCGCTGTCTGGTTTCAACAGGCCAAGCACGGCGCGCACCAGCGTGGTCTTGCCAGCACCGTTGGGGCCGATCAGGGTGACAATCTGCCCCGGCTCGACGCTCAGCTCGATATTGTCCAGCACAGCCTGCCCGGCAAACGTGACGGCGACCTGCTCCAGACGGATCAGCGCATTGCTCATCAAGCCCCCTGGCAACCGGAGCACAGGCCGACGACTTCGACGGTCTGCGCTTCGACGATGAAACCAACGTCTTTGGCGCTGTTGATGATCGCGTCGCTGATCACTTTTTGCTCAAGTTCGATGGCGGCGTGACAGTCGCGGCAGATCAGGAACTGGCCCTGATGCGCGTGTTCCGGGTGCACGCAGCCAACGAAAGCGTTGAGCGAGGAGATGCGGTGAACCAGGCCGTTTTCCAGAAGGAAGTCGAGCGCGCGGTACACGGTCGGCGGCGCAGCGCGGCGGCCGTCCTGCTCGCTCAGCACGGCAAGAATATCGTAGGCGCCCAGCGGCTTGTGGCTCTGCCACACCAGTTCCAGCACCCGGCGGCGCAACGCGGTCAGGCGCAGGCCTTTCTGGGCGCACAAGGTATCGGCCTCGGACAAAGCGCTGTGCACGCAATGAGAGTGGTCGTGGGGACGGCTGGCAATCGGTGTAATAGGCATGGGCGGCGACGAGTTTTGATAGAGACGTTATTATGTTACCCGTTCTCGCCTCCTTGAGTGGTCATCGTGTCCCGACTTTTTTCTGTTTTTGTGGCTTTTGTCGCCAGTTTTCTGCTGATCGGTTCGGCTCAGGCCGAGGTCAAAGTCCTCACCAGCATCAAACCGTTGCAGCTGATTGCAGCGGCCGTGCAGGACGGTGTGGCGATTCCCGAAGTGCTGCTGCCGCCGGGCGCCTCGCCGCACAATTATGCCCTGCGCCCATCCGACGTACGGAAGGTGCAGTCGGTGGATCTGCTCTACTGGATCGGCCCGGACATGGAAGGTTTCCTGCCGCGCGTGCTGAATGGTCGTACGCTGCCGAGCGTCGCCGTGCAGGACCTGCCGGGAATGCATCTGCGCCGTTTCGCTGAGGACAGCCACTCCCACGCTGAAGAAGCTGACGAGCATGATCACGATCACCGCCCGGGCACGCTCGATGCGCATTTGTGGCTATCACCGGTGAATGCGCGGGTAATTGCCGACAAAATAGCCGCTGACTTGAGCGCTGCGGACCCGGCGAACGCCGAGCGCTATCAGAGCAATGCGAAGGCATTCGATGAGCGTC
This sequence comes from Pseudomonas sp. rhizo66, assembly GCF_031931925.1. Taxonomy (NCBI): domain Bacteria; kingdom Pseudomonadati; phylum Pseudomonadota; class Gammaproteobacteria; order Pseudomonadales; family Pseudomonadaceae; genus Pseudomonas; species Pseudomonas sp. rhizo66. Next base: position 53,750 of record NZ_JAUJWZ010000002.1, read on the forward strand.
TCGATGCGCTGGATCAGCGTTTGAAGAAGCGTCTGGCCAGTGTCGACGGCAAGCCGTACTTCGTTTTTCACGAGGCGTTTGATTATTTTGAAGAGGCTTATGGCCTGAAGCACACCGGCGTGTTCAGTGTGGCCGCCGAAGTGCAGCCGGGCGCGCAACATGTCGCGGCGATGCGCAAGCGTTTGCAAGAAGTCGGCAAGACCTGTGTGTTCAGCGAGCCGCCGTTGCGGCCGCGTCTGGCGGAGACGTTGGTGGCGGGTTTGCCGGTGAAGCTGGCGGAACTGGATGCGTTGGGCGGGTACACCCCGGCGACAGCTCAGGGCTATGAGCAGGTGCTGGAGAAGTTGGGGAATGATCTGGCCGGGTGCCTGGAATCTCTGTAGCCCCATAGAAAAAGATCGCAGCCTTCGGCAGCTCCTACATGGGATTGATGTACATCCTGTAGGAGCTGCCGAAGGCTGCGATCTTTTGATCTTAAAGGGCGAAAGGTAGCGGTGTGTGTACCTGCTGCCGCTGCACCAAGCGCTGCTCAAACTCCTTGGGATCGTGAATCAACACGTCCTGCCCGGCAAACTGCTCCGCCGCGATCAACCGCGACAGCCAGAACCGCACACACGCCACGCGCAGCATCGTCGGCCACAACTCAGCCTCCGCCGCCGTAAACGGTCGCAACGCCGCATAGGCGCCAAGGAAAGCGCGAGCACGCGGGCCATCGATCAAGCCGTCCTCGTCCGAACACCAGTCGTTCAAGGCAATCGCCACGTCATAAAGCATCGGCCCCGAGCAGGCGTTGTAGAAGTCGATCAACCCGGTCAGGTGCGTGCCTTCGAACATCGCGTTATCGCGAAACAGGTCGGCGTGAATGTTCGCCCGAGGCAGCGCGAGAATCTTGTCTTTGCGCTCGGTGATCTCCTCCAACGCCTTGTGCAGCAGCGCACGCGGCTCATCGCTCAGGTGCGAGAGCAATTCGCAGCCCTCCTTCAACATCCAGTCCAGGCCACGATCGGTCTTGCGCTTGATCATGCGCTCGCCCTGGGTCGCCAGGTGCAGATGTGCCTGCAACTCGCCGACCTGCGCGCAATGCTGAGCATTGGCGACCTTGATGTGCTTGCCGGACAGGCGCGGCTGCAGCAGCGCCGGTTTGCCCTTCAGCTCACGCAGCGCCACGCCGTCGGTGGTGCGCAGCGCGTACGGCACCGGCAGATCGGCTTCGTGGAGCACATCGAGCAGCTCGATGAAGAACGGCATCTCCTGCACCGGGCCGCGTTCGACCAGGGTCAGGACGAACTCGCCCTGCTCCAGGCTGATAAAAAAATTGGTGTTTTCGCTGCCGGCGGCGATCCCCTGGAAATCAAGCAGACGGCCAAGCCCGTAAGGGGCGAGAAAGGTTTCCAGCTCGGGCCGAGCCAGGGGAGTGAACACAGACATGGTTAAAAACTGCTCAGTTCAGGCGTCGCGCTCAGGCGACGCCGATTAAAAGTCGGGAAACTTACTTCCAGGTAAAGATTTCCCACGACGGAATACGCAGATCCGGCTGGTCGGAGCGGATGTAATTCGCATCCGTACCATCGGCGCGCACCAGGAAATACGGTTTGCCACCCTTCGGCGTGACCTTGATCGCATAGACGAAGCCACTGCGGCTGTATTCCTGGATGACCTTGTCACCTTCCGTGTGCGTGTTGATAGTAACTTCTGGCTCCGAAGCGGGCGCATCATCCGCCGCCATCGCGGCCAACGGTGAGGCAGCAATCAGACCGACCAGCAGCAAGCGATTTAACGTACGCATGATAACCTTGTCCCTTTGTCGTCAACGGTCCCGCTATTCTAGCGCCGGACCCGCCGAAAAGGTTGATCCTGCTCATGAGCCAAGCCCCCCTCGTCCTGGTGGACGGTTCGTCTTACCTGTACCGCGCTTTTCACGCGCTGCCACCACTGACCACCTCCAAAGGCCTGCCGACCGGTGCGGTCAAAGGCGTGCTGAACATGCTCAAGAGTCTGCGCAAGCAGTACCCGGACAGCCCGTTCGCCGTGGTGTTCGACGCCAAGGGCGGGACATTTCGCGATGAGATGTACGCCGACTACAAAGCCAACCGCCCCAGCATGCCCGACGACATGCGCGTACAGATCGAGCCGCTGCACCAGAGCGTGATTGCCCTCGGTTTCCCGCTGCTGTGCGTGGAAGGCGTCGAAGCCGACGACGTGATCGGCACACTGGCGCGCAGCAGCGCGGCGGCGGATCGCCCGGTGATCATCTCCACTGGTGACAAGGACATGGCGCAATTGGTCGACGGCCACATTACCTTGGTCAACACCATGTCCGGTAGTTCGATGGATGTGGAAGGCGTGAAGGAGAAATTCGGCGTCGCTCCCGAGCAGATCATCGATTATCTGGCGCTCATGGGCGATTCTTCCGACAACATCCCGGGTGTTCCGGGCATCGGCCCGAAGACTGCGTCCGGTTTGTTGGTCGGGGTCAATGGCGGCCTGACCGAGCTGTACGCCAATCTCGACATCGTTCCGACCCTGCCGATTCGCGGCGCGAAAACCCTGCCGGCCAAGCTCGAAGAGCACAAGGAGATGGCCTTCCTCTCCTATCAACTGGCGACTATCAAGGTCGACGTGCCGTTGGACATCGAACTCGACGACCTGCAGATGGGCACAGAAGATCCGGCCAAGCTCTACGAGTTGTACACCCTGCTGGAATTCAAGAGCTGGCTGAACGACCTCGATCGCGACGCCAAGCGCCTGGAGCTGAGTGCAGCCGCTGAGCCTGCGCCGGCTGGCGATCTGTTCAGTGCACCCGCAGAAGAAGCCCCTGCCGTTCCGACCGAAGCTGCGTATGAAACCATCCTTGATCAGGCGCGTTTCGACGTCTGGCTGGAAAAACTGAAGAACGCCAAGCTGTTCGCCTTCGACACCGAAACCACCGGTATCGACGCGCAGCAGGCGCAACTGGTCGGTCTGTCGTTCGCCGTGCAGGCCAACGAAGCCGCGTACATCCCGCTGACCCACTCGTACATCGGCGTGCCGGAGCAGCTGGATCGCGACACCGTGCTGCGCGCGCTCAAGCCGATTCTCGAAGACCCGAACAAACTCAAAGTCGGCCAGCACGCCAAGTTCGACATGAACATCCTGGCCAACTGCGCCATCGGCGGCGACCAGAACAACGGCATCACCGTGCGCGGCATCGCCTTCGACACGATGCTTGAGTCCTACGTGCTCAACTCCACCGCCACCCGCCACGACATGGACAGCCTCGCGCAGAAGTACCTGGATCACACCACCGTGAGCTTTCAGGACATCGCCGGCAAAGGCGCCAAACAGCTGACTTTCGACCAGATCGCGCTGGAACAGGCCGGGCCATATGCCGCTGAAGACGCCGACATCACTCTGCGTCTGCATCAGACCCTGTTCGAAAAACTCAGCGCGATCCCGAGCCTGGCCAGCGTGCTGACCGATATCGAAATCCCGCTGGTGCCGGTGCTGGCGCGCATCGAGCGCCAGGGGGCGTTCGTCGATGCGGAACTGCTCGGCATCCAGAGTATTGAGCTGGGTAACAAGATGGTGGCGCTGGAGCGTGAAGCGTTCGAAATCGCCGGCGAAGAGTTCAACCTTGGCTCGCCGAAGCAACTGGGCGTGATCCTCTACGAAAAGCTCGGTCTGCCGGTGCTGAAGAAAACTGCCAAAGGCCAGCCGTCGACCGCCGAAGAAGTGTTGGCGAAACTCGCCGAAGACGATCACCGCTTGCCGAAGGTGCTGATGGAGCACCGCTCGATGAGCAAACTGAAAAGCACCTACACCGATCGCCTGCCAGAGCAGATCAACCCGCGCACCGGACGTATTCACACCTCTTATCATCAGGCTGTGGCGTCGACCGGGCGCTTGTCTTCCAGCGATCCGAACCTGCAGAACATCCCGGTGCGCACCGCTGAAGGCCGGCGCATCCGTCAGGCGTTCGTCGCGCCAAAAGGCTACAAACTGCTGGCGGCGGACTATTCGCAGATCGAACTGCGGATCATGGCGCACCTGTCCAAGGACGAAGGCCTGATGAACGCCTTCCGCAACAACCTGGACGTGCACACCGCCACCGCTGCCGAAGTGTTCAAGGTCGAGCTCAACGAAGTGACTTCCGACCAGCGCCGTGGCGCCAAGGCGATCAACTTCGGCCTGATCTACGGCATGGGTGCGCAGAAGCTCGGCAAGGACATCGGCGTCGACACCAAGACTGCCAAGGCTTACATCGACACCTACTTCGCCCGTTATCCGGGCGTGCGCGAGTACATGGATCGCACGCGCGCCCAAGCGGCGGATCAGGGGTATGTCGAGACGTTCTTCGGTCGTCGCCTGTACCTGCCGGAAATCAACTCGAACAAGCCGCAGGAACGCGCCGCCGCCGAACGTACGGCGATCAACGCGCCGATGCAGGGCACGGCCGCCGACATCATCAAGAAAGCCATGGTGGCGGTGGATAACTGGCTGGCGACGTCCGGGCTGGACGCCAGAGTCATCCTGCAAGTACACGATGAATTGGTGCTGGAGGTTCGTGAGGACCTGGTTGAACAGGTCAGTGCCGAGATCCGCGTACACATGAGCGAAGCGGCGAAACTGGATGTACCGCTGCTGGTCGAAGTGGGTGTGGGCAACAATTGGGATGAGGCTCACTAAGCCATTTGAAGACGGTTTTGCCGCGATACAACGTCGCGGCAACGCAGGTAAAACCTGCTTATTTCGAAAAGCGCTTGGGATTATTCCAAAGCTTTTTGAAAAAAATCTGAACTAATCTGGAAGGACACTACTCAGAGATACTGAATGGCTGGTGAAGCCCTTCGATGCTCCTATGTTGTGTTAAGTGTTGGCAGATATCTGAACCCCGCCCTAGCGGTTCGGAACTTAAACCCCGGAATTTCTCCCTCCCCAATGAAATCCGGGGCTTTTTTTGCCCAAAATTTGTCTGTAGCGCGTTCATGCTGCCTTGAAAGCACAGCTCAAATGCTCATTTAGGTCCCCTAAAGTCGAGCGCGACCCCGGCCGCTTTTCACTGCCCTTTCGCCTTGCCTGAACACACTACAAACAAATTTCCATATCCCGACTTACTCGGCTGCCGCCTCGGCGCCTTTGTCTGCCAGTTCCATCCAGCCTGCCAACACAGTGTAGGCCTCTTCCAGGCCCATGCGTTTTGGCGCGGAGAAGAGCTGGATGGTGACCAGGTCACCCCAACCCTTGCGGATTTCCGACTGCACTTTGAGCAGGGTGTTCTTGGCTGCGCCGTAGGTCAGCTTGTCGGCCTTGGTCAGCAGGATGTGCATCGGCATGCCGGCAGCTACGGCCCAGTCGAGCATCAACAGGTCGAAGTCGGTCATTGGATGACGGATGTCCATCATCAGAATCAAACCCTTCAAACTCTCCCGGCCACCGAGGTAAGCCTCGAGGTGACGCTGCCAGTGTTGCTTGAGCGGGATCGGTACTTTTGCGTAACCGTAGCCCGGCAGGTCGACCAGACGCCGATCATCGTCTAGCTTGAAGAAGTTCAACAGCTGTGTGCGACCCGGGGTTTTCGAGGTGCGCGCCAGGCTGGCGTGAGTCAGGGTGTTCAGTGCGCTGGATTTGCCGGCGTTGGAACGACCGGCAAACGCCACTTCGAAGCCTTCGTCGTCAGGGCATTGATCGACTTTGGCGGCACTGAGCATGAACGTGGACTGTTGGCACAGGCCGAGGATGGGATTCTTGAGTTGCATAGGATTTCCGATGTGGGCGGCGCCGGGATTGGGCGCGGAACGCGGTGTCGCTTCCGTTTCAGTGACGCCAGTATATAATGCCGCAGATTTTGTGTGTGCTTTGTCCCAGCGAAGGATGAAGTTCACGAGAGCGACAGACCTTGATTGCGCATTAGAACGCAGAACGCTCTCAACCCTGAAAAGGTCGTTTTATGACGAAATGGCTGCTGGCTGCCGGAGTCTTGATGCCGCTTTACAGCGCACAGGCTACACAGGATCCGGAAGCTGTGTACAACCGTGTTTGTGGTGCCTGTCATTCCGGCCAACTACCCATGGCGCCCAAAAGAGGCGATCAGGAAGCTTGGACGCCGAGGTTGGCGAAAGGTATGGGGACGCTGGTGCAACACGTGACCCAGGGTTTCAAGGCGATGCCGCCGCGTGGTTTGTGCATGGACTGCAGTGCCGAGGATTACCAAGCCATCATCCTGTGGATGAGCGCGAGTAAGCCCGGTCCATAACTTAACCCTTAGCCGTAGTTGGATTAGCTGATGAACAAATTGATCGTGAGTCTGCTGTTGACCGTGGGAATCTCGGGCTTCGCCCATGCTGCCGGTGATGCCGCAGCAGGCCAGGCAAAAGCCGCCGTCTGCGGAGCCTGCCATGGCCCGGACGGGAACAGCATGGCGCCAAACTTTCCGAAACTGGCCGGCCAGGGTGAACGCTACCTGACCAAGCAGTTGCACGACATCAAGTCGGGCAAGCGCACTGTTCTGGAAATGACCGGCCTGCTGACCAACCTGAGCGATCAGGACCTGGCCGACATCGCCGCCTACTTCGCCAGCCAGAAAGGCAGCGTCGGCGCCGCCGATCCGAAGCTCGTCGCACGCGGTGAAGCTTTGTTCCGTGGCGGTAATCTGGACAAGAAAGTGCCAGCCTGCACTGGCTGCCATTCGCCGAATGGCGCTGGCAACGCCGCCGCCGGCTTCCCGCACCTGGGTGGTCAACACGCTCAATACATCGCCAAGCAACTGACCGACTTCCGCAAGGAAGAAGGCGGCCGCACCAACGATGGCGACACCATGACCATGCAGACCATCGCCAAACGCCTGAGCGACGAAGACATCGCCGCCGTCGCCAGCTACATTCAGGGTCTGCACTAAGACCGCACTGGGCAGCGACGGATCTCGCGCAACGTTAACGCTCGATTAATCCGTCGCAGCAAGTATAAAAAGGGTGGCTTTGGCCGCCCTTTTTTGTGGCCGCTGCCGTTACACTACAGAACTCATGCCCGCCAGGATCTGTCTGAAAACAGGTCGCGCGAGGCGACCCAAATTGTCCAGGAGTAAAGCATGCGTAATCTGATCATCAGCGCCGCTCTCGTCGCTGCCAGCCTGTTCGGCGTGACCGCTCAAGCCGCCGAAGCCCCAGCCGCCCCTTACGTCGAGCTGGCCAACCCGGTACCGGTTGCAGAGCCTGGCAAGATCGAAGTGGTCGAGCTGTTCTGGTACGGCTGCCCGCACTGCTACGCCTTTGAGCCAGTGATCAACCCTTGGGTTGAGAAACTGCCGTCCGACGTCAACTTCGTACGTATTCCGGCCATGTTCGGCGGCCCATGGGACGCTCACGGCCAGATGTTCCTGACCCTCGAAGCCATGGGTGTCGAGCACAAGGTTCACGCAGCCGTTTTCAACGCGATCCAGAAGGAACACAAGAAACTGACCGACAAAAACGACATGGCTGACTTCCTCGCCACACAAGGCGTGGACAAGGACAAGTTCCTCGCCACTTTCGACTCGTTCGCCATCAAAGGTCAGATCGTCAAGGCCCGCGAACTGGCCAAGAAGTATGAGATCACTGGCGTGCCAACCATGATCGTTAACGGCAAGTACCGTTTCGACATCGGCTCTGCCGGTGGTGCCGAGCAAGCGCTGAAACTGGCTGATCAACTGGTCGCCAAAGAACGAGCGGCAACCAAGGCTGCGACCAACTAAGCGCGGCAGCCGCCATGCGCCGCTGGAAGTCTGAACGCACCGTTGGCCTGCATGATCCGCAGGTCAACGAGCATCACCTGGCATCGACGGGCCTGCCCGCAGACCAGCGTCTGCGCTTGCTCAGTTTCAATATCCAGGTCGGCATCAGCACCGAGCGCTATCGGCATTATCTGACTCGCAGCTGGCAGCACCTGCTGCCGCACAACGGGCGCTCAGGCAACCTGCAAAAGATTGGTGACTTGTTGGGTGACTTCGATCTGGTCGCCCTGCAGGAAGCCGATGGCGGCAGCCTGCGTTCAGGCTACGTCAATCAGGTCGAACATCTGGCGCAGCTCGGCTCCTTCCCTTATTGGTATCAACAACTCAATCGCAACCTCGGTCGACTGGCCCAGCACAGCAATGGCGTGCTCAGTCGCCTGCGCCCGTGGGCGATCGAAGATCACCCGTTGCCCGGCCCGAAAGGTCGCGGCGCGATCCTCCTGCGTTTCGGCGAAGGCCCGGAAGCGCTGGTAGTGGTGATGATGCACCTGGCCCTTGGCGCGCGAACGCGCAGCCTGCAACTGGCCTATATTCGTGAGCTGATCGGTGGTTATAAACATCAGATTTTGATGGGCGACATGAACACCCATGCCAGCGATCTGCTACAACAGTCACCGTTACGCGATCTCGGCTTGCTCGCCCCGCAGGTGGAAGCGACATTCCCCAGCTGGCGCCCTCAGCGTTGCCTTGATCATATTTTGCTCAGCCCGACCCTCACCCTGGAAAAGGTCGAAGTGCTGGCACAACCGATTTCCGATCACCTGCCGGTCGCGGTAGAGATTCGTCTGCCGGGTTCGCTCACGGCCGATGCATTGCCCGCGTTGAGTCCTGCCCCTCGCGGAACCCCTGAATGAGCGACGACGCCCAGCGCTGGAAAGAGAAGTACCTCAAAAGCATCGAACAGCAAGACAACCTTGAACGGCGCTGGGCCGCCAGGCTCGACTTGCTGCGGCGCGGCCTGGTGCGCAGCACACTCGCGGCTGAGGGCACCGACAAGGTCGTGGATCAATGCATGAAAGAGATGCGCGATGTGGTGCGCACCGACGACATGGACGCCGGCCTCGCCGCCCTGCTACCGCGCCTGGAAAAAGCCGTGCTCGATTCCGAGCAGCGCCGCGAAACCCGCATCGATCAAGTCAGCACCGCGCTGACGTCGCTGGTCACGCAGTTGCAGGCGTTGCCGCTGCCCCGTGAGGTCGCCCAGCCACTGAAGAAATTCGCCAAACAGCTGGATAGCCGCGTCGGCTCGGCGCGGGAAATGCCGCTGTTGCTGAGTGAACTCAGTGGTTTGCAGGGCAAGGCATTGAGCCAATTGGAGACGCCGGCAGAACCGGGACGTCCGGGATTGTTGCAGCGCCTGTTTGGCAGTCGCGATAGCGAAGAAGCACAAGTGACAGAATCGCCCGCGCAGGTTCCAGCCGCGCCGACGGCGCAACCGCTGGCTGCACCGCCCCCCGCACCGGAAACCGCACCGCCCGCGCCTGTCACGGCGATGGAGCCGGTATCGGCAGCTCCCGCCATCCAAGCAGCTGCACCTGTTGTCGAGCCAACAACGCCAGCCGCCCCAACACAGTTGGAACAGGCAGACGTGGTTGCCTTTGTGCCGCCCACGGTCGTCAATGAAGTCATCAGTGAACCGGCCGAACCGGCGGCAGAGCGCTTCGAACCCGAACCTGTTTTCGCCCCGGCTTCAGCGCCGGCTCAACCGCCGACCGCTGAGGCGATCAACCCCGATGAACTGATCTACCCCGGTGATCCATCGCCACTGATCCTCGACAGCCTGCCCCTGCCCGAACCCATCGCGCAGGCGCTGGCGGCCATTGACCCGGAACAAGCCGAACACGACATCCTGTTCGCCCTGCCGGACACTCCGGAGCCGTCCTACAGCTCCGTGGCCAAACACATCGAAGATACCCTGATCGGCCTGCTCGACGACCTGACCCTGCCTGAACGCCACCGCCCGCAAGCCGAAGCCATGCGCGAACGGCTTAAACACGGGTTGAACTGGTACGAACTGATCCCGATCCTCGACGATCTGGCGACGTTGATGCTGGCGATCACCGACAGCGGCCAACACGAATTCGAAGCCTATCTGCAGCAACTCAACGAACGCCTTGAAGCGTTCCAGAGCAATCTGCAAGCCGCCAGTGCAGGCCATGCCGACAACAGCTCGGCGGCGAAAGCCATGGACACGCAAATCCGCGAGCAAGTCGACGGCCTGCAGACCAGCGTGCAGGAAGCGGCGGACCTGGAAGACCTCAAGCACGTGCTGGAGAATCATCTCGAGGGCCTGCTCGGCACCATGGACCAGCACCAGAAACAGCGCGACGCCCGCGAGCAGGAAGTCGCCACGCGACTGAAAAGCCTGTCCGAGCGCGTGGCGCATATGGAGCAGGAAGCTCAAGGCTTCCGCGAACACCTGGAAGTACAACGCCAGAAAGCCCTGATCGACCCGCTCACCGGCCTGCCCAACCGCGCCGCGTGGAGCGAACGCCTCGAGCATGAAATCAAGCAGTGGCAACAGCACGGCAATACCCTGAGCCTGGCCATGCTCGACCTTGATCACTTCAAGCGGATCAATGACAACTATGGCCATCTGGCTGGCGACAAGGTGCTGAAAATCATCGCCACCGTGCTGCGCAAACGCCTGCGCGGCTCGGATTTCATTGCCCGGTTCGGTGGTGAGGAGTTCGTTCTGCTGATGCCGGCGACGCCACCAGCGGTCGGCGCCAAGCTGCTGGAAACCCTGCGCGCGGCTATTGAAGCCTGCCCGTTCCACTTCAAGGGTGAGCGCGTGACAATCACGATCTCCATGGGGCTGGCGACATTCCGTGCGGGAGAACACAGCGATCTGGTGCTCAAAAGAGCCGATCAGGCGCTGTACCGGGCGAAAAACGCCGGACGCAACCGAGTCGAGCTGGGCTGAGCAAATTGTTCCATTTTGTTTAAATCCGCCCGCTGACCGTCGACGCGCAAGGCAGTACGTTACACTGTTGCATTACTGTCTTGCGTGTACTGCCCTTTGCCATGAAATTATTTGCCCTCCTCACGTCGCTGCTCGTTCTGGCCGGTTGTGCCAGTGGCCCGCGTTACAACACCAGCCATCCTTCGGCCAATTACGACAGCCGCATCCAATTCGTGATCGTGCATTACACCTCGGCCTCACTGGAGCGCTCGCTGCAATTGCTGACCCACGGCGAAGTCAGCAGTCACTACCTGATCGGCGACGACAAGGGCGGCACCGTTTACAAACTGATGGACGAAAACCAGCGCGCCTGGCACGCCGGCGAAAGCCAGTGGCAAGGCCGCACCTGGCTCAACTCCAGCTCGATCGGCATTGAAATCGTCAATCCGGGTTTCAAGGACACCCCCACCGGGCGCCTGTGGTACCCGTATAGCGAAGCGCAAATTCAATCGCTGATTGCCCTGCTCAAAGACATCAGCAAACGCAATGGCATCAGCCCGCGCCATATCATCGGCCACAGCGACATCGCGCCACTGCGCAAACTCGATCCAGGGCCATTGTTTCCATGGAAGCGACTCGCCGCCGAAGGCTTGGGCATATGGCCGAACGAACAGGCCGTTGCGCGCCAGCAAATGCTGTTCAACAACAGCGAACTGCCGAGCATTGGCTGGTTCCAGGCGCAGTTGGCGCACTTGGGGTATGACACGCCGCAGACCGGCGAACTTGACGTTGCGACGCGTCATGTCATCGCCGCCTTCCAGATGCACTTCCGCCCTGCGCGCTTCGACGGCACGCCGGATGCACAAACGGCCGCGTTGCTGCTGGTACTCAATCAGACAAAATAATGACGCCCGCCCGACGGTCAGGGCGAAATTGCAATCAGCAGCTATAACTCATTGGTAATTCTTCGGATATTCCATGATGGTTGCTACCCGAGAGACGCTGCGTAGCTGGTTTTATCGCCCCTGGTTTTTGGCGATGATCGCGGCTGTCCTCAGTGCCAGCCTGCTGATCGCCGGCGGTATGTTCGTGGCGATGCGTCAGGTCGAGCAAAGCGAAAGTCAGCAAATGAACGCGCAAGGCGAACGCTTCCTCGCCCGCCTCGAACAGTTGTTCGGCCAGTTGCGTGAAAGTCTCGATGACCTGGAGGCGCAGCCATTGCGCAGTTGTGACGATGAAATGATCGCCACGCTGCAGCAAGTCACCTTCAACTATCGCTTCGTTTACGAAGCGGCTTATATGGACGCTTCGCGGATCTGCTCCAACCGTCCGCGCCAGGAAGGCCTGTCGGGCGTTCGAGCGCCTGATATCAAAGGCCCGACCTACAGCTATTGGCTGAACACCACCACCGAACCCGATGAAAACCGTGCGGCGTTGATGCTGGGGCGCGGCAATTTCCGCGTGGCCACCTCGCGCGGACACCTGACCGACATGGTCGACCTGTCGCCCGGCAGCAGCCTGCTGGTGGTGCTCGACCATGGCACCCGCGCCATCCCGGTGCTGGGCACGGCGCAAGCCTGGCCGCCCACAGAACACTGGCCCCCGAAGAGTCGCGATGCCCTGCAAGTCACGCAGACCCGGCTGATCTACCGCATGCCCACCGACAACCCGGAATATCAGCTGGTGCTGATCACCCCCAGAACCGGCATGCACATTCCGGCTGTCTGGTGGTGGATCATCCCGGCGTGTCTGCTGCTCGGCGCCTTTGTCGGGTTTTTCGTGTTTTTACTGGTGCGCCAGCGTCAGTCTCTGGATGCCGAACTTCACGGTGCGATCCGCCGCGGCGAGCTGCAGGTGCTCTATCAGCCGATCTTCGACCTCGACAGCCGCAACTGCGTCGGCGCCGAAGCCCTGCTGCGCTGGCGTCGCCCCGACGGCACGCTGACCAGCCCCGACCTGTTTATCCCCATGGCAGAAAACACCGGGCAGATCCGGCAGATGACCGACTTCGTCCTGCAGCGCTTGCTCGAGCAACTGGGCCAGTTGCTGCGGGCCAATCCGCAGTTGTACATCTCGGTCAACCTGGCGGCCTGCGACGTGATGGTGCCGCGCATCGGCCAGGTCATGGCGCGGCTGCTTACCCTGCATCGCGTGGCCGCGAAACAGATTGCCTTCGAGGTCACCGAACGTGGCTTGATTGATGTGGTGGTGGCACGGGAAAACCTGCAAGCCTTGCGCGACGTTGGTCATCAGGTGTTGATCGACGACTTCGGCACCGGCTATTGCAGCCTCGCCTACCTGCAAACCTTGCCGGTCGATTGCCTGAAAATCGACAAAGCGTTCATTGATGCACTGGGCCATGACGCGGCCAGCAGCGGCGTCGCCCCACACATCATTCACATGGCCCAAGCGCTGGATCTCAAGGTGATTGCCGAAGGCATCGAACTCGAATCCCAAGCGCAATTGCTGCGCAGTGAAGGCGTGAAATTCGGTCAGGGCTGGCTATTCGCCCATGCGCTGAGCGCGGTGCAGTTCATCGAACTGATCACCCGTGGCCGGCGCCTCGCCGGACGGCGCATGGATGATGAAGCCTAGACGGCGAGCGCCATATAAAACTGCGTGCCCTGCCCCGGCCGCGAGTAAACGCCCATGCGTCCGCCATGCAGCTGGACGATTTCCTTGCACAGCGCCAAGCCCAGGCCGGCACCGCCCTTCTTGCGTCCAACCTGCACGAACGGCTCGAATATCCGCCCCTGCTGGCCGTAGGCAATACCTTCGCCGTTGTCTTCGACGCTGATAATCACCCGCTCGCCATGCCGACGTGCCTGCAAGCGGATCTGACCGGCGCGGGCGGTATGGCGCAAGGCGTTGTCGATCAGGTTGTCGAGGACGCGATCAAGCTGCGCCTGATCAGCCTGCAAACGCGGGAGTGGCCCCTGAACTTCGACATTCAGGACGATGCCCTTGGCTGCCGCCGAATCGGCAAAGCGCAGCTGCGCCTGCTCCAGCAAATCTTCGATGGAACACGGCGCCAGTGTGAGCTTCTGCAGACCGTTCTGATAACGCGAGAAGTTGAGCAAGTCGTTGATCAATTGCATCAGGCGCTGCATTTCTTCATTCACGGTGTCGAGCAAATCGGCTTCGCGGGAGTCTGCAGGAAACTTCGCCCGTTCGCGGAACAGGCCGAATGCCATGTGCATGCCGGTGACCGGCGTGCGCAGTTCGTGTGAGGCTCGCAAGACGAATTCACTGCGTACCCGTTCGAAGGCGCGCTGCTCGGTGACATCGTGCAACACCATCACCGCGCCGAGGATATGGCCCTGGGTGTGGCTGACCGGGGTCAGGCTGTAGGTCAGCAGGCGGGATTCGCCGTCGACCTCGATACTCAGATCTTCCGGCGCCCGCTCCAGGGTGCCCCCGCGCAGTACAAGTTGCAGCTGCGCATCCAGCTCCGGGCGCTCCAGCGCCGTCCCCAGTCCTTGGCCGAGACGGTCATCTTCCCAGCCCAATTGCCGCTGAGCGACAGGATTGAGGTGCTCCAGATGCCCTTGCCGGTCGATCATCAGCAAGCCGTCATCGATGCTGTCGAGTACCGCCTGCAAGCGCTGCTGACCGGCGAGCAATTCGTCGACATTGGTCGCCTGATGCTCGCGCAGTGCCTCGGCCATCAGGCCAAAACGTTTAGTCAGCAGGTTCATTTCCATCGCCGAGGATATCGGCAGGGTCACTTCAAAATTGCCTTGGCCGATATTGTCCGCGGCTTTCGCCAGCGCCTCGATCGGAGCGCCGAAACGCCGGGCAATGCCGTGAGCCGTGATGAAACCGATGATCAGCACCGCCAGCCCGACAAAGCCCAGCAGACCGGCGATCAGCAACGCGCGGTCGCGTGCCTCATGCTGTACCGCGTTGATGTTATCCAGTGCATGTTTGTGTTCGGCGATCAGCCCGTTGCGCAGTGTATTGAAGCGCTCTCTGAAGTCGGCGCTGCTGCTCATCGAACTGGCGGGGTCACGCGACAGATCGAACGATTGCAGGAAGTTCAGGTAATCCGCTTTGGCCTGACTGAACCCGTACTGCCGACCATCACCTTCTTGCTCTTGGGCAATGCCTTCGTCGAGCAGTTGGAAGTAATGCTGTTTCGACGCTTCGAACGCTACCGGGTCGGGCTTTTCAGCCATCATGATGATCAGTTGATCACCCAGGGTCTGGCGCAATTTGAGCCCCAGATCCAACGTGACGAAGTTGCTGCGCACCAAGGTTTCTTGCGTTCCCGCCATCTGCATCACGCTGACCAGCCCGAGCAGCAGCCCGAGCAAGGCCACGGTGATGAGCGCGGAAATACTCAGGAACAAACGGGTCCGCAACTTCATCGCCAGTTTCATCGTCGGGCGCTCACAGGTTGTACTGCTTGCGCTTGCGATACAGGGTCGAGGCGTCGATGCCCAGAGTTTTCGCCGCTTGATCCAGGGTGCCGGCGGTGGCGAGCACCGCGCCGATGTGAGCTTTTTCCAACTCGTCGAGACTCAACGCCGCACCGACTCTTGGCGCATTGTTGGCCGGTTGTTCGGCCATGCCGAGGTGGCTGATTTCCACGCGTTCCTGCGGGCAAATGATGCTTGCTCGCTCGACCACGTTGCGCAGCTCACGAATGTTGCCCGGCCAGCGGTAGCCGAGCAGCGCCTCGCGTGCCTCGTCGCTGAAGCCGCGCGCCGGACGTGCGTACTCTTTAACGAAGCGGGCGAGAAAGCGATCGGCCAGCGTCAGGATGTCCTCGGCACGCTCGCGCAGAGGCGGCAGGTGCAGAGTGATCACATTGAGGCGATAAAGCAGATCTTCACGGAATCGGCCGTCACGGACCATGTCTTCGAGATTGAGGTTGGTCGCCGCGAGGATGCGCACATCAGCGCGGCGTGTAACCGGATCACCTACCCGCTCGTATTCCTTGTCCTGAATAAAACGCAGCAACTTGGGTTGTAATGTCAGCGGAAAATCGCCGATCTCGTCAAGAAACAGCGTACCGCCGTCAGCCTGATTGACACGACCGAGCGTGCTTTCGCTGGCACCGGTAAACGCCCCTCGACTGTGGCCAAACAGCTCGCTTTCCATCAGCTCAGCGGTCAACGACGGGCAATTGATGGTCACGCAGGATTTTTTCTCGCGCTTGCTCCAGCCGTGAATCGCTCGAGCCAGCTCACCTTTACCGGTGCCGGACTCGCCGAGGATAAGGATGTTGGCGTCGGTGCCGGCGACTTGGCGAGCAGTTTCGAGCACGACTTTCATCGCCGGGCTGTGGGAATCGAGACCGTCCTTCGGTTTGCGGATCTCGCCTTCGAGGGCTTCGAGGCGCGCCGACAGTTGGCGCACTTCCAGTTGCTTGGCAGTAGCCAGACGCAACTGGTCCGGGCTGCACGGTTTGACCAGATAGTCGGCGGCGCCGGCCTGGATCGCATCGACAGCGGTATCCACGGCCGAATGCGCGGTGACGATCACTACGCGCATCCACGGCGCCTGAATGCGCATTTGCGCCAGCACGTCGAGACCGTTGTCTTCGCCCAGACGTAAATCAAGGAAGCACAGGTCGAAGACCTGGCGTTGCAGCAGCGCCTCGGCTTGAGCCGCGCTGTTAGCAGTGGCGACCGTATAGCCCTCGTCTTCAAGGCAATAACGGAAGGTACGCAGGATGGCGGATTCGTCGTCCACCAGCAGAATGCGGCCTTGATGCTCAGTGGCAGATTCCATTTTTCCTACGCTCCATAGTGATTGGTCTTGGGTTAGTCCCGGAAAAATCGGGCAAGTTGCATGGTTGATTCTGAACGATGCCAGCCATAGGAGGGTAGCTCTCTCCTGCCTTTACGGCCAATACGTTGATTTTGTTGTTTTTTTAAACAAATGCCGATTTGCAGGGCATTCCCTGCGTACTTTTCTGACATCTGCGCCCTGCTCTCAATTCCATAAGAATGAAATCTCCTACGAAAAAATCGTGCATTGCGCACGATCCCGGATGCCCCATCGTGCAGGATGCGTCGCAAACGTTTTTTCCATCACACATAAATTATTGATTTTATTGAATATTTTTCAAATAAAAACCTGGCATGCAGGCTGCAATACCTCATTCAGCCCGGGCAGAAATGAATTGCCCAACCCAACAAGAGAGTGAGGAACCCAGGATGACTCGCCAACGTGCCGCCCAAGTGCGTATCTCGCCACTGCACATCCAGCAAGGCCTGTTTGGCGTACTGGCGCTGTTGATCACTCTGATTGCTTGCCAGCAATACCTGCGCTGGGAAAACAGTCAGCAGGTTGAGCCGTTGATCTCGATCCAGCACAGCACGCAAACGCACTTCAGCGCCGTCAGCAGCAGCCAGGCCGAGAGTGCCTCGATGCGCATGATGGATGTCGATCAGGCACAGCCACTGGATCAGCTGCCGCGTGAAGAGCGCTGGGTTTTCTAAAGAACACATGAATTCGGGCGCGCGGCGCCAGAACACGTAACACCCCTAAATAGAGAAGTAAGGAGAATCACCATGTTGAGCTGGGCAATTACATTCTTGATCATTGCCATCATCGCTGCAGTACTGGGCTTCGGTGGTATCGCGGGCACCGCCACGGGTATCGCCAAGATTCTCTTTGTCGTGTTCCTGGTGATGTTCATCGCTTCCTTCTTCTTTGGCCGTCGCGGCCGAGGTTAACGATGACTGTGTTTAAGACACTGGCAGCCGCCTTGCTTCTGGGCGGTAGTGCCATGGCGATGGCGGCCAATGATGGCCAGGCGCGGGTCAACGAGCTGCTTGCGTCTGACGCGCAGTACCGTGAAACCTGGGAAGGTGTGATCAAAAAGGAAGAGCGGGTACCGGAATGGGTAGTCAATCTATCCGGCACATCCGAGCAACAAATGAACGCGGTTACTGAGGATGGTGACCAGTATCTGGTGGGCCCGCTCTGCGAGAGTCAGGACAAATGCCTGAACCACCGCCTCATCGTGGCGTTCAGTTTCGACAAGGATGATGCCTACGCCATGCTGGTTGATGTGCCGGAAGGCCTGCCGCAAGACAAGTCGCCGACGCGACATGCGACTTATCGCTTCTTCGGTAAACCCGACCAAGGCATGCAGGATCTGCTGATGGAAACCCTGAAGAAAGATCCGAAGTGGTACTGATTTGAACATGAAGGCAGCAGCCCTGCTGCCTTCCATTGCGCCCACCTGAGGAAGGAAGGCGCATGACCAAGGGGCCGGGACGTTCTGACTGTTGCAGGGTCGGAGTGACCTACGGGTACAGGGAGTGCCTGCGCAAGGGCCGGGTCAGGGTAAAAGCTGCGTCGCAGGTTCGCCGACCCTCAGTGGCTCGACGGACTTGCGCTGAGCTTTCCAACACGCAAAACATTGATCCAGAGCGTCCAGCTCACCCTTTCTATCGCTGACACTGCGCGCGAAAACATTACGCGGTGTTTCATGGCGACCGTATATCGACAAAGAGACCGCTTAAACAGTAGGACTTCTAGTCTTGCTTCGTAGGCTTTTTCCTAAAAATTTCGTCGATTTTTCTCGTTCAAAAAACAACCAATCTACGCTGTGATGGCCGGTTCACGGCACTTATGCCGGCCGAAATGTCACAATCGAACCGGTTGGGACGCCAGTTTCATTTAAAAAAGCTCATGCCGATTCGGCATAGGGTAGGCGTTTACGGCATTAGACGGCGCAACCTTGCATCGGAATAGTTGCGCCTTTTTTCGCCTGCCGAAGAGCCGTAAATACGCGCTTCGGGGCACCTTATACGGAGGCAGATGCATAGACTTTTCCGCTAAGAGCGTTCCAGTTCCTGCATGTGCCTGAGTCAAACGCAAGTAAGGGTAAAGATAATGAAGAAGGCAAAAATCAGCCTCGCCTGGCAGATCCTCATCGGTCTGGTTCTGGGTATTGCAATTGGTGCGTTGCTCAACCACTTCAGTGCCGAGAAGGCCTGGTGGATCAGCAACGTCCTGCAACCGGCAGGCGATATCTTTATCCGTCTGATCAAGATGATCGTGATCCCGATCGTCATCTCTTCCCTGATCGTCGGCATCGCCGGCGTGGGCGACGCCAAGAAACTCGGGCGGATTGGCCTGAAGACGATCATCTATTTCGAAATCGTCACCACCATCGCCATCGTTGTCGGCCTGCTGCTGGCCAACCTGTTCCACCCGGGCACCGGCATCGACATGAGCACCCTGGGTACGGTCGACATCTCCAAGTACCAGGCGACCGCCGCCGAAGTACAACATGAACATGCGTTCATCGAGACCATCCTCAACCTGATCCCGTCGAACATCTTCGCGGCCATGGCCCGCGGCGAAATGCTGCCGATCATCTTCTTCTCCGTGCTGTTCGGTCTCGGTCTGTCGAGCCTGCAGTCGGACCTGCGTGAACCGCTGGTGAAGATGTTCCAGGGCGTTTCGGAAAGCATGTTCAAAGTCACCCACATGATCATGAACTACGCGCCGATCGGCGTGTTCGCGCTGATCGCGGTGACCGTGGCCAACTTCGGCTTTGCCTCGCTGCTGCCGCTGGCGAAACTGGTGATCCTGGTTTACGTCGCCATCGCCTTCTTCGCCTTCGTGGTGCTGGGCCTGATCGCCAAGCTGTTCGGCTTCTCGGTGATCAAGTTGATGCGCATCTTCAAGGATGAGCTGGTGCTGGCCTACTCCACCGCGTCTTCGGAAACCGTGCTGCCGCGCGTGATCGAGAAGATGGAAGCCTACGGCGCACCGAAAGCCATCTGCAGCTTCGTGGTACCGACCGGTTACTCGTTCAACCTCGACGGTTCGACCCTGTACCAGTCCATCGCCGCCATCTTCATTGCCCAGCTGTACGGCATCGACCTGTCGATCAGCCAGCAACTGCTGCTGGTCCTGACGCTGATGGTCACCTCCAAAGGCATCGCCGGTGTACCGGGCGTTTCCTTCGTGGTGCTGCTGGCCACTCTGGGCAGCGTTGGTATTCCGCTGGAAGGCCTGGCGTTCATTGCCGGTGTCGACCGCATCATGGACATGGCGCGTACCGCTCTGAACGTGATTGGTAACGCCTTGGCGGTACTGGTAATCGCGCGTTGGGAAGGTATGTACGACGACGCCAAAGGCCAGCGCTACTGGAACTCCCTGCCGCACTGGCGCAGCAAGGAAAAACTGCCGGCAGGCGAAATCTCCAAGAACTGACACCCCCCTGTAGGAGCTGCCGCAGGCTGCGATCTGTTGATCTTGCTGTTAAAAAACAAAATCAAAAGATCGCAGCCTTCGGCAGCTCCTACAGTAGATTGAGGCCACCCGGTAAATCGGGGGGCGGCAGATCCATACGAACCCCGGAGAAATCCGGGGTTTGTCGTTTCTGGCGACACCGCTATCATTCGCGGCATTCTTCGGGGGATTTGACTGATGCTTAATGGCCTGTGGCTTGGCTTCTTTGTCGTGGCAGCAATATCTGCGCTGGTGCAGTGGCTGGTCGGCGGTAACGCCGGGATTTTCGCAGCGATGGTGGAAAGCATTTTCGCCATGGCCAAGCTCTCGGTTGAAGTCATGGTGCTGCTGTTCGGCACCCTCACCCTCTGGCTCGGGTTTCTGCGCATCGCCGAGAAGGCCGGAATCGTCGAATGGCTGGCCAAAGTCCTCGGCCCGCTGTTTCTGCGGTTGATGCCGGAGGTTCCGCCAGGCCACCCTGCCCTTGGCCTGATCACCCTGAACTTCGCGGCCAACGGCCTCGGTCTCGACAATGCGGCGACGCCCATCGGCCTGAAAGCCATGAAGGCGCTGCAGGAACTCAATCCCAGCGCCACCATCGCCAGTAACGCGCAAATCCTCTTTCTGGTGCTCAACGCCTCCTCTCTGACCCTGCTGCCGGTGACGATCTTCATGTACCGCGCCCAGCAAGGCGCGCCGGATCCGACGCTAGTGTTTCTGCCGATCCTGCTGGCGACCAGTTGCTCGACGATCGTCGGCTTCCTCTCGGTGGCATTCATGCAGCGCCTGCGGATCTGGGATCCGGTGGTGTTGGCCTATCTGGTGCCGGGCGCGCTGCTCCTGGGTGGGTTTATGGCGTTGCTCGGCACCCTTTCCGCGACGGCTTTGGCGGGATTGTCGTCGATCCTCGGCAATCTCACGCTGTTCGGGTTGATCATGCTGTTTCTGATCATCGGCGCGTTACGCAAGGTCAAGGTTTACGAGGCGTTCGTCGAAGGCGCGAAGGAAGGCTTCGATGTCGCGAAGAATCTGTTGCCGTATCTGGTGGCGATGCTGTGCGCGGTTGGCGTGTTGCGCGCATCCGGGGCACTGGACTTTGGGCTGGATGGCATTCGGCATCTGGTCGAGTGGGCCGGTTGGGACACGCGATTTGTCGATGCGCTGCCGACGGCAATGGTCAAACCGTTTTCCGGCAGCGCGGCAAGGGCGATGTTGATCGAAACGATGAAGACCTCGGGCGTTGACAGCTTCCCGGCGCTGGTCGCGGCAACGGTGCAGGGCAGTACGGAAACGACGTTCTATGTGCTGGCGGTGTATTTCGGCGCGGTGGGGATTCAACGCGCGCGGCATGCGGTGGGATGTGCGTTGCTGGCGGAGCTGGCGGGTGTACTCGGCGCGATTGGCGTCTGCTACTGGTTCTTCGGCTAAGCAAAAATCCAATGTGGGAGCGAGCCTGCTCGCGAAGGCGTCGTGTCAGTAACATCAATGTGAATGACACACCGTATTCGCGAGCAGGCTCGCTCCCACAGGGGAATGTGTCCTGTCAGTGGCTCTTGGGGGCGAGTTTCTGGCCTTGTTCGACGGCCCAGGCCACGACTTTTGCGCTCAGGCGATCACTGGCCTGGCCAAATCCGGCCACTACCGCCGGCACTTGCACATCGCTCAACGGCTGACGCTCCTCAAACCGTCGACTGGCCAGAATCCGCTGGTCGTAACCGCGCACCAGCAACGCATCGACGCGCACCACGACGCTGGCCTGTGTGCCCTGATACTCGGCCTGAAACGCCTGCAAGCTCCCGCCCAATTCCAGATCTGCAGCAAAGTTGCTGTCATCGGTACTGAGCAACGTCACCCGACCATCACGCGTAAACCCGTCGAGCAAGCGATTACGCACCAGCACCGGCGCCGGATCACTCCAGCGCGAGCCTTTGTAGCTGCTGATCACGTCACCTTGTGGAATCACCGCAATCGTCGGCCGGTTCAACGCTTCGCTGGCCTGCAACTTGTTCAACCGCAGCGACCACGGCTGAGTCGCCGCCGGACTGGCCGAGGCGGGCGCCTGGGCGGTGGGCAGGCGATAGACATCCGACGGCTCTGACTGGGGCAGAATCGAACAGGCGCTGATCAGCGTGAAGCCGGCGAGGAGGGCAAGTCGAGTCAGCTTCATGGCGTGAATTCCTTGTTCTTGTCACGGCCCAGCAGGTAGCCGCTGGGGTTGGCCTCAAGGCGTTGCGAGATGGCGCGCAGCGAGGTCAGCGTCTCACGCAGTTCGCGGATCGCCGGGGCCAGGCCATTGAGGCCCTG
Source organism: Pseudomonas sp. rhizo66 (assembly GCF_031931925.1). Lineage (NCBI taxonomy): Bacteria > Pseudomonadati > Pseudomonadota > Gammaproteobacteria > Pseudomonadales > Pseudomonadaceae > Pseudomonas > Pseudomonas sp. rhizo66. The sequence continues at coordinate 75,910 of NZ_JAUJWZ010000002.1, forward strand.
CATGCCGTTGTCGAGGGAGTTTTCGTTTTTGCTGAGCAAGGTGCTGATGGTGGTTGTGCTTTGTTCCAGCGACTTCATGGCTTGCTCGGCGCTGCCCAGTGCCTGTTTGCCCTGGTCGTTGATCAAGCCGTTGGCGTTGCGCATCAGCAACGAGGTCTGCTCGAGCATGCTGCCGGCCTGTTTACCGACGGTCGCCAGTTGCTGCATGGCTTGCTTGATGTCGCCGCGCTGATCGTTGATGGTGCCGGTGGTCTGCTCCAGATGGGCAAGGGTTTTGCTCACACGCTCGACGTTCTCGGCCGAGAACATCTGGTTGGCGTTCTGCAGCAGCGCAGTGATGCCGGTCATCAAATCGTTGGAGTCATTGAGCAGCCGCGAAATAGGCGAGGGCGATGCGACGATGGTCGGCAGGTTGCCGTCATGGCCGCGCAGCTTCGGGCTTTCCGGTGTACCGCCGCTGAGCTGGATGATCGACGTCCCGGTGATCCCGGCCAGCGCCAGTTTGGCCTGGGTGTCTTCCTTGACCGGCGTATCGCCGCCGAGACGAATCCGCGCCAGCACGCGCCGTGGATCTTTTGGATCAAGGCGCAGGTTGATCACATCACCGACCTTGATCCCGCTGTACTGCACCGGGCTGCCCTTGGACAGGCCACTGACCGCCTCGCTGAAGACAATCTCGTAATCCTTGAACTCGGTGTCGACGCTGGACTTGGCCAGCCACAGACCGAAGAGCAGGGCGCCTGCCACCACAATCACGGTGAACAGGCCGATCAACACATGATGCGCTCGGGTTTCCATGTCAGACCTCGTTGAGCAATTTGGCGGCGTCCAGCGCCGAGCGGCCGCGCGGGCCGTGAAAGTATTCGTGAATCCACGCGTCGTCGGTTTCCGAGACGACGTCGATAGGCCCTGCGACCAAGACCTTTTTCTGCGCCAGCACCGCCACGCGGTCGGTGATGGTGTAGAGCGTGTCGAGGTCGTGGGTCACCAGAAACACGCTGAGACCGAGCGCATCGCGCAGGGTCAGGATCAATTGATCGAATTGCGCCGCACCAATCGGATCAAGGCCAGCGGTGGGTTCATCGAGAAACAGAATGTCCGGATCCAGCGCCAGGGCCCGGGCCAGAGCGGCGCGTTTGATCATGCCGCCGGACAGCGACGCCGGGTATTTGTCCGCCGCCGACAGCGGCAGCCCGGCCAGCGCCAGTTTCACCGCGGCCAGGTGCTCGGCGTCGTTGCGACTCAGGCCGGCGTGTTCGATAAGGGGCAGGGCGACGTTCTCGGTGACGGTCAGCGAGGAAAACAGCGCGCCTTTCTGAAACAGCACGCCAAAACGCCGCTCAACCAGCGAACGCTCATGTTCGGACAGGCTCGGCAGGTTCTTGCCGAACACTTTGACCATGCCTTCGCTGGGCCGGCGCAGGCCGACGATGCTGCGCAGCAACACCGATTTGCCGCTGCCGGAGCCACCGACCACGGCGAGGATTTCTCCCTTGTACAAATCCAGATCGAGGTTCTCGTGCACGCTCTGGCTGCCGAAGCGATTGCACAGGCCACGGACTTCGATCACCGCCTCCGAGGGCGCGCGCGGTAGACGACTCACCAGCCCATCTCCATGAAGAACAGCGCAGCCACCGCGTCGAGCACGATCACCACGAAAATCGACTGCACCACCGCAGACGTGGTGTGCGCGCCGACCGACTCGGCGCTGCCACTGACCTTGAAGCCTTCCAGGCAACCAATCGCGGCAATCAGGAAAGCGAAAATCGGGGCTTTGACCAGGCCCACCAGGAAATGCTGGATGCCGATGTCCGACTGCAGCAATGACAGGAACATCGCCGGCGAAATATCCAGCGACACCGCGCAGACCACGCCGCCGCCGATGATCCCGCACAGCATGGCGAGAAAAGTCAGCATCGGCAGGGCCACCAGCATCGCCAACACACGCGGCACCACCAGCAGTTCCATCGGGTCGAGGCCGAGGGTGCGGATCGCGTCGATTTCTTCGTTGGCCTTCATCGAGCCGATCTGTGCGGTGAAGGCACTGGCGGTGCGCCCGGCCATCAGGATCGCCGTGAGCAACACACCGAACTCACGCAGAAACGAGAAGCCCACCAGGTCCACGGTAAAAATCGTCGCGCCGAAACTGGCAAGCACCGTCGCGCCGAGAAACGCCACCACCGCGCCGACCAGAAAGGTCAGCAGCGCCACGATCGGCGCAGCGTCGAGGCCGGTCTGCTCGATGTGCGCGATCATCGGCGTGATGCGCCAGCGCTTGGGCCGCAACAGGTTGCGCGCGATGGTTTCCATGATCAGGCCGACGAATCCGAGCAGTTGCAGGGTGTCCTGCCAGACCGTATCGACGGCGCGACCGATGCGCGTCAGCAACTGCACGCTGACGCTGATTTCCGGCTCCTTGATCGGCACACAGAAATCGGTCAGCGAGCAATACACGGTTTGCAGCAACGCACGGTCGGCGGAGGAGAGGGTGCAATCGGGATGTTCGGCGGATTTGCCGAGGCGCTCGGAGCCAAGCAGCTCCACTAGCAACGACGCGCCAGCGGTGTCGAGGGCGCCGAGGCTGTTCAGATCAATCGGCGTGTTGGCGTCGTACTGGCCGTGGAGCTTTTCGCTCAGTTGCTTGAGCTCGGCGTAATGGGCAAGCGTCCAGTCCCCGGTGACCCGCAGGCGGGCAGGGGTTGTCGACGTGTCCAGTTGGGCATTACCGCTGATCGAGCTGCTGGTCATAAGCTCCGTGCTTGTTCGGCCTTTATGCGAACTAACGTAATAGCACGAACCGGATTACTTTTCTTTGATCGCTGTGCTGTCCGTAACTTCGAAGCGCAGCACGCCGATCACCTGGCCATCCTCGGTCAACACCCGCACCTGCCACTTGCCCGCCGGGTTGCCGGGGAAGTTCTGCTTGTGCGTCCAGGCCCGGTAGCCTTCCTTGCGCCCGCCGTGAATGTCGAGGGCGATGCGGTCGACCTCTTTGCCGTTGAATTGCCAGACGTGATAAATCCGCTCATCCAGCCCGCGCGGCGCGTTGATTGCGGTGTAGGCGTAGAGGCCATCGCCACGAATCTGCTCGGCGCTGACCGTGTCGAGGCTGGCGCCGGGGGTGCGGTCCTGCATTTGCGTGCTGATCGCCACGTCGGTCATCCACAGCGTCGCCGGCGGCACCCACGAGCGCAGCACCCAACCGACGCCACCGATACCGACCGTGATGCACAGGATCGCCAAGGCATTGCGCACCGTGCGGATCGGGAAGATCGACGCCAGACTCGGGAACGACAACAGCACGGAAATGCCCAGCGCCCATTTGAAGCTCTGCGCGGTGGTCAGGTGCATGATCACCGGCAACGCGGTGAGCAGGGCGGCGAACAGGGTCAGGGTGTGCAACGCAAGAAACGCCCAGCGCCGTGGCGCCAGCCATTTGTAATAGAGCGGATCGACGATGGAGATCAGTGCGGCAACGCTGAGCAGGCCGGTGAAAAACAACTGGCCGCTGTTCCAGGTGGTGGTGATGAAGAAAAACGGCAGGACGAAAAACAGGCTTTCCTGATGGATCATCTGCGTCGCGTAACGCAGCAGCGGCTGGGGAATCTCGCGTTTGAACACGCGGGTGAAGAGGCCGGTGAGGGTGTTTTCCAGCATCAGCCAGATCCAGCTGAGCAGCATGATCACGGTGATCCAGCTCGCCAGGCCCTGCTGACGATCGACCATGATGAAACTGCCGACCCCGGAGATGAACCCGCCAAGCGCAATGACCCCGGGATAGCGCTTCATCAGTTCGAGAATGCGCTGGATCAGGAGCTGTATTTTCGGCATTTGGGCGGTTCACAATTTGATAGGAAAAAACCTCGACAGAGTAGCGCCCGCCGGGCGCTGTGGCGAGGCTGCCGGTCACTTTCGGTGCATTTCAGGGCCTCAAAAGATCGCAGCCTTCGGCAGCTCCTACATTTGGAACGCAATCCCCTGTAGGAGCTGCCGCAGGCTGCGATCTTTTGATCTTCAACCCCGCTTGCGGTGCAGGCGCCAGCCGATCAGGATCAGCAACACCAGGCCCAACCCACCCGCACTCAGCCACAACACTTGGTCATCACTGATCAACGGCTTCTCGATCCGCAGATACCCCGGTTGCAACAGCAACTCGCGCATCGCCTTGTTCGCTGCTTCCAGAGTCACTCCTTGCAGCTCACGCGCCGGGTTGGCGAAGCGGCCGTCCTGGTAATCGCCGAGGGCGCTCCAATAATAATCCGCCAGCGCACTGTTACCTTGCACCGCCCACGCCTGATGGGCGATCGAGGCCTGTTTGATCCGCGCGAAAGTATCCGGATCCAGGCCGTTTTTCAGCAGATCGGCCTTGAGGTCTTCGAGTACCTGAATGGCTTCGTCGACATCATCGCGATCCAGGTCGGCGTTCAGGCTCATGAAACCGACGCCGCCAAACACTTCGCGCTCGGCCCACGGCCCGTAGGACAAACCGTGGTTGAGGCGAATCTGCCGGTACAGCGCCCAGTCCAGATAATCCTTGAGAATGTCGAAGGTCTGATCGTACTGATCATCGATCACCGGCTCTGGCACCAGCCAGTGCAGCTTGGCGCTGTCGCCGATAAAGCCCCGGGTGAGGGTGCGCTGATGGGCGGCGCGGGTGCTGATGTCCGGCAACGCACGGTGTTCGCTCGGTTCCACTGCGTCGAGCGCGCCCCAGGTGCGTTCCAGATAGGCCGGCAGCAGTTTGTCGAGTTCGCCGACGACGATCAGGGTCATGTTGTTCGGCGCGTACCAGGCCTTGCGCACCTTCTCCAGTTGCTCTTGAGTCAGGTGGCCGACTTCGGCGCGTTGCGGGCACTTCAGGCCCAGTTCGACCGCGAGTTGATTACTCGCGGTGTGGCCGAGATCCTGCCGATCAAGGAAGCGTTGCAGGCGTGTGTAATGGCCGCCGTCCTCACGCTCGACCACACGTTTGGCGGCGTTGATCGCGTTGTCGTCGATGCGCGTTTGTGTGAGCAGAGCGAGCAGCAGGTCGAGCACTTTGCGCTGGTTTTTTGCCGGCGCTTCGATGACAAACGTGGTGTCAGCGTTGCTGGTGAAGGCGTTCCAGTCACCGCCCAACGCCTGCATGCGTTCTTCCAGCCCCCCTTCACCAGTGGCGTCGATGCCGCTGAACAACAAGTGTTCGAGCAGGTGCGGCAGCTCTTTGTCATCGCAGTCGAAATCGTCGAGGCCAACGCCGACCACCAGCCGGATCGCCACATGCCCGCGCTCGGTGCCGGGTTTGAGCAGCAACTGCAAACCATTGGGCAGCGCATAGCCTTCAACCTGAAAACGATCCAGGGCGAAGGCGGGCAGGGAACCGAGCAACAGACAGGCGAACAACAGGCAACGCATAACAGGCTTCCGTACGGCTGATTTGGAGATCCGTGTCGTCAGTCAGGGGCCCATCGCTGGCAAGCCAGCTCCCACAAGGATTTGCGGCGTTCACAAAACCCTGTGGGAGCTGGCTTGCCAGCGATGGGGCCCTTGAGGCTGAACTCTGTGTTACTGACTGACCCTAGCCCCAGACGTTCAAGGCGAATGCGTAATGTCGGCAATATCATCCGCCGCCAGCGCCCCGGTATCCGCCGTTTCCAGCACCACATACGCACTGCCGCAAAACAGCGAGTTGAGCCGCTTCATGTCGGCAATCAACTCCAGGTGCAGCGAACTGGTCTCGATACTCTGCACGATCTTGCGTTGCAAACGGCTGACATGCGCATGGGCCAGACGACGTTCCTGCGCGCGAAAGCGGCGTTTCTCGCGGAGCAATTGCCGGGCACTTTCGCGGTCACCGCTGAGAAAGACCGAAAGCCCCAAACGCAGGTTAGCGATCAATTGCTGCTGCAATCCGGCGAGATCCTCCAGGCCTTCTTCGGAAAACGACCGTCGCTGGGAGGTTTTCTGCTGCTGGATCTTGCGCAGCATGCGTTCGATCAGGTCGGCGGCCAGCTTCAGGTTGATAGCCAGCTCGATGATCTCGGCCCAGCGCCGGCTGTCCTGCTCGCCGAGGTCTTCGCGGGGCATCTGCGCCAGGTAGAGCTTGATTGCGCTGTACAGCGCTTCGACGTCGTCGGTCAGTCGGCGCATTTCCTGGGTGACGGCGGTCTGCTTGCCGTGCAACACATCGAGCGAGGCGTCGAGCATGTTGTCGAGCAGATCGCCCATGCGCAGGGTTTCCCGCGCGGCGTTGGCCAGCGCCAGGCTCGGTGTGACCAGCGCGGTCGCGTCGAGATGGCGTGGTTTGGCGGTGCCGTTGACCTCCTGCCGCTCCGGTAGCAGCCACGCGCAGAGGCGCGCCATCGGCCCCACCGACGGCAGCAGAATCAGGCAGCGCGCGGTGTTGTAGAGCAAGTGGAAGCCGATGACCATTTCCTGCGGGCTGAAATCGAGGCTGTCGATCCAGTGCACCAACGGGTCGAGCACCGGGATGATCAGCAGCAGGCCAATCAGCTTGTACAACAGACTGCCCAGTGCCACTTGCCGGCCGGCGGCGTTCTGCATGCTGGTGCTCATGAACGCGAGAATGCCGCTGCCGATGTTGGCGCCAATCACCAGACCAATGGCGACCGGCAAACTGATGACCGCAGCGCCAGCCAGCGTCGCGGTGAGCAGCACAGCAGCGAGGCTGGAGTAGGAAATCATCGCGAACAACGCGCCGACCAAGGCGTCGAGGAGGATGTCGCCGGTCAGCGAGGCGAAGATCACCTTCACCCCTTGGGCGTGGGTGATCGGTGCGGCGGCCTCGACGATCAATTGCAACGCGAGAATGATCAGCCCGAGGCCAATGGACACCCGGCCCATCTGCCCGAGCCGCGTCTGTTTGCGCGACAGAAAGAAAATCACCCCGAGAAAAATCAGCAGCGGCGACAGCCACGACAGGTCGAATGTCAGTACCCGCGCCATCAGCGCGGTACCGACGTCGGCCCCAAGCATGGTCGCCAGCGCCGGAGTCAGCGCCATAAGGCCCTGACCAACGAAGGAGGTGACGAGCATGGCCGTGGCATTGCTGCTCTGCACCATCGCCGTCACGACGATGCCGGCGACAAAGGCCAGCCAGCGTCTGGACATGTTCTGGCCGATCACATGGCGCAGGTTGGTGCCATACACCCGCAGGATGCCGGTTCGGACGATGTGCGTGCCCCAGATCAGCAGGGCGACGGCGGAAAGCAGATTGAGCAGGGTGAGCATGCAGACCCCCTGTAATAGCAGCGCCCCAGAGGGGCAAGTTGACGGTACCGCGCGGTTTCTACGTTTTTGATACTTAAGCTGTAGTTGGCTAACGGTCTGGGCGCCAGCATTGCACAGCTAAAGTGCTGATTGAAACAAAAGTGTCATGAACAGCGCTTCATACACTCCCATTTAAATCAACGCCGCCCCTGTGGGAGCTGGCTTGCCAGCTCCCACAGGATCCGCGGTGCCTGAATGCTGCACAAAAAAATGTGGGAGCGAGCCTGCTCGCGAAAGCGGTGGATCAGCCAACATGGTTGTCGACTGACACTCCGTTTTCGCGAGCAGGCTCGCTCCCACAGGGGTATTGCCTGCGTCTGGATTACCCGGTTATTGGCCCGGGATGTCCTTGCGCAGTTTTACCGGATCCTGCTGCTGTCTCTTCTTGGCCATTGCACCGCGCAGCTTGATGTTGATCGCTTCCACCGCCAGCGAGAACGCCATGGCGAAGTAGACGTAACCTTTCGGCACATGCACGTCGAACGACTCGGCGATCAACACGGTACCGACCACCAGCAGGAACGACAGCGCGAGCATCTTCAACGACGGGTGCTTGTCGATGAATTCGCTGATCTTGCCCGACGCCAGCATCATCACCAGTACGGCCACGACAATCGCCGCGACCATCACCGGCACATGGGACACCATGCCCACCGCCGTGATCACCGAATCCAGCGAGAAGACAATGTCGATAATCGCGATCTGGATGATGGTGTAAAGGAAGTTGCCACCCTTGCCGCCCGGGGTTTCGTCGCTTTCGTCTTCGCCTTCCAGCGCGTGGTACATCTCTTGCGAGCTCTTCCACAGCAGGAACAGACCACCGAAGAACAGGATCAGGTCACGGCCGGAAATGCCTTGGCCGAACACCTCGAACAGGTCGGCGGTGAGGCGCATGACCCAGGTGATCGACAGCAGCAACAGGATGCGGGTGATCATGGCCAGGCCAAGACCGAAGATCCGGGTGCGCTGCTGCATGTGTTTGGGCATGCGGCTGACCAGGATCGAAATCATGATGATGTTATCGATGCCGAGGACGATTTCCAGGGCGGTCAGGGTGAAGAAGGCAACCCAGATTTCGGGGTTGGTCAGCCATTCCATGTGTATTCCTTTGAGCGATTGTTAAACCGAAAAAGGTCCGGGCTTCAAACAGCGAAGCCAGGACCCGAAACGGTGAGTCGTGGGCTTATAGAGTGCTGAACACCGGGAAAGTCCCCAACAGCAGTGCAGCAATCAGGATGCAGATACAAACCAGGATCGCCCATTTCAGGGTGAAACGCTGGTGGTCACCAAAATCGATGCCGGCCAGGGCCACCAACAGATACGTCGATGGCACCAACGGGCTCAGCAAGTGGACGGGCTGACCGACGATCGAGGCACGGGCCATTTCCACTGCGGTAATCCCATAGTGGCTGGCAGCTTCGGCCAACACCGGCAACACGCCATAGTAAAACGCATCGTTGGACATGAAGAAGGTGAACGGCATGCTCACCAGCGCCGTGATCACGGCCAGGTACGGGCCGAGGAAATCCGGAATCACCGCCAACAGGCTCTTCGACATCGCATCGACCATGCCGGTGCCCGACAGGATACCGGTGAAGATACCCGCCGCAAAGATCAGCCCGACCACTGCCAGCACGCTACCGGCGTGAGCCGCGACGCGATCCTTCTGCATCTGCAGGCAAGGGTAGTTGACGATCATGGCAATACTGAACGCCACCATGAACAGCACCGGCAACGGCAACAGGCCGGCGATCAGGGTGCACATCAGGCCGAAGGTCAGGGCGCCGTTGAACCAGATCAGTTTCGGACGGCGCGCATCCGGGAATTGCGACACGCTGATTTCGCTGTGATCGATGTCGTCGCCGACCAAGTGCAATTCACCCAGACGCGCACGTTCACGTTTACCGTAGAAATAAGCGATAACCAGGATCGCGACCACACCCGCAGCCATGGCCGGGATCATCGGCACGAAGATGTCCGACGGGTCGACATGCAGCGCACTCGCGGCACGGGCAGTCGGGCCACCCCACGGGGTCATGTTCATCACGCCACCGGCGAGAATGATCAGGCCGGCCATGATTCGCGGGCTCATGCCGATGCGGCTGTACAGCGGCAGCATGGCGGCCACGCAGATCATGTAAGTGGTCGCGCCGTCACCATCGAGGGACACCACCAGCGCCAGTACGGCGGTGCCGACCGACACCTTCAGCGGGTCACCCTTGACCAGTTTGAGGATCTTGCGCACGGCCGGGTCGAACAGGCCGGAGTCGATCATCAGGGCGAAATAGAGAATGGCGAACATCAGCATCACGCCAGTCGGCGCGAGCTTGGTGATGCCTTCGAGCATCATCGGGCCGATCTTCGGTGCAAAACCGCCGAACAGGGCGAAAACGATCGGGATGATGATCAGAGCGATCAGCGCGGACAGGCGCTTGGTCATGATCAGGAACATGAACGTGATGACCATGGCGAAGCCAAGGAAAGTCAGCATGGGAATACTCCAGGCGTAGCGCGGCTAGTTAAATGAGCGGATCGGACGGGATCAGCGCAGAACGGGAAGCACCAGACGTACGGGCGGAGTGACAGCGGAGAGGCGGGCTACAGAGGACATCAGAATCACCATTGTTGTTGTTAATTGGGCCGTTCGTGCGAGGTATCACACGCGTTGGCCAACCGGTCTGTTGCCGGAAGTGGAGGCGATCCTAATCGGGGAAGCTTTCAGCTACCTTTCGCTGCAGAAAGCTTTGAATGAACGGTCAACCGGCCGTCGGATGCGAACCAGAGTCAATGAACACGGGAAGGAGAGCTCTGAGCATGAGCCAAGTGCACGGCGGCGGTTGCCATTGCGGACACATTCATTATCAGTTCAGCGGGGCGTTGCAGGACATCGCCCATTGCCCTGGCTGCATCTGGATAAGCATCTGCCGGGTGAACCCGAAGAAAAGATCTGATCAGAAAACAGACAGATTCAGCGGTCGGATCGTGCCCATCCAGATCGCGTGTTCGGTGTGGTCGAGCAAATCATCCCCGGTGTCCGGGTGCAGAAATACCACCAGGCCTTTGCGATTGAGCGCCAGCCAAGGCAACACGTCGCCGATCAACTCTGGGCCGAAGGCCAACTGGCAACTCCAGTCCGGATGCGGCCCAACCGGGCGTTCGTGAACGCGGCCCATTTTAAGTGGAAACAATTGCGCAGCCTGCTCACACAAGGCCCGCGCCTGTTCAATGGTGCCGGCGTCGAAATAGACGTGGGCGTGGTAACCCTTGATCGTTTGCATCTGAAAGCCTCGGAAATCGGTTCGAACCCTCGGCGTCGCCCGTATGTCACACGCCATACAAGGGATAACAAAAGGGATCAGCCATGAAAAATGCCGAAACCCCGGCGGTAAAAGTGGTGCTCTATGGTGCCATGAGTAGCCTGGGCAGCGCGTTGATGGCTGAACTGCTGCGCCGTCAGCATGAAGTCATCGCCATTCTCGACGATCTGACCGCACTTGCGCCGCGTCCGGGTTTGCGTACCAAAACCGGTGATTTGTTCGACCTGGAACGGGTCAACCAGAGTGTGGCCGGCAGTTCGGCGGTCATCTGCTTACTGGATGCACCGGGACTACCGTTCAGTAGCGATCAGGTTGAACGCTCGGTCGTGCTCGGACCGGTCGAACAGGTTCTGGCCGTCGACGCACTGGTCGATGGACTGCAAGCGGCGAATGTGTCGCGGCTGTTTCTGGTGGGCGACTTTGCCGTGCTCGATGAGCCGGATGTCGATGATCGCCTGCAACGCCACGCTGCCGAAGAAATCCGTGAGGCCCTACAAAGCAGTCCGCTGCACTGGACGCTGGTGAATGCGCCGCACGGCGTGGCCGGGCTGACCATCGAACATTTCAGTCAGGTCGGCGGCAATCTGGAACCAGGTCTGGCAGAACCCCTGGAGCGCTTGAATCGCGTGGCGGTAGGGATTGCCGATGAGCTGCGGCTGAATTTGCATGTGGGACAGCATGTGAATTTCGTTGCGGCTTCAGATTCGTAAAAGATCGCAGCCTTCGGCAGCTCCTACATGAGATTGGTGTAGGAGCTGCCGAAGGCTGCGATCTTCTGATCTTCAAACCGCAATCGAAGGCAATGCCAAGCCATTGAGCGATTCAGCGCTACTCGCCTGCTCCGCCATCAACCAATCGACAAACTGTTGAATCAACGCACCCCGGCGTTTGCGCTGCGGCAACACCACGTAATAACCGAGACGCGAAAGGGTCGTTTCAGCGATGGGCCGGCACAGCAACCCCTGACTCAGCAAGTTATCCACAAGGTGCCGCCAGCCAATTGCCACGCCTTGGCCGCCAATTGCCGCTTGAATCAACAGCGTGTAATTGTCGAAGCGCAATTGCCCCGGCGCCGGCGGCGAAGTAATGCCCAACTGGCGAAACAGACCGCTCCAGTCAAACCAGTTGCTGCTGTTTTCCCCACGCAGGTGCAGCAGCGGAAACTCCAGCAACGCCTGAGCGGGCAAGGGCAGGGCGCGATCCTTGAGCAATTGCGGGCTGCACACCGGGAACACTTCTTCGCTGAACAACCAGTGGCTTTCGCCTTGCTTGAAACGCCCGTCGCCAAACAGGATCGCCACATCGATATCGGTGCGCAGCATGTTGTGGTTGCGTTCACTGGTCACGAGGCTGACGTCGACCTGCGGATTGGCTTCGTGAAAGCGGTGCAGGCGTGGCATCAGCCAATAAGCGGCGAAGGCGAAATCGGTAGCGACCTGCAGCACCTCATGTTGCTGTTGTGCACTGATTGCACTTAATCCTGCATCGATATTCTGCAAACCGAGGGTCACTTGCTCGAACATGATCGCGCCCACTTCCGTCAGTTCGATGCCCCTGTAGATCCGATCAAACAGCCGTGTGCCGAGCTGTTCCTCCAACCGCTTGATCTGCTGACTGATCGCTGGTTGCGTGGTGCCAAGCTCTACCGCCGCTGCGGTAAAGCTGCGCTGGCGGGCTGCCGCTTCGAAGGCGCGCAGCAGGTCGAGGGACAGATCTCCCAAGGCGTCATACATAAGCGGTGCTTATCCTAGTCATTGTCCGGCGCGGGCTTTACCGGATACAGCATGGACTCCATGCTGGATCGCAGCAATGTCGCATAAATATTCACTATGGAATGCCGCGATCACATGAAGCGCAAGAATATTCTTTTCATCATGGCCGATCAGATGGCCGCGCCAATGTTGCCGTTCTACGGCCCTTCGCCGATCAAACTGCCGAATCTTTCCCGTCTCGCCGCCCAAGGCGTGGTGTTCGACGCCGCTTACTGCAACAGCCCATTGTGCGCGCCGTCGCGTTTCACCCTGGTCAGCGGCCAGCTACCGAGCAAGATCGGCGCCTACGACAACGCCGCCGATTTCCCCGCCGACATTCCCACCTACGCGCACTACCTGCGCCGCCTCGGCTACCGCACCGCGCTGTCCGGCAAGATGCACTTCTGCGGCCCCGACCAGTTGCATGGCTATGAAGAACGACTGACCAGCGACATCTATCCGGCCGACTACGGCTGGGCCGTGAACTGGGATGAGCCGGATGTACGGCCGAGCTGGTATCACAACATGTCTTCGGTGCTGCAGGCCGGGCCGTGCGTACGCACCAATCAACTGGATTTCGACGAAGAGGTGGTGTTCAAGGCGCAGCAATATCTGTTCGATCACATCCGCGAGGAGGGCGACCACCCGTTCTGCCTGACCGTATCGATGACCCACCCACACGACCCGTACACCATTCCCAAGGCGTTCTGGGATTTGTACGACGATAACGATATCCCGTTGCCTACAACCCCGGATCAACACGAACTCGATCCGCACTCGCAGCGTTTGCTCAAGGTGTACGACCTGTGGGACAAGCCGCTGCCTGTGGATAAGATCCGCGATGCGCGCCGGGCGTATTTCGGTGCCTGCAGCTATATCGATGCCAACGTCGGCAAACTTCTGCAAACGCTGGAAGAAACCGGGCTGATCGATGACACCATCATCGTGTTCTCCGGCGACCATGGCGACATGCTCGGCGAAAAGGGCCTTTGGTACAAAATGCATTGGTACGAAATGGCGGCCCGCGTCCCCCTGTTGATAAGTGCCCCAGGCCAGTTCGATGCCGGGCGGATTAGCGCAGCCGTGTCCACCGCTGACCTGTTGCCAACCTTCGTTGAACTGGCCGGCGGCACCTTGGAACCAGGGCTGCCGCTGGATGGCCGTTCGCTGGTATCACACCTGCAAGGGCAGGGCGGTCATGACGAAGTGTTCGGCGAATACATGGCCGAAGGCACCATCAGCCCGCTGATGATGATCCGCCGCGGCGCCTTTAAATTTATCTACAGTGAAAGCGACCCTTGCCTGCTCTTCGACGTAGATAACGATCCGCGTGAACTGGAAGAACTCAGCCAATCGCCACAGCATCGCCAGCTTTTCGACGATTTTCTCGCCGAAGCACGGGCCAAATGGGATATTCCGGCGATTCACCGGCAAGTCCTCGCCAGCCAGCGCCGTCGCCGATTTGTCGCCGACGCGTTGACCATCGGCAAGCTGAAGAGCTGGGATCACCAGCCACTGGTGGACGCCAGTCAGCAGTACATGCGCAACCACATCGACCTCGATGATCTGGAGCGCAAAGCACGTTATCCACAACCCTGCCAAAACCAATAATGTTAAGGGGAAGTCCATGCGTAAGTTATCCACAGTAGTGACGGTTGGCCTGCTCGCGCTGAGCAGCGCCTCGGCCTTCGCCGAGCCAAGCTGCGACACGGTGAAAATGGCCGACCCGGGCTGGAGCGACATCGCCGCGACCAACGCCATCACCGGGTTTCTGCTGGACGGCATGGGCTACAAGGCCAAGGTCGACACCCTCGCGGTGCCGATCACCTTTGGCGGTTTGAAGGACGGCCAGGTGGATGTGTTTCTCGGTAACTGGATGCCGGCGCAGCAGGGCTTCTACGACAAGTTCGTCGCCACCGGCGATGTCACGCAACTGGCGAAAAACCTCGACGGCACCGAATTCACCCTCGCCGTGCCGGACTACGTGTGGGACGCGGGTGTGCATAACTTTGCCGACCTGAACAAATACGCGGACAAGTTCGAGCGCAAGATCTACGGCATCGGTTCGGGCGCGCCGGCGAATATCTCGTTGCAGGAAATCATCAAGAAGAACGACTTCGACATGGGCCAGTGGAAGCTGATCGAGTCCAGCGAACAGGCGATGCTGGCTGAAGTGTCGCGAGCGGTGAAGAAACAGAAATTCGTCACCTTCCTCGGCTGGACCCCACACCCGATGAACGTGCAGTTGAAGATGCATTACCTGAAGGGTGGCGAGAAATACTTCGGCGACACCGGCAGTGTGTTCACGCTGACCCGCAAGGGCTACGCCGAGGCCTGTCCGAACGTGGGTAAATTGCTGACCAATCTGTCGTTCACTCAGGACATGGAGAACAGCATCATGGCCGATGTGGTGAACAAAAAAGTCAGCAATGCCGAGGCGGCGAAGGCGTGGATCAAGGCGAATCCGGCGGTGTTGGACAAGTGGCTGGATGGGGTGAAGACCGTCGATGGCAAGGATGCGTTGGCGGCGGTGAAAGCGAAGCTTTGATCGTGGAGCTGTTGGAATTGTGCCCGGCTTGAGATTTTTGCCCCCTCACCCCAGCCCTCTCCCCCAGAGGGGGCGAGGGGGAGCCGATATTTGTTGGATTCAAAACTGGCATTCAACTCTGAAATTGCAGGTCGGTGAATCTTGAATAAACACCTCGGTCAGTCCCCTCTCCCTCCGGGAGAGGGCTAGGGTGAGGGGCTTTTTCCCATGACACCCTGATAACCTTGAATAAAACCCCAACCGCGAGGACCCATGGCCTTTCCCAGCCGCCACTCTCTCTTCCCCTTCCTCACCTGGCTGCCGCGACAAACCCGCGCCAGCGTCGGACGGGATCTGATCGTCGGTCTCAGCGGGGCGATTCTCGCGTTACCCCAGTCGATTGCCTATGCGTTGATCGCCGGTCTGCCACCGGAATACGGCCTCTACGCCGCAATCATTCCGGTGCTGATCGCCTGCCTGTGGGGATCCTCGTGGCATTTGATCTGCGGCCCGACGGCGGCGATTTCGATTGTGCTGTTTGCCAGTGTCAGTCCTTTAGCGGTTCCGGCCTCGCAGGACTACATCACCCTGATCCTGCTGCTGACCCTGCTTGCGGGGATATTCCAGTGGCTGCTCGGTTTGCTGCGCTTCGGCGCATTGGTGAACTTCGTTTCGCATTCGGTGGTGCTGGGGTTCACCCTCGGTGCGGCAGTGGTGATCGCCATCGGGCAGTTGCCTAATCTTTTGGGACTTGAGCTGCCGGCC
Organism: Pseudomonas sp. rhizo66; assembly: GCF_031931925.1. NCBI lineage: Bacteria > Pseudomonadati > Pseudomonadota > Gammaproteobacteria > Pseudomonadales > Pseudomonadaceae > Pseudomonas > Pseudomonas sp. rhizo66. The sequence continues at coordinate 91,539 of NZ_JAUJWZ010000002.1, forward strand.
AAAGCCACGGCGCTGGCCAGTTTGATGGATCTGCTGCAACACCTGCGGGCTGTGGATAAACCTTCGCTGGTATTGGGTTTGGCCACGGTGGTCGTCGGTCTGCTGCTCAAACACCTGCTGCCGCGCTGGCCGACGCTGTTGATCACGCTGGTGCTGGCCAGTTTGCTGGTGTGGTTGTGGCCGGGCATGTTCGGCCACGTGCATCGGGTCAGCGCGTTTGTCGGACGCTTGCCGCCGTTCAGCGCGTTGCCGCTGGATCTGGACTTGATCCTGCGATTGCTGCCCAGTGCCGTGGCGGTGGGCATGCTCGGGCTGGTCACCAGTCTGTCTATTGCACGCTCGATTTCGGCACGGTCGCAGCAATTGCTCGATGCCAATCAGGAAGTCCGTGCGCAGGGCTTGTCGAATATTGTCGGCGCGTTCTTTTCCGGATCGCTGTCGGCCGGATCGTTTACCCGTTCGGCCCTCAGTTACGAAGCGGGCGCGTGTTCGCCATTGGCCGGGGTGTTTTCAGCGATCTGGGTGGCGTTGTTTGCGATTTTCGGCGCGGCGCTGATTGCACACATTCCTATCCCGGCGATGGCCGGCAGCATTCTGCTGATTGCCTGGGGACTGGTGGATCATCGCGGCATTCGCTCATTGCTGCGCGTCAGCCGCGCCGAATTCGTGGTCATGGCCCTGACCTGCCTCGCGACCTTGTTGCTGGAATTGCAGACGGCGATTTATGCCGGTGTGCTGGCTTCGCTGTTCTTCTACCTCAAGCGCACCTCGCAACCGCGCGTGCAGCATTGGCGTGACGGCGAAGACGATGTGTTGCGTGTCGGCGGGTCGATCTTTTTCGGCGCCAGCCATTACCTGCAAGTACGCCTGCAGCGCATGCACGGCGCACGCGTGGTGATCGAGGCGCAGCAGATCAACTTCATCGACTATTCAGGGGTGGAGATGCTGCATCAGGAGGCGCGACGCTTGCTCAGTCAGGATCGCAGCCTGACCTTGCGCCGGGCGCGGCCGCAGGTCGTGGAGGAGTTACGCAAATTGGAAGGGCCGGAGAAATGTCCGATCCGGTTTGAGGATTGACTGGCGATCGAGGTAATCCTTGTGGGAGCGAGCCTGCTCGCGAAGACTGCGGCACATCCAACATTAATGTGTCAGACAGACCGTTTTCGCGAGCAGGCTCGCTCCCACATGGGTATTTATTGGGCCAACTGGCGGCGTAGCTCGGCCAGCACGGGCGCAGTATCCGGGCGCACGCCGCGCCACAGGTAAAATGCCTCAGCCGCCTGCTCCGCCAACATCCCCAAGCCATCCATCGCCACCGCCGCGCCATGCTCACTGGCCCAGCGGCAGAATGCGGTCGGCTCTTTGCCGTACATCATGTCGTAGCACAGGGTCTTGCCCGGCTCGATCAGGCTCGGCGCAATCGGCGGCACGTCGCCGCTCAGGCTGGCCGAGGTGGCGTTGATGATCACGTCCACCGGCTCGCGCAACCAGTCGAAACCACTGGCCGACACAGGCCCGAGGTCGCAGAACAACTCGGCCAGCAGTTCAGCCTTGTCCACCGTGCGATTGGCGATGATCACCGAGGCCGGTTTCTCCGCCAGCAACGGCTCCAGCGCACCGCGCACCGCGCCACCGGCGCCGAGCAGCAGAATGCGTTTGCCGGTCAGGCTGAACCCGGCGTTCACCGTCAGATCACGCACCAGCCCGGCGCCGTCGGTGTTGTCACCGAGCAGTGAGCCATCGGCCAGTTTGCTCAAGGTGTTGACCGCACCGGCACGCTGCGCGCGCGCGGTCAGGCTGTTGGCCAGGCGATAGGCATCCTCCTTGAACGGCACAGTGACGTTGGCGCCGCGCCCTTCCCGGAAAAACGCCGTGGCGCAGCCGGCGAAATCATCGAGCGGGGCCAGCAGCGTGCTGTAGTCGAGGTGCTGGCCAGTCTGTTCGGCGAACAGCTTGTGAATCATCGGCGATTTGCTGTGGCCGATCGGGTTACCGAAAACGACGTAACGATCCATCAGATGTCCTCAGGCTTCTGCCAGCCAGTCGCGGTCTTGCAGAAAGTACTCAGTCAGGCGCGCCTCTTCGCTGCCTGGCGCAGCCTTCCAGTCATAGCCCCAACGCACTTGCGGCGGCAGCGACATCAGGATCGACTCGGTACGCCCGCCCGATTGCAGACCGAACAAGGTGCCACGGTCGTAGACCAGGTTGAATTCGACGTAACGGCCACGGCGGAATTCCTGGAACTCACGCTGCTGAGCCGTGAAGGCATCGTGTTTGCGGCGCTGCACGATCGGCAGATAGGCGTCGATGTACGCGTCACCGATGGCACGCATGAAAGCGAAACTGGTGTCGAAGTCCCACTCGTTCAGGTCATCGAAGAACAGACCGCCGATGCCGCGCGGTTCGTGGCGATGCTTGATGTGGAAGTAGGTGTCGCACCAGGCTTTGTAACGCGGGTAGACGTCCGCACCGAACGGTGCGCAAGCCTGTTCGGCGACGCGGTGCCAGTGGATGCAGTCTTCTTCGTTGCCGTAATACGGGGTCAGGTCGAAGCCGCCGCCGAACCACCAGACCGGCTCTTCGCCTTCTTTCTCGGCGATGAAAAAGCGCACATTGGCGTGGGACGTTGGCACGTGCGGGTTGTGCGGATGGATCACCAGCGACACGCCAAGGGCTTCGAAACCACGGCCGGCCAATTCCGGGCGATGGGCGCTGGCCGACGGTGGCAGACCGCTGCCGAAGACGTGGGAGAAGTTGACGCCACCCTTTTCGATCAGCGTGCCGTTCTCGATCACGCGGGTGCGACCGCCACCGCCAGCAGGCCGGGTCCAGGCGTCTTCAACGAAGCGCGTGCCGCCGTCTTCGGTTTCGAGCGCCGCGCAGATGCGGTCTTGCAGGTCGAGCAGATAGGCCTTTACGGCGTCGGTGCGGGTCGTCATGGCTTCACCTTGAATCGGGCGGCGCCCCGGCAGACGGGCGACGCAAATGGGCGCGTAGCATACCACCGCACAACAACCCGCCGCAGTTGACGAAGATCAAGCATGGGAGTTGGATAGGGGGCTTACAAAAGACCCAAGGAGAGCAGGCAGATGGCAAAGCGTATCCAGTTCCGCGCCCACGGCGGCCCCGAAGTGCTCGAATATGTTGACTACCAACCCGCCGCGCCCGGCCCCAATCAAGTGCGCGTGGCCAACAAGGCGATCGGCCTGAACTTCATCGACACCTATTACCGCAGCGGCCTGTACGCGCCGCCCGCCTTGCCGTCCGGTCTGGGAGCGGAAGGCGCGGGCATCGTCGATGCCGTAGGCAGCGACGTCACCCGGTTCAAGGTCGGTGATCGAGTGGCGTATGGCAGCGGCCCGTTGGGTGCCTACAGCGAATTGCATGTTTTGCCCCAAGACAATCTGGTGCACCTGCCCGACGAAATCAGTTTCGAAACCGCTGCCGGGGTCATGCTCAAAGGCCTGACTGTGCAATATCTGCTGCGCCAGACCTACGAGCTCAAGGGTGGCGAAACCATCCTGTTCCACGCGGCGGCCGGCGGTGTCGGTTCGCTTGCCTGCCAATGGGCCAAAGCCTTGGGCGTGAAGCTGATCGGCACCGTCAGCTCCAGCGAGAAAGCCGAACTGGCCAAGGCCAATGGCGCTTGGGCAACCATCGATTACAGCCATGAAAACGTTGCGCAACGCGTGCTCGAATTGACTGACGGCAAGAAAGTCCCGGTGGTCTATGACGGCGTCGGCAAGGACACCTGGCTGACCTCTCTCGACAGCGTGTCGCCACGCGGCCTGGTCGTGAGCTTCGGTAATGCTTCCGGCGCGGTGGACGGGGTGAACCTGGGCATTCTTGCCGCCAAGGGCTCGCTGTACGTGACCCGGCCGACACTGGCCACCTACGCCAACAATGCCGAGAACCTGCAGCGAATGGCCGATGAGCTGTTCGAGATGATCATCAGCGGCAAGTTGAAGGTGGATGTCAGCCAGCGTTATCCATTGGCTGATGCGGCGAAGGCACAAACCGAACTGTCCGCTCGACGCACCACTGGTTCCACCGTCCTGCTGCCTTGATACCTCCCGGCATCTTGCCAGTCAGGGTTTCACCACCCTGGCTGGCAGGACGGTTCGAGCGTGTTCAAAACCTTGGTGGATGATTCGCCAACGGTTTTTGCGCCCAATGACCGACAGCCGTGGGATCAGGCTGTTGAACCGCTGCGAGGACTTGCCGCCACTCGGCTGATAACACCCAGTAATCACCACGTGCGCGCTGTTCTATAGGCAAGGGGTTGGAGGCGACCGGCATCAGACCGAAACGCTGGTACAGGCGCAACTGCGAGGCCCTGCACAACGCAGTGACACCTTGATAGCCCTGTTTTATAGCCCACTCGGCAGCGGCCGCCAGCAGACTGTTGACGGCAATGGGTTGTTGGCTGGGTGCAAGCGAGATCAAGCGACTGAATTCGACATGGCGTGACAACGCCACCGTGGGCGAAACATGTTGCTGCGCCAGCGATGCCCACTCGAACGGCGCCGGAGTGGCCCTCAATACCGCCTGCAGTTGCTCGTGCCGATACAGCAGAAAGTGGGTACTGCGCGACCGTGTCGCCAGCCGGGTTTCGAGCATCCGCGCCCTGGATGTCAGCATGTAATGCTGCAGCCGAAGCCGAAATTGCCGTTCGATAAACCGATCGAACACCTGGGTATCCGACCCCGCTTCAAGCATCACGATACGACATCCTTCCTGGTGACTGTTTAACGTCACCTGGAGCGCCTGCAGGTAATCCGTGAGTTGCAAATCCGTAGTGTCCATTCTTTCTCCGCAGACCTTAACTTATCGAAGTGTTTCGAGTGCAGGGAAAGGATGGTTGTTTTTGGCGATACCGCCACGAAACGCGGTCTGATAATCAGGTGGGAAAATTCAGTTAATTCAGCCAGTTGAGGATTCTTCCGACGCAACAAACAGCGTCACTGCAGGATAAATCGCAGGCACGTGTAGTACTCCTCGCCGTCAAGGCGAGGAGTACTCTCGTTACAAATGTTCGAGGCTGGATCAGTCGGGACGAATGACTTTGCCGGTCGCCAGATCGCGGATCACGCTGGGGTTCTTGCGCCCACCCAGTTGCCCGCCCAGTATCAGATCGATCTGCCCACGGAAATACTGCTCGACACGCAATCGGGTGCGCGCCGCCGGGCGTCCCTGCGGGTTCGCAGAGGTCGAAATCAATGGCCCGACCATCGAGCACAGATCGCGCACTTGCGGATGATCACTGACCCGCAGCGCCACGGTGTCATGCACCCCGGTCACCCATTCCGGCAACAGATTCTGGTGCGGCACCAGCCAGGTATTTGGCCCCGGCCAGGTGCTGGCCATGCGGTCGATCCATTCTTGCGGGAAGTCTTCGAACAGGAAGTCGAACTGGCGAATGTTGTCGGCAACCAGAATAAGGCCTTTGACCACCGAACGATTCTTGATCGCCAGCAACCGATCCACAGCCTCTTCGTTCCACGGGTCGCAACCCAGCCCCCAGACGGCTTCGGTTGGATAGGCAATCACCGCCCCGGCGCGAATCTCTCGTGCGGCTTGTTGCACACGCCAACTGTTAACCATGAAAAAACTCTCCGCAAACAGGTTTCGCGCAGTTTACCGATCTTCCTTGTAAAACCTAGCGTGTCCTGGCCAACCAGCGACCGTTTTCGCACACCGCACGGCCATCCATTTCCAGTTCGGTGAGTGCCGCCAGCACTTTGGGCAACGCCCAGCCGCTGCTGTCGGCCAAGCCTTCGCTGGTGTGCGGGGCGGCGTGGAGCAGGCTGAGCAACGGGTGATCAACGTTCGCCGTGTCAGTGGATAGCGGCAGATGCTGCCAGCCGCGCAGGGCTTCAAGGATGTGCTCGATGGTTTCCACCAGCACCGCGCCATCGCGAATCAATTGATGGCAACCGCGCGCCCCGGGGTGATGAATCGAACCGGGAATGGCATAAACCTCACGCCCCTGTTCGGCCGCCAGCCGCGCGGTGATCAGTGAACCACTGGCCACGCTGGCCTCAACCACCAACACACCGAGGGACAAACCGCTGATAATGCGGTTACGCCGAGGGAAGTTGCTCGCCGTCGGCCCGGCATCCAGCGGAAACTCCGAAAGCACTGCGCTGCCGGACGCAATCATCGCTTCAGCCAGGTGCCGATTGCGCTGTGGATAAAAATTTTCCAGGCCCGTGCCGAGCACACCCACCGTCAACCCGCCAACATCCAGCGCAGCCTGATGCGCAGCGGCATCAATGCCCAGCGCCAGACCGCTGGTGATGACAAAACCGGCCCCGGCAAGACTGCGGGAAAACGCCGCCGCCGTGTCCATGCCCGGACGCGAAGCGCGACGGCTGCCAACCATCGCCAGTTGCGGTTTTTCCAGAATCTGCGGGTCTCCGGCAACGAACAACAGGGGTGGCGGGTCGGGAATCTGCGCCAGCAGCGCCGGGTAATCCGCCTGGTCCCACATCAACAAATGATGCCCCGGCCGCTCTAGCCAGCGCATTGCGTGGCTAGCGCCATCGCGAACCGTGGGACAGCGCCGCGCTTCAGCACTTGCCACGGGCAAACCCAGCGAGCGCCAGGCACTGGCCGGTGCGCTGATGGCTTTGGAAGCCGAGCCGAAGGCTTCGAGCAATTTGGCAAAACGCTTCGGACCGACATCCGGCAAGCGATGCAGGCGCAAACGCGCTTCCAGTTCCGCCGGGGAAACCGGCGTACAGACAGGCAACATCATGGATCTTCCTTGATCGTTATAAGCCCCGAACCATTCGGAACAAGCTGTGGATAACTCTGTTGGTAACTTGTGAAGCAAGCTTACGGATTGCGAACCTTGTCGAGCACCGCCAGCGAGCGCGATGCGTTGAGGACGAGGCCGTAGCTGAGTTTGTCGTAAGTGCGGAACACCATCAGTAAACCGGCGCGTTCATCGGGAATTTTCAGCGGCTGGCCGGTGATGCGGTCACGCACGGTTTCACCGGTTTTCATCACCGCCAGTACGTTGCCCTCGGCCAGACCATCGCGCTTGCCTTTGTTCAGGGTGACCACGTCCATCACGCCGATCTGGGTGACACCGCGCGGGACATCGATGATCACACCGTTGATGCTGGTGGTTGGCGCGCTGGGCATGAAGGTCGAATTGATCGAGCGCTCCTCGCCACTGAACAAGCGGTCGCCGAGGCGTACTTCCTGAGTGGTGCGTTGCAGGGCGAGGGTGGCAACGTCGCCTTCAGTGGCGACGATTTCGCCGCCGCCGATGTCATCGGCGTTGATCCCGAGGAACTCCTTGGTCTGCGGATCGGTGTAGACCTTGCCCTGACGGAAGATGCCGTAGACGGGTTGATCCGGGTCGAAATGGCCGCGCGCGAAGATCCGGTCGCCAGTGCCGCTGAGCACGCGTTCGGCGTCACCCGCGACGATGTACGGCGCCTTGTCGAAATCCTCGACCTTGTCGACGATGCGGTTGCTCAGCAGGAAACTGTTGATCGATTTCAATGGAATGCTCGGAATCGCCTCGGCCACCGGGCTGGTGCGAATACGTGGCGAGAGCTTGATGGTGCCGCGCGACTCGCCGCGATTGAGCGTCAGTTGCGGCTGGCCGTTGACGTAGCTGAGGGTCAGCGTGTCGCCGGGATAGATCAGATTGGGGTTTTCAATCTGCGGATTGGCCCGCCACAGTTGTGGCCACTCCCAGGGCTCGCGCAGGTATTTGCCGGAAATATCCCAGAGGGTGTCCCCCGAAACCACCGTGTATTGCTGTGGAAAACCATCCCTGAGTTGCACTTGCCCTTGCGCCACGCCGGCCGAAGCCAACAGCAGCAGGGCGAGTAGTGTTTTCCTCATGCAGTGAATCCCTTTATCATGTGCGTTCGCGTGAACCGTCAGAGCCCCCGTGGCTCGCTTGTGCAAAATGCACAAGCTACGCTTCACAACGGTAGCCTGCATCTTCGGACCTGCCAGGCCATCGCCCGACTTTACTCAACGTGTGCAGCAATCAAAGCCTATGGCCATTTTAAACATCCTCGAATTCCCGGACCCGCGTCTGCGCACTATCGCCAAGCCTGTGGCTGTAGTGGACGACGAAGTGCGTCAGTTGGTCGATGACATGTTTGAAACAATGTATGAAGCGCCGGGCATCGGCCTTGCCGCGACCCAGGTCAACGTGCACAAACGTATCGTCGTGATGGACCTTTCCGAAGACCGTACCGAACCGCGGGTGTTCATCAACCCCGAGTTCGAATCGCTGACCGACGAAATGGACCAATACCAGGAAGGCTGCCTGTCGGTACCGGGTTTCTACGAAAACGTCGACCGCCCGCAAAAGGTCAAAATCAAGGCGCTGGACCGCGACGGCAAGCCCTATGAACTGATCGCCGAAGGCCTGCTCGCGGTGTGCATCCAGCACGAATGCGACCACCTCAACGGCAAATTGTTCGTCGATTACCTGTCCACGCTCAAACGCGACCGGATCAAGAAGAAACTGGAAAAGCAGCACCGCCAGAACGCTTGATGCCCCTCTTCAAAGGCTTGCTGCGGCAAGCCTTTTTCTTTTTATGAGACGCCCTTCATGACTGAGCCACTGCGCATCGTTTTTGCCGGCACCCCGGAATTCGCCGCCGAACACCTCAAGGCCCTGCTGAACAGCCCTTACGAGATCGTTGCGGTCTACACCCAACCGGATCGTCCGGCCGGTCGCGGGCAAAAACTGATGCCCAGCCCGGTCAAACAGTTGGCCTTGGAAAACAATATCCAGGTGTTGCAGCCGCCGACGTTGCGCAACCCTGACGCGCAGGCTGAACTGGCCGCACTGAAGCCGGATTTGCTGGTGGTGGTCGCTTATGGCCTGATCCTGCCGCAAGTGGTGCTGGATATCCCGCGTCTGGGCTGCATCAACAGTCACGCCTCGTTGCTGCCACGCTGGCGCGGTGCGGCGCCGATCCAGCGCGCCGTGGAACACGGTGACGCGGAAAGCGGCGTCACTGTGATGCGCATGGAAGCCGGCCTCGACACCGGACCGATGCTGCTCAAGGTCGTCACCCCGATCACTGGCGCAGACACCGGCGGCACGCTGCACGACCGCCTCGCCGAAATGGGCCCGCCTGCCGTGGTGCAAGCGATTGCCGGTCTGGCTGCTGGCACCCTGGAAGGCGAAGTGCAGAACGATGAGCTCGCCACTTATGCACACAAGCTGAACAAAGACGAAGCACGCATCGACTGGAGCCGTCCGGCGGTTGAGCTGGAACGCCTGGTGCGCGCCTTCAACCCATGGCCGATCACCCACAGCACCCTCAACGGTGAAGCGCTGAAAGTCCTGGCGGCAACACTTGCCGACGGTAAAGGCGCACCGGGTGAAATCCTCAGCGCCAGCAAGGATGGTCTGATCGTCGCCTGCGGCGAACAAGCGCTGTGCCTGACCCGCCTGCAATTACCCGGCGGCAAGGCGCTGAACTTCAGCGACCTGTTCAACAGCCGCCGGGAGAAATTCGCCGTCGGCACGGTGCTCGGCGCAGCGGTGGACGCGCAATGAATCCGCGTCTGGCCGCCGCCAAGGCACTCGCCGCCGTGCTCAGCGGCAAGGCTTCGCTGAACAGTTCTCTGCCGACGCAACTGGACAAGGTCGAGGATCGCGATCGCGGTTTCACTCAGGATCTGGCGTTCGGCACTGCGCGCTGGCAGCCACGCCTGTCGGCGCTGGCGGAAAAACTTCTGCAGAAACCATTCAAGGCTGCCGACGCCGATGTCGAGGCGTTGCTGCTGGTCGGCCTCTACCAATTGCTCTACACCCGCGTCCCGGCCCACGCTGCCATCGGCGAAACCGTCGGTTGCGCCGACAAGCTGAAAAAGCCTTGGGCCAAGGGCCTGCTCAACGCCGTGCTGCGCAATGCCCAGCGCGAAAGCACGACGATTTTCGCCGAGCTGGAACGTGACCCAGTGGTGCGCACCGCTCACCCGCGCTGGCTGCAAAAGTCCCTGAAAGCCTTCTGGCCAGAACAGTGGGAAACCATCTGCGAGGCGAACAACGCGCATCCGCCGATGATTCTGCGGGTCAACCGCCGCCATCACAGCCGCGACGCCTATCTCGCTCTGCTGACTGAGGCTGGAATTGCCGCGACGCCATGTGTGTACAGCCGCGACGGCATCATCCTCGAAGCGGCTGCCGACGTGCGCAGTCTGCCGGGTTTCGCCGAAGGCTGGATCAGCGTGCAGGACGAAGCTGCGCAACTGGCTGCCGATCTGCTCGATCTGGCGCCGGGCCAGCGCGTGCTCGATGCCTGTTGCGCGCCCGGTGGCAAGACCTGCCACATCCTCGAAGCCGAACCGGCGCTCGCCGGGGTGGTGGCGGTGGACCTCGAAGCCAAACGTCTGGTGCGGGTCAAAGAGAATCTTGAACGCCTCGGTCTGAGCGCCGAACTGATCGCCGCCGACGGTCGCGACACCGAGAAATGGTGGGACGGCAAACCGTTCCAGCGCATCCTGCTCGACGCACCGTGCTCGGCCACCGGCGTAATCCGCCGTCATCCGGACATCAAGCTGACCCGTCAGCCGGACGACATCGTCGCCCTCGCGCAGCTGCAAGGCGAACTGCTCGACGCGATGTGGAAAACCCTCGACGTCGGCGGCATCCTGCTTTATGCCACCTGCTCGACGCTGCCGACCGAGAACACCGAAGTCATCGCTGCGTTCCTTGAGCGTACCCCCGGCGCCCGCGAACTGGATCTGGCCACGTCGGCCGGGCTCAAACAGCCCCATGGTCGCCAATTGCTGGCCCAGCAGGGTGGCCATGACGGGTTCTACTACGCCAAGCTGATCAAGATCGCTGCCGCGCGCAGCTAAACGGATTTAACGGAGTGACTGGATGAAAATCATCATCCTCGGTGCGGGACAGGTCGGCGGTTCGCTGGCAGAACATCTGGCCAGCGAGGCCAACGATATTACGGTAGTCGACACCGACGGTGAGCGCCTGCGCGACCTCGGCGACCGCCTCGACATCCGCACCGTGCAGGGCCGGGGCTCGCTGCCGTCGGTGCTGCGTCAGGCCGGCGCCGACGACGCTGACATGCTGGTGGCGGTGACCAACAGCGACGAAACCAACATGGTCGCCTGCCAGGTCGCCCACACGCTATTCCACACGCCGACCAAGATCGCCCGGGTGCGCGAAGCGTCTTATCTGAATCGCGAAGAGCAACTGTTCCAGAACGAAGCGATTCCGGTCGACGTGCTGATCAGCCCCGAGCAAGTGGTGACCAACTACATCAAGCGCCTGATCCAGCATCCGGGCGCCTTGCAGGTGATCGACTTCGCCGAAGGCGCGGCGCAACTGGTAGCGGTGCGCGCCTATTACGGCGGGCCGCTGGTGGGTCAGCAACTGCGCCAGTTGCGTGAACACATGCCGAATGTCGAAACTCGTGTGGCAGCGATTTTCCGCCGTGACCGACCGATCCTGCCCCAGGGCGATACGGTGATCGAGGCCGATGACGAAGTCTTTTTCATCGCCGCCCGTGAGAATATTCGCGCGGTGATGAGCGAAATGCGCCGCCTCGACGAAACCTACAAACGCATCGTTATCGCTGGCGGCGGGCAAATCGGTGAACGTCTGGCCGAGGCCATCGAAAGCCGTTATCAGGTGAAGATCATCGAGATGAGCCCGGCGCGCTGCCGTTATCTCTCCGATACGCTCGACAGCACCGTGGTGTTGCAGGGCAGCGCTTCGGACCGGGATTTGCTGCTGGAAGAGAACATTGCCGACGCCGACATCTTCCTCGCCCTGACCAACGACGACGAAGCCAACATCATGTCGTCGCTGCTGGCCAAACGGCTGGGGGCGAAGAAGGTCATGACGATCATCAACAACCCCGCCTACGTCGATCTGATTCAGGGCGGCGATATCGACATTGCCATCAGCCCGCAACTGGCGACCATCGGCACCCTGCTGGCGCACGTGCGCCGTGGCGATATCGTCAGCGTGCACTCATTGCGTCGCGGTGCCGCAGAAGCGATCGAGGCGATTGCCCACGGTGATGCGAAGTCGAGCAAGGTGATCGGCAAACCGATCGAGAAGATCGGCCTGCCGCCCGGCACCACCATCGGCGCGGTGATCCGCAACGAACAAGTGATCATCGCCCACGATGACACCGTGATCGAAGCGGGCGACCATGTGATTCTGTTCCTTGTGGATAAAAAGCATATTCGCGATGTGGAGAAGCTGTTTCATGTGGGGTTGAGCTTCTTCTGATCCTGAATGAGCGGTGCCTTCATTGGCCCCATCGCTGGCAAGCCAGCTCCCACAGGTTTTTCGGTTGTTCACAAATGTGATGTGCACCCGAGATCCTTGTGGGAGCTGGCTTGCCAGCGATGGCGGTACCGCAGATCTTTCTGACGCACTAGAAAAGGAACCCACCGATGCTCGAATCCCTGGAAAAAATGCTCGCCAAGGGTGTGGATAACTCGCTGCTGCGCTTCGGCCTGGGCAAGGGCTATCTGGATCTTGGGGAAAACGCCAAAGCCGCCGAGCACTTCCAGCGCTGTGTCGGCTTCGATGCGAAGTACTCGGCAGCCTGGAAGCTGTTGGGCAAGGCGCATCTGGCGCTGGGCGAGCACGCCGCCGCACGGCAGGTGTGGGAACAGGGTCTGGAAGCGGCCCGCGCCCATGGCGACAAGCAGGCCGAGAAGGAAATGTCGGTGTTTCTGAAGAAGCTCGATCGTCAGGCGCAATAAGTCAAAGGTAGCGGAGACCGATACCGTCGGCATCCACCGTCACCACTTCCATCCGCACCCGCGGCGCGCTTGTGGGTAGCCCCTGCACCTGACCGTAAACCACTGCGCCCTTGGGCAAAGAAGCCAGAACCGGATGCTGCACAAACACCCCGGTAGGCGACAGGTTGCGCGTCTGCCCAAGGCATTCGCCGAAGCTGTCGTGGGTGATCTTGATGCGGAAGGATTTGCGTTGTTCGGACATCTTGTTGCGCCCTTTGATGAACGGTTGTGGATAACCTCAGCAGAGAAGTTATCCACAGATCATGCCAATCAGCTCAATACCAGCGTTCTTCGCCTGGCGGACGCTTCTTGAAGCGCTTCATGCTCCACATGTACTGGCTCGGATACGCCGCGACATAACGCTCGACGACTTTACTCATCGCTGCGCAGGATTCGGCGGTGTCAGTGCTGTACATGGCTTCTGGCGCGGCTTCGAGGATCACTTTGTAGCCAGAACCGTCGGGCAGGCGCAGCGCATGCAGAAACACGCCAACCGCTTTGCCACCGGCCAACATGTTCGGCACGAATTTGCTGGTCAGCGCCTGAGTGGCGAAGAACGGCACAAAGATCCCGGCGGATTCGGCCGGTTCCGGGTCGGCAGGAATGCCCACTGCACCACCTTTGCGCACTTCCTTGATGACGCTGAGGATGCCTTCTTTGGTCGACGCGGCGACTTTGTTGCCCAGTTGCACGCGCTGCTTGCGCAGTAACTCATCCACAGCCTTGAGTTTCGGTGGACGGTAGAAAATGATCGGTTTGCACTGGCTGCAATAGAAGTGGTTGAGCACTTCCCAGTTGCCCAGGTGGCTGGTGATGCCGACCACGCCTTTGCCTGAAGCCAGTGCATCCTTGAGGATGTCGAGGCCTTCGACTTCGCGCACCAGATCAATGGAACGCTGTGCCGGCCAGATCCACGCGCAGGCGCTTTCGGTCAGCGACTTGCCGATGTCTTTCAGGCTCTGCCCGACCAGACGCTCACGTTCGGCCGGGTCCATCTGTGGAAAACATTTCGCAAGGTTGATCCGCACCACGTCGCGGGAGCGGTTGGGGGTTTTCCACATGATCCAGCCGATTGCCGAACCGACGGCCTGCACGGCCCGCCATGGCAGCAAGGCAAACAGCCGCAGAGCGCCTACCAGCAAGGCGCCTTTAAACTTTTCCACAGGTCACTCCTGATCTTGTGCGGTGCGCGAGGCGGCCATTCTAACCGCCGTTGGCGAGCTGCGCGTAGCGGTCGCAGTCCTGGGTGTGGTCCATGACCATGCCCGAGGCCTGCATCAGTGCGTAGCAAATGGTCGGGCCGACGAACGTGAACCCGGCCTTTTTCAGGCCTTTGCTCATCGCCAACGCTTCGGGGGTGATCGCCGGAACTTCGCTGCGATCCTTGAAATGATTGATGACCGGTTGGTCGCCGACAAACGACCAGAGAAACGCCACCGGGTCCTCCAGCGCCAGCCAGGCTTGGGCATTACGGCGGGCGGCGTTGAGTTTGAGGCGGTTGCGGATGATACCGGGGTCGAGCATCAATTCGTCGATTTCGGCGTCGCTCATCTGCGCCACGCGCTGTACGTCGAAGCCGAACAGCACCTCGCGGTAACGCTCGCGCTTACGTAGCACAGTGATCCAGGACAGCCCGGCCTGGAACCCTTCGAGCAAAAGCAACTCGAACAAACCCTGCGCATCGCGTAGCGGCGTGCCCCACTCCTGGTCGTGATAAGCCATGTACAGCGGATCTTCGGTACACCAAAAGCAGCGTGGCATAAGGCTCCAGGGGGCGTGCGCAGCAATGAATCGGGTATACTCCCGCTCTTTAAATCGCAGCCCAAGAAACAGGTGAATTTCGTGAGCCAGCCTACGCCAGCCGTGCGTACCTTCCAAGACTTGATCCTCGCGCTCCAGCAATACTGGGCCGAGCAAGGTTGCGTGGTACTTCAGCCCTACGATATGGAAGTAGGCGCCGGCACTTTCCACACCGCGACCTTCCTCCGCGCCATCGGCCCGGAAACCTGGAACGCCGCCTACGTGCAGCCAAGCCGCCGTCCGACTGACGGCCGTTACGGCGAAAACCCGAACCGTCTGCAGCACTACTATCAGTTCCAGGTCGTGCTCAAGCCGAACCCGGACAACTTCCAGGAACTGTACCTGGGCTCGCTCAAGCATGTTGGCCTGGACCCGCTGGTCCACGACATTCGCTTCGTCGAAGACAACTGGGAATCGCCAACCCTCGGCGCCTGGGGTCTGGGCTGGGAAGTCTGGCTCAACGGCATGGAAGTGACTCAGTTCACTTATTTCCAGCAAGCCGGCGGCATCGAGTGCTACCCGGTCACCGGTGAGATCACCTACGGTCTCGAGCGTCTGGCCATGTACCTGCAAGGCGTGGACTCGGTCTACGACCTGGTCTGGGCTGACGGCCCGTTCGGCAAAGTGACCTACGGCGACGTGTTCCACCAGAACGAAGTGGAGCAGTCCACCTACAACTTCGAACACGCCAACGTCGACAAACTGTTCGAACTCTTCGACTTCTATGAAAGCGAAGCCAAGCGCCTGATCGAACTCGACCAGCCGCTGCCGTTGCCGAGCTACGAAATGGTCCTGAAGGCTTCGCACACCTTCAACCTGCTGGATGCGCGCCGGGCAATCTCGGTGACCGCGCGTCAGCAATACATTCTGCGCGTACGCACCCTGGCGCGTTCCGTTGCGCAAGCCTACCTGCTGGCACGCGCCAAGCTGGGCTTCCCGATGGCGACCCCGGATCTGCGTGACGAAGTACTGGCCAAGCTGGAGGCTGCACAATGAGTGCGCAAGATTTTCTGGTTGAACTGGGCACCGAAGAACTGCCACCGAAAGCCCTGAACACCTTGGCTGAAGCGTTCCTCGCCGGTATCGACAAGGGCCTGCAAGCCGCTGGCCTGAGCTACGAAAGCAAAACTGTCTACGCCGCACCACGTCGTCTGGCTGTATTGATCACCGCGCTGGCGACCCAGCAACCGGATCGCAGCATCAACCTCGACGGCCCGCCGCGTCAGGCCGCGTTCGACGCAGAAGGCAATCCGACTCAGGCAGCCCTGGGCTTCGCCAAGAAGTGCGGCGTCGATCTGAGCGAAATCGATCAGAGCGGCCCGAAACTGCGTTACAGCCAGAGCATCGCCGGCAAGCCGACCGCGAGCCTGCTGCCGACCATCGTCGAAGATTCGCTGAACGACCTGCCGATCCCGAAACGCATGCGTTGGGGTGCGCGCAAGGAAGAGTTCGTGCGTCCGACCCAATGGCTGGTGATGCTGCTCGGTGACCAGGTCATCGACTGCACCATCCTCGCGCAAAAGGCTGGCCGTGATTCCCGTGGTCACCGTTTCCATCATCCGGAAAGCGTGCGCATCGGTTCGCCGTCGAGCTATCTCGCTGACCTGCGTGCCGCTTATGTATTGGCCGACGCCAACGAGCGTCGCGAAATCATCAGCAAGCGCACCGAAGAACTGGCGACCCGTCAGGAAGGCACGGCAATCGTTCCGCCGGCACTGCTCGACGAAGTGACCGCGCTGGTTGAATGGCCGGTGCCGCTGGTGTGCTCGTTCGAGGAACGCTTCCTAGACGTGCCGCAAGAAGCCCTGATCACTACCATGCAGGACAACCAGAAGTACTTCTGCCTGCTGGATGCCGACGGCAAGTTGCTGCCACGTTTCATCACTGTGGCCAACATCGAAAGCAAAGACCCGCAGCAGATCATCGCCGGTAACGAGAAAGTGGTTCGCCCACGTCTGACCGACGCCGAGTTCTTCTTCAAGCAAGACAAGAAGCAGAAGCTCGAAGCCTTCAATGATCGCCTGAAGAACGTGGTGTTCCAGGAAAAACTCGGCAGCGTCTACGACAAGGCCGAGCGCGTATCGAAACTGGCTGCGTACATCGCCGCGCGCATTGGTGGCAACGCCTCGTGGGCGGCTCGCGCTGGCCTGCTGTCGAAGTGCGACCTGGCCACCGAAATGGTCGGCGAGTTCCCGGAGATGCAAGGCGTCGCCGGCTATTACTACGCACTGAATGACGGCGAGCCGGAAGACGTCGCGCTGGCGCTCAACGAGCAGTACATGCCACGCGGTGCCGGTGCTGAACTGCCGGCGACCCTGACCGGTGCAGCCGTCGCGATCGCTGACAAGCTCGACACCCTGGTCGGTATTTTCGGTATCGGCATGCTGCCAACCGGCAGCAAAGACCCATATGCCCTGCGTCGTGCAGCACTGGGTGTGCTGCGTATCCTGATCGAGAAAAAACTCGACCTGGACCTGAACGACGCCGTGGCTTTCGCCGTGACTGCGTTCGGTGCCAAGGTCAAGGCTGCCGGCCTCAACGAAGCCGTGCTGGAGTTCATCTTCGACCGTCTGCGTGCGCGTTACGAAGACGAAGGCGTCGATGTCGCCACCTACCTGTCGGTACGTGCCCTGAAGCCGGGTTCGGCGCTCGACTTCGACCAGCGTGTGCAAGCGGTGCAAGCTTTCCGCAAACTGCCGGAAGCGGCAGCGCTGGCGGCGGTGAACAAGCGTGTGTCGAACCTGTTGAGCAAAGTCGAAGGCTCGGTGCCGACCGTGGTCGAAGCCAAGTATTTCGACAATGCCAACGAGTTCTCGCTGTACTCGGCGATCCAGCAAGCGGATCAAGCGGTGCAGCCAATGGCCGCCGCGCGTCAGTACAACGAATCGCTGGCACGTCTGGCTGCCCTGCGCGAGCCGGTGGACGCGTTCTTCGACGCCGTCATGGTCAATGCCGAAGACGCCAAGGTCCGGGCCAACCGTTACGCGCTGCTGGCGCGTCTGCGTGGCTTGTTCCTCGGTGTTGCCGACATCTCGCTGCTGGGTTGAGGGATTGCTGTTGAAACTGCTGATTCTCGATCGGGACGGAGTGATCAATTACGACTCCGACGCTTACATCAAGTCGGTGGAGGAGTGGATTCCACTGCCCGGCTCGATCGAGGCGATTGCGCAGTTGAGCAAGGCCGGCTGGACGGTGGCGGTGGCCACCAACCAGTCGGGCATTGCTCGCGGTTACTACGACCTCGCCATCCTCGACGCCATGCATGCGCGTCTGCGTACGCTTGTAGCGGAGCAGGGCGGTGAAGTCGGTTTGATCGTGTATTGCCCGCATGGGCCGGACGAAGGTTGCGATTGCCGCAAGCCGAAACCGGGGATGTTGAAAACCATTGCGGCGCATTACAACGTGACGCTGGCCAATGTCTGGTTCGTTGGCGACAGCCTTGGTGACCTGGAGGCTGCCAAAGCCGTCGATTCACAGCCAGTTTTGGTAAAGACCGGAAAAGGCGCAAAGACTCAGGGCAAAACCCTGCCGGTTGGCACTCTGATTTTTGACGATCTGGCGGCGATTGCCGCAGAACTTATCCACAACTAGGGTACTTCTGAAATTCCTGACCAGGGATTGATCGGGAGTGCGCTTGAACACTCGGGCATTGCCCCGTAACGGTAAACGTCACTATGTCGATACTGCGGGCCATCAGAATTTTTCTCTTTTACCTGCTGCTGGGCACCACCTCCCTGCTGTGGTGCACCTTGAGTTTTTTTATCGCGCCGTTTTTGCCATTCAAGGCGCGTTATCGTTTTATCAACGTGTACTGGTGCCGTTGCGCCTTGTGGTTGACCAAGGTGTTTCTCGGTATCCGTTACGAAGTCAAAGGCGCGCAAAACGTGCCTGACCGTCCCTGTGTGATTCAGTCGAACCACCAGAGCACTTGGGAGACGTTCTTTCTCTCTGCCTATTTCTCGCCGTTGAGCCAGGTGCTCAAGCGCGAATTGCTTTACGTACCGTTCTTCGGCTGGGCCATGGCCATGCTGCGGCCGATCGCGATTGATCGCGACAACCCGAAAGCGGCGCTGAAACAAGTCGCCGCCAAAGGTGATGAGCTGCTCAAGGACAACGTTTGGGTGCTGATCTTTCCGGAAGGTACTCGCGTTCCTTATGGCACTGTCGGCAAATTCTCCCGCAGTGGCAGCGCATTGGCGGTAAATGCGACGCTTCCGGTACTGCCGATTGCACACAATGCCGGCAAATTCTGGCCGAAAATCGGCTGGGGCAAGAAGTCTGGCGTGATCACCGTGGTCATCGGCGAGCCGATGTACGCTGAAGGCACTGGCCCTCGTGCCATCGCCGAGCTGAACGATCGCGTGCAAGCCTGGAACGAGAAGACCCAACGGGAAATGGGTTCACTGCCACCAGCCCCACAAGCACCGGCAGCAAGCGATCAGATCGCTGTCTGAGATTTTGTGGATAACCTGTGTACGGTTTTGTTGAAAAAGCCTGAATATTTAAATTAACTTATTGATTTACTTATATATTTCTCAAGCTAATAAAACACCGTAAAAGGTGCATAAGTTTTTTTTCGGATGTAAAAAAACCGGCTCATATAGCCGGTTTTTTTGTGCCTTTTCACTCGGGGATCAGCGGTAACTCGAGCAAAAATGTGGTGCCTTGATCGACCACGCTCAGGCATTCGATTTTGCCGCCATGGTGATCGACCACCGCTTTGACCATCGACAAGCCAAGGCCCACCCCGTCGATCCCTTGTGCCGAGGAAAAGCGTCGGTACTGGCTGAACAGATCAGGCAACTCATGTTCGGCGATGCCTTTGCCCTGGTCGGTCAGTTCGCAACGTAGCCACTCTTCGTGACAACTGACCCGCAGTTGAATCGTCGTGTCTGCCGGGCTGTACTTGATCGCATTCTCCAGCAGGTTGAACAACGCACGCGTCAGTAATCCCTGATCAGCCATGATCAGCCGCTCCTGGGATGGCTCATCCATGTCATGCAGCAGTTCGATGCGTTTCTGTTGGGCGATGGGCAATGCCTGATCCAGTACGTCCAGCACCAACATCGCGAACAGGCTGGGCTGGAACTGATAGGCCTCGGACTCGGCTCGCGCCAGCAGGACGAAACCGTCGGTCAGATCCAGTGCGCGACGCACTTGCCGCTCAATCTGTTCGAACAACGGCGAATCTGCCCCGGCCTGATGGCGGTGAACGTCAAGCAGGGCAAGGATGGCCGAATGCGGGGCACGCAGATCGTGGGAAAGAAAGCGCAGCAACACTCCACGTTGTTCCTCGGCAGCACGTTCGGCACTGAGATCAGTGAGGCTGAGCAGCCAACCAATCGGCGTGTCTCCGTCCACCGGGAGCAGGGCGGCACGCTCCAGACGCAGGCTGCGCTCCTTGTGATCGCGAAACTCCAACAGCGGAATGGCCGACAATGACGGGCGCGGCTCTGTGGACAACTCCGGGTAACCGAGGCGCGCCAGTTGCTCGAGGACATCATCCCCCACCAGGTTGTGATCGAATAGCTGGCGAGCCTTGCGATTGCCCAGCAGGATCTGGCCTTTGGGATCGCTGATCAGTGTGGCGACGGGTAAGTATTCCAGACCGTCGGCAATAAAGCGCCGGGTATCACGGGTGCGACTCATGGCCTGTTCCAGTGCCATGATCTGGCCCTGCAAGCGATCAGCCCCGGTGAATTGCGCGCGACGCCGTTCGGGAAACACTTTCGGCTCGCTGTCCAGCCGCGCCAGCTCCCAGCCGAAATATGTCAGCACCACACTGAGACGCCGCCAGTTCCAGATCAAATAGCCGAACAACATCCCCAGCACGGCCGGTGTCGGCGACCACCAGCGGCGCATTTCCGCCAGTCCGGCACTGATCAGAAGCGCGCACGCCATGCCGATCAGCGTTAACCAAAGTGCCCATCGTGGTCGCCACAGCAACAACCCGAGTACACAGGCCACCAACCCTACCGATAACAGCGCCCCGGTCATGGGCGACACATCGTGCAAGTTGAACTGCGCGCGATACGACAACAGCGCAGTCAGCGGCAACAGCACTAGACTTATCCACAACCACTCGCGCACCAACTGTCGAAACAGTCGCTGCACCTGGCTCGGCTCACGGCTTTCGCGCCGACGATGTTTGTTCATGGGGAAAAAGGGCAGGGCAGGGTGAATGGTTTCATGGGTCACAGGTCTGAGACGTAGACCTGAAGAATCATAGCGGACGTCGACCAATGGCGGACCGCTTACTTTCACGGCACTGGCCGAGCGACTATGGTTATCGCCCAACTGCCCAAGCAACAAGGAACTACCGCGAATGCGCGTTGCGATATTGGACGACGAACCCGCCGAGCTGCGCCGGGTCGAGCAAACCCTGCAGCAAATGGCCGACGCCGGCGATCAGCCGTGGTCGCTGCACAGCTTTGAGCGTGGCGAAGACTTGCTGCGCCAGTTGCGCCGGGAAACCTTCGACCTGCTGATCCTCGACTGGCAACTGCCCGACCTGACCGGCCTGGCCCTGCTGCGCTGGACCCGCGAACACATGGAAGCACCGCCGGCGGCGATCATGCTGACCAGCCGTGATGGCGAGAGCGATATCGTCCAGGCCTTGAACGCTGGCGCCGACGATTATGTGAGTAAACCGTTCCGCCCCAATGAACTGAAAGCCCGCGTCGCCGCAGTACTACGTCGCCATAGCCAGCCACGCAGCGCCGCGACCGAAGTGCTGAGCTTCAATGACCTGACGTTTGATGATGCAGAACTGACCGTCACCCGCGAGGGCAAGCCCATCGTTATGACAGAGCGTGAGTATCGACTTGCCCGCTGCCTGTTCAGCAATCTGGGCCGGCCGTTGTCGCGCGAATATCTGTACGAACGGTTCTGGCCGCATGAGGAGATGGCGTCGTCGCGACCATTGGATACGCATATCTATCGGCTGCGTAACAAGCTGGGGCTGACGGCGGATCGGGGTTGGCAGTTGCTGACGATTTATGGGTATGGGTATCGGTTGGAGAGTGTGGCGGCGGCGCCAGAATAAAAATCAAAGATCGCAGACAATAAAAAGGCCAACGCAATGCGTTGGCCTTTTTGTTTGGTGCAAACCGGGATCAGAAATCCAGGTTGGACACCGCCAGCGCATTGCTCTCGATGAAGTCACGGCGAGGTTCGACCGCATCACCCATCAGGGTGTTGAAGATCTGGTCTGCGCCAATGGCGTCTTCGATGGTGACCTTCAGCATGCGGCGCACGCTTGGGTCCATGGTGGTTTCCCACAGCTGATCCGGGTTCATTTCGCCCAGACCTTTGTATCGCTGAATGGTGTGGCGCTTGGTGCTTTCGGCCATCAGCCAGTCCAGGGCTTCCTTGAACTCGGTGACCGCTTTCTTGCGTTCGCCTCGCTGGATGTACGCGCCTTCGTCGAGCAGGGTGCTCAGTTGAGCGCCGAGGGTGACGACGGTTTTGTAGTCGTTGCTGCCGAAGAAGTCGCGGTTGAAGGTGACGTAGTTCGACAAGCCGTGGGAGATCAGTTCGACCTCTGGCAGCCACACACCACGTTCACGGTCTTCACGCAGGCTGGCCTTGTAGACCAGACCCGACTTCTCGACGGTGCGCAGACGGACTTCGTACTGGGCCAGCCAGTCCTGCATCTTGGCGTGATCGCCAAGCATTTCCAGACTCACGGCTGGCAGGTAGATGAAGTGCTCGGTCAGCTCCTGCGGGTACAGGCGCGACAGACGCTTGAGGGTCTTCATCACCATGCGGAAGTCGTTCACCAGACGCTCAAGCGCTTCACCGGAAATACCCGGGGCTTCTTCGTTCAGGTGCAGGCTCGCATCCTCCAGGGCCGACTGCGTCATGTACTCTTCCATGGCGTCGTCGTCTTTGATGTATTGCTCTTGCTTGCCTTTCTTGACCTTGTACAGCGGCGGCTGGGCGATGTAGATGTAGCCGCGCTCGATCAGCTCAGGCAACTGACGGAAGAAGAAGGTCAGCAGCAGGGTACGGATGTGCGAACCGTCGACGTCAGCATCGGTCATGATGATGATGTTGTGATAGCGCAACTTGTCGATGTTGTACTCTTCGCGACCGATACCGCAGCCCAGCGCGGTGATCAAGGTGCCCACTTCCTGGGAAGAGATCATCTTGTCGAAGCGTGCTTTCTCGACGTTGAGGATCTTGCCCTTCAACGGCAGGATTGCCTGGGTCTTGCGGTTACGTCCCTGCTTGGCAGAGCCGCCCGCGGAGTCACCTTCCACGAGATACAGTTCGGACAGTGCCGGGTCTTTTTCCTGGCAGTCAGCGAGCTTGCCCGGCAGGCCGGCGATGTCCAGCGCGCCTTTGCGGCGGGTCATCTCACGGGCTTTACGCGCCGCTTCACGGGCACGGGCAGCGTCGATCATCTTGCCGACGACCAGCTTGGCTTCGTTCGGGTTTTCCAGGAGGAAGTCGGAGAAGTACTTGCCCATCTCCTGCTCGACCGCAGTCTTCACTTCGGAAGACACCAGCTTGTCTTTGGTCTGCGAGCTGAACTTCGGATCCGGTACTTTCACCGAAATGATCGCGGTCAGGCCTTCACGGGCATCGTCACCGGTGGTGGCGACTTTGTGCTTCTTCGCCAGACCTTCCTGCTCGATGTAGTTGTTCAGGTTACGCGTCAGAGCGGAACGGAAGCCCACCAGGTGGGTGCCACCGTCACGCTGCGGAATGTTGTTGGTGAAGCACAACAGGTTCTCGTTGAAGCTGTCGTTCCATTGCAGGGCGATTTCCACGCCGATGCCGTCTTCACGCTGGATGTTGAAGTGGAACACCTGGTTGACCGCAGTCTTGTTGGTGTTCAGGTATTCAACGAACGCACGCAGGCCGCCTTCGTACTTGAACAGCTCTTCCTTGCCGCTGCGCTCATCCTTGAGGACGATGCCGACACCGGAGTTGAGGAAGGACAGTTCACGAATGCGCTTGGCCAGGATGTCCCAGCTGAAGTGAATATTCTTGAAGGTTTCGCTGGAAGCCTTGAAGTGGATCTGGGTACCGGTGGTTTCGCTATCGCCAACGATGGCCATCGGCGCCTGAGGTACGCCGTGGACGTAGGTCTGTTCCCAGATCTTGCCGCTGCGGCGAACGGTCAGTACCAGCTCTTCGGAAAGAGCGTTCACTACCGACACACCTACACCGTGCAGACCGCCGGATACTTTGTAGGAGTTATCGTCGAACTTACCGCCAGCGTGGAGGACGGTCATGATGACCTCGGCGGCGGAAACGCCTTCCTCTTTGTGCACGTCTACCGGGATGCCACGGCCGTTGTCTTTAACGGTGATGGACTCATCCGGGTGGATGATGATGCTGATGTCGTCGCAGTGGCCAGCAAGGGCTTCGTCGATCGAGTTGTCGACCACCTCGAACACCATGTGGTGCAGACCGCTGCCATCGTCGGTGTCACCAATGTACATACCGGGACGTTTGCGTACGGCATCCAGGCCTTTCAGCACTTTAATGCTCGTTGAGTCGTACGTATTTTCTTCGCTCAATGCCTTCACTCCCGATGGTCGTGGGTCTGGGTGATACGGCCCTGTTCCACGTGGAACAGAGCGACTGGCGTTTCCGTCTGCCAGCCTTCCCTCAATAATTCGTGATCTACACAGGTGATGAACACCTGGCAGCGTAAGTCTTCCAACAAGCGGCACAGCGCGCGACGGTGGCCCTCGTCCAACTCGGACGGCAAGTCATCCACCAGATAAATACACTGACCGCGGCGGGCCTGGCTGACCAGGTGCCCTTGAGCAATCCGTAATGCACAGACCACCAACTTCTGCTGACCCCGGGACAAAATGTCCGCGGCGTTGTGTGCGCCCAATCTAAGACGCAAATCAGCTCGTTGCGGTCCGGCCTGGGTATGGCCCATTTGCTGGTCCCGTTGCACGGAACCGGCCAGTACGGCGCTCAATTCCCGGTCTTTGTCCCAGCCTCGGTAATAGCTGAGCGTCAAACCTTCGAGCTCAACCAGTTCGCTCAAGGTTTGTTCAAAGACTGGTTTCAAGGCTTTGATGTAAGCGCGGCGGTATTCATCGATTTCAGCGCTGGCCTGGCACAGTTCCCTGTCCCAAACCGCTTGCGAAACGGCGTCAAGTGTACCATGCCGCAGCCAGGAGTTTCTCTGGCGCAAGGCCTTCTGCAAACGCTGCCAAGTGGCCATGAAGCGCGGCTCGACGTGGAACACGCCCCAATCGAGAAACTGACGACGAATCTTCGGCGCACCTTCAAGCAGGCGGAAGCTGTCCGGGTTAATCAACTGCAGGGGCAGGATCTCCGCGAGCTGCGCAGCACTGCGGGCGTTCTGGCCGTCGATGCGGATCTGGAACTCGCCCTGACGGTCTCGGGAAATCCCCAGCGCACTGTGTCCGCCTTCAGCCAGTTCAACCTGACCAAAAACGGTACAGGCGAGCTGTTCGTACTGAATGACGGGTAATAGCCGCGTGCTGCGAAACGAACGGGCAAGCCCCAGCAGATGAATGGCTTCCAGAACACTGGTTTTGCCGCTACCGTTGGCGCCGTAAAGAATGTTGATGCGGGGGGAGGGGGAGAAGGTCACCGGGTGCAGATTACGCACCGCGGTGACCGAAACACGACTTAAGGACATCCAGAGTCAGCTGATTACAGACGCATCGGCATGACAACGTAAGCCGAATCGTCGTTGTCGGACTCTTGCACCAGCGCACTGCTGTTGGAGTCGGACAGGATCAGACGAACCTGCTCGGTGGTCATCACGCCCAGCACGTCGAGCAAGTAGCTCACGTTGAAGCCGATCTCCAGGGAGCCGCCGTTGTATTCAACGCCCACTTCCTCTTCCGCCTCTTCCTGCTCCGGGTTATTGGCCTGGATCTTCAGCTGACCGCTAGCCAGCTGCAGACGGATACCGCGGTACTTCTCGTTGGACAGAATCGCGGTACGGCTGAACGCTTCACGCAAGGCCTGACGATCGCCCAGCACCAGTTTGTCGCCGCCCTTCGGCAGAACACGCTCGTAGTCCGGGAACTTGCCGTCGACCAGTTTCGAGGTGAAGGTGAACTCGCCAGTGGTCGCACGGATGTGGTGCTGACCCAACACGATGCTGACGTTGCCATCCGGCTCGGTGAGCAGGCGGGCCAGTTCAAGGATACCCTTGCGCGGCACGATCACCTGATGGCGATCCGGCTGGCCGATATCGGCTTTCATCGAGCACATGGCCAGACGGTGGCCGTCGGTGGCCACGGCGCGGATGATGCCTTCGGACACTTCCAGCAGCATGCCGTTGAGGTAATAACGCACGTCCTGCTGAGCCATGGCGAAGCTGGTGCGTTCGATCAGGCGACGCAGCTTGCTTTGCTCAAGGCTGCAAGTCAGCGAGCCCGGACCTTCTTCAACGGTCGGAAAATCGTTGGCTGGCAGAGTCGACAGGGTGAAGCGGCTACGCCCAGCCTTCACTACGAGCTTCTGCTCGTCGACCTTGATGTCGATCAGCGCGTCGTTGGGCAGGCTTTTGCAGATATCCATCAGCTTGCGCGCAGGCACGGTGATGGACCCTGTTTCAGCCGGCTCTTCAAGTTGCACACGACCGACCAGTTCGACTTCGAGGTCGGTACCGGTCAGCGACAGTTGCTGGCCTTCGACAACCAGCAGCACGTTGGAGAGTACCGGCAAGGTCTGTCGGCGCTCGACGACGCCTGCGACCAGTTGCAGGGGTTTCAACAGGGCTTCGCGTTGAATGGTGAAATGCATGGTCTAGTCCCTTGCCTTAATAAGCTGCGCTGGTGTTCATCAAGTGGTCAGTGTACGCAGCAGGTTCTTGTAGTCCTCGCGGATGTCCGCGTCGGATTCCTTAAGTTCGTTGATCTTGCGGCAGGCGTGCAACACGGTCGTGTGGTCGCGGCCGCCAAACACATCGCCGATTTCCGGCAGGCTGTGGTTGGTCAGCTCCTTGGACAAGGCCATGGCCACCTGACGCGGACGAGCCACCGAGCGCGAACGGCGCTTGGACAGCAGATCCGAGATCTTGATCTTGTAGTACTCGGCGACGGTGCGCTGAATGTTATCCACAGAGACCAGTTTGTCCTGCAGCGCCAACAGGTCTTTCAAGGATTCGCGAATCAGCTCGATGGTGATGTCGCGGCCCATGAAGTGCGAATGGGCGATCACGCGTTTCAGCGCGCCTTCCAGTTCACGGACGTTGGAGCGAATGCGCTGGGCAATGAAGAACGCGGCGTCATGCGGCAACTCGACTTTGGCCTGATCGGCCTTCTTCATCAAGATCGCCACGCGGGTTTCCAGTTCAGGCGGCTCGACGGCAACCGTCAGGCCCCAGCCGAAGCGGGATTTGAGGCGTTCTTCAAGGCCTTCGATTTCTTTCGGATAGCGGTCACTGGTGAGAATGACCTGCTGGCCACCTTCAAGCAGGGCGTTGAAGGTGTGGAAGAACTCTTCCTGCGAGCGCTCTTTACGGGCGAAGAACTGAATATCGTCGATGAGCAAAGCATCCACCGAACGATAGAAACGCTTGAACTCGTTGATCGCGTTCAGTTGCAGCGCCTTGACCATGTCCGCCACGAAGCGCTCGGAATGCAGGTACACGACCTTGGCATTCGGGTTCTTCTTTAATAGATGGTTACCCACCGCGTGCATCAAGTGGGTTTTACCCAGGCCGACGCCACCATAAAGGAACAGTGGGTTGTAGCCGTGCTTGGGGTTGTCCGCTACTTGCCATGCCGCTGCGCGGGCAAGCTGGTTGGATTTACCTTCAACGAAGTTTTCGAAGGTGAAGGTGCGGTTCAGGTAACTGGTGTGCTTGAGCGCACCCTCGACCTGCACGGTGCGTTGTTCGGCGCGAACCGGGGCTTGCTGCGAAGCGGCACCGGACATCGGATCGAAACTGTCGCGAGACGGTTCATCGCTGACTTCCGGGCTTTTCTGCGTCGAGCGCTTGGCCGCCGGCGCAGGCGTCTGCGTGGGTGCCGGCGTGCTGACAGGCGCGGCATTTGCCTGGGCCTGGGAAACCTGCGCGGCGGCGAGCGGAGCATTCGGCGCCGCACGCGGAGCCGAACTGCGTTTGCTGCCTATTAATAAGGAGAGCGCCGGCGCCATGCCGTTGCCATGCTCATCCAGCAGTTCAAGGACACGGCCCAGGTACTTTTCGTTGACCCAGTCCAGCACAAAACGGTTCGGTGCGTAGACGCGCAACTCGTCGCCTTCGGCTTCGACCTGTAGTGGACGGATCCAGGTGTTGAATTGTTGGGCAGGCAGCTCCTCGCGCAAAAGCTCCACGCACTGCTGCCAAAGTTCCACTGACACGGATATCCCCTAAGTTGAAAGCCGGTGAGGCAAAAACAAGCGGCCATTGTAGCGGCGAGCCGTCCACTTATCCACATGCAGGTTGCCCGGTGACCATGATTTATCAATGCGTTAAATCGAAAAAAGGCGACCAACGGTGTGTGAATAAGCTCTGTGGATAACCGCCTCTAAGGGCACTGGACAACTGGGGGTTGAACTCGGTGGATAACCTGCCTGTGGATAACACGCCTTTCCACACACAGGTTATCCGATAGCGCAGCACAGGCTGAGCACGGTTTTCCACTGTAGTTGTCATTCTCTGTACATCAGGCTGTATAAGGCGTGATGCCACTTATCCACAGAAGAGGGCAGGCCTAGCTTTTACAAGCTTTACAGAAAAGCTTTAAATAATTCCCTTCTTTATTTTTATGTTTGGCAGACAGCCGTTCAGTCAGATACAGCCTCGAGATCTATTTATAAGGAAACGTTGGTTGGAAATTGACCTGAAGGCATGCTTTCTCTAGAATCCCCGGTCTCTTAAAACGGGGGCCATTCCGGCCCGTTGTGGACGAACCAGGTAACACGACATGAAACGTACTTTCCAACCAAGCACTATCAAACGCGCTCGTACCCACGGTTTCCGTGCTCGCATGGCTACCAAGAACGGCCGCGCAGTCCTGTCGCGTCGTCGCGCCAAAGGTCGTGCGCGTCTGGCAGTTTGATAATCCGGTACTGGAGGTGAGTCAGGACTTCAGTCGGGAAAAGCGTCTGCTTACTCCCCGGCATTTCAAGGCAGTCTTTGACTCCCCTACCGGCAAGGTTCCGGGGAAAAATCTCCTGCTCCTTGCACGCAACAACGATCTTGATCACCCCCGTCTCGGGCTGGTTATCGGGAAAAAGAGCGTAAAGCTCTCCGTTGAGCGCAATCGTCTCAAACGTTTGATGCGCGAATCGTTCCGTCTGCACCAGGATTCACTGGTCGGCTGGGACATCGTTATCGTCGCGCGCAAAGGTCTGGGCGATGTAGAAAACCCCGAATTGATTCAGCATTTCGGCAAGCTCTGGAAGCGTCTGGCACGCAGCAAGCCAGTTCCAGAAGTCAAAACCGAAACTGTAGGGGTAGACAGTCCAGATGCGTAAACTGGCCCTCGTTCCGATCCAGTTTTATCGCTATGCCATTAGTCCTTTGATGGCCAGCCACTGTCGTTTCTACCCCAGTTGTTCCTGCTACGCGTATGAAGCCATCGAAAATCATGGCCTTCTGCGCGGTGGCTGGCTGACCTTTCGTCGTTTAGGTCGCTGTCATCCGTGGAATCCCGGTGGTTATGACCCGGTTCCACCTATCCCTACCTCCCGTTCTTCTTCGATGGCCGAGTAATCATGGATATCAAACGCACGATCCTGATCGTCGCCCTGGCAATCGTGTCCTACGTTATGGTTCTTAAATGGAACCAGGACTATGGCCAGGCTGCCCTGCCGACTCAGAATGTTGCTTCCAGTACGACTACATCCGGTTTGCCGGACACCGCCACTGGCAATAATGCTGCCGCCAGTGACGATATTCCGCGCGCCGCTAGCGATACCAGCGCACCTGCCGAAACTCCGGTAGCCGCCAGCAAGGATCTGATCCAGATCAAAACCGACGTGCTCGATCTCGCGATCGATCCACAGGGTGGCGACGTTGCGCAGCTGACCTTGCCTTTGTATCCACGTCGTCAGGATCGTCCTGATGTACCGTTCCAGCTGTTCGATAACGGTGGCGAACGTGTTTATCTGGCACAAAGCGGTCTGATTGGCACCAACGGCCCGGATGCAAACCCGGCCGGTCGTCCGGTTTACTCCTCGGAGAAGAAGACTTATCAACTGGCTGACGGTCAGGACCAACTGGTCGTCGACCTGAAGTTCAGCAAGGACGGCGTCAATTACATCAAGCGTTTCACTCTGAAACGCGGCCTGTATGACGTAGCCGTTTCCTACATTGTGGATAACCAGAGCGCTCAGCCCTGGAATGGCGCGATGTTCGCGCAGTTGAAGCGCGATGCTAGCGCTGATCCTTCGTCCACCACCGCGACGGGCACCGCGACCTACCTGGGCGCCGCCCTGTGGACAAGTTCGGAGCCGTACAAGAAAGTGTCCATGAAGGACATGGACAAGGCACAGCTCAAAGAAACCGTCACCGGTGGCTGGGTAGCCTGGCTGCAACACTACTTCGTGACCGCGTGGATTCCGGCCAAGGGCGAAAACAACATCGTCCAGACCCGTAAAGACAGCAAAGGCAACTACATCATCGGTTACACCGGTCCTACATTGACCGCTGCTCCGGGTGCCAAAGTTGAAACCAGCGCTGTGCTGTACGCCGGTCCGAAAAGCCAGGCTGTGCTGAAAGAGTTGTCCCCAGGTCTGGAACTGACTGTCGACTACGGCATTCTGTGGTTCATTGCCCAGCCAATCTTCTGGCTGCTGCAACACATCCACGCCATTGTCGGTAACTGGGGCTGGTCGATCATCTTCCTGACCATGCTGATCAAGGGTCTTTTCTTCCCTCTGTCGGCTGCCAGCTACAAATCGATGGCGCGCATGCGTGCCGTTGCGCCGAAACTGGCTGCTCTGAAAGAGCAACATGGCGATGACCGGCAGAAAATGTCGCAAGCCATGATGGAGCTGTACAAGAAAGAGAAGATCAATCCACTGGGCGGCTGCTTGCCGATCCTCGTGCAGATGCCGGTTTTCCTTTCGCTGTACTGGGTTCTGCTGGAAAGCGTGGAAATGCGCCAGGCGCCGTTCATGCTGTGGATCACTGACCTGTCGATCAAGGATCCGTTCTTCATTCTGCCGATCATCATGGGCGCAACCATGTTCATCCAGCAGCAGCTGAACCCGACTCCGCCGGATCCGATGCAGGCGAAGGTCATGAAAATGATGCCAATCATCTTCACCTTCTTCTTCCTGTGGTTCCCAGCAGGTCTGGTGCTGTACTGGGTTGTGAACAACTGCCTGTCGATTGCACAACAGTGGTACATCACGCGTAAGATCGAAGCGGCGACGAAAAAAGCCGAGGCGTAACTTGCACTGTGGATAACACCACTCAAAACGCCCCCTAGTGGGGCGTTTTGCTATCTGCCACTTTTGTCTGGATTCCGGTTTATGAGCACACCTCGTGAAACCATTGCCGCCGTCGCCACCGCTCAAGGTCGCGGCGGGGTGGGCATCGTCCGTATTTCCGGGCCGTTGGCCAGTGTTGCAGCGCAAGCCATCAGCGGCCGTGAACTGAAACCGCGTTACGCCCATTACGGGCCGTTTTTCAGTGACGACCAGCAAGTGCTCGATGAAGGTCTGGCGCTGTATTTCCCGGGGCCAAACTCGTTCACCGGCGAAGACGTGCTGGAACTGCAGGGCCACGGCGGCCCGATCGTGCTGGACATGCTGCTCAAGCGTTGCCTGGAATTGGGCTGTCGCTTGGCCCGTCCGGGGGAATTCAGTGAACGTGCCTTCCTCAATGACAAACTCGACCTGGCCCAGGCCGAGGCGATTGCCGATTTGATCGAGGCCAGTTCTGCACAGGCTGCGCGCAATGCCCTGCGTTCATTGCAGGGCGCGTTTTCCCAACGTGTGCATAACCTGACCGAACAACTGATCGGTCTGCGCATCTACGTCGAAGCCGCGATCGACTTCCCGGAAGAAGAAATCGACTTCCTCGCCGACGGCCATGTATTGAGCATGCTCGATAAAGTGCGCGATGAGTTATCCACAGTACTGCGCGAGGCCGGGCAGGGTGCCTTGCTGCGTGATGGCATGACCGTGGTAATTGCCGGTCGTCCGAATGCCGGCAAATCCAGCCTGTTGAATGCTTTGGCCGGTCGGGAAGCCGCCATCGTCACCGAGATTGCCGGCACCACGCGGGATATCCTGCGCGAACATATCCACATCGACGGTATGCCGTTGCATGTTGTGGACACTGCCGGTCTGCGCGACACCGATGATCAGGTAGAAAAGATCGGCGTCGAGCGGGCACTGAAGGCCATCGGTGAAGCGGATCGCGTGTTGCTGGTCGTCGATGCGACAGCGCCAGAAGCGTTGGACCCGTTCGCCTTATGGCCGGAATTTCTTGAAGTACGCCCCGATCCGGCGAAGGTCACTCTGATTCGTAATAAAGCTGATCTTACGGGCGAGGCCATTGCCCTGGAAGTCAGCGATGACGGCCACGTGACCATCAGCCTGAGCGCCAAATCTGCAGGTGAAGGACTGGAACTACTGCGTGACCATCTCAAGGCCTGCATGGGGTACGAGCAAACCTCTGAAAGCAGTTTCAGTGCTCGCCGCCGGCATCTGGAAGCCTTGCGCCACGCCAGTGCGGCGCTGGAACATGGTCGCGCACAGCTGACTTTGGCGGGGGCTGGTGAGCTTCTGGCCGAAGATCTGCGCCAAGCCCAGCACTCTCTGGGTGAAATCACCGGGGCCTTCAGCTCCGATGATCTGCTGGGGCGGATCTTTTCCAGCTTCTGCATCGGTAAGTAACCAGCCGATGTATTCAAACGGGCCCGTTCGTGGCCCGTTTTTGTTTCTTCTTTCTAAATATCAGCCTCAGTGCCCGACTGATTCTCCAGTTCGAGCGGTATTTTCGTGCCCGGAATTCATCCGATTATGAATTTTCTATGGATTAAGCCCTGTGAATAACTGCCACTAAGGTCAGTTGATAACAGGGCTTCAAAACTGGATATAACCTCCTCTGTGGATAACCACCCCTTTCATCCACAGGCTTACACCGGTTATCCAAGGGCCTCATTGGCACATGAGCACAGGGTTTTGAAACTCTGTACACATTGAATATAAAGGCTTCTAGCAATCTATCCACAGAAAGGCCGCTCAGTAAGAATAAACATAAAAACAAAGGTTTTATAAATTTCTCTCTTTTTTATTCTTTTAACCTCGAGTTCTCCACAGCTGGTTAAATTTTGTGCAAAGGGTTCTTTAGGAAGGGCGAAGTCCCTATACTTGTCGACCAGGTCCAGAAACCTGATCTCAAACTATTTCCTGAATGACCTACTTAAGCAGGCACGAGGTGCGTGGTGGATTTCCCTTCCCGTTTTGAAGTGATCGTCATCGGCGGCGGTCATGCCGGTACCGAGGCAGCACTGGCCTCAGCACGTATGGGGGCAAAAACCCTGTTGCTGACGCATAACGTGGAAACCCTCGGCGCCATGAGTTGCAACCCTGCCATCGGAGGCATTGGCAAAAGCCATCTGGTCAAGGAAATCGACGCCCTCGGCGGCGCGATGGCCATAGCTACCGATTTGGGCGGCATCCAGTTTCGCGTGTTGAACAGCCGTAAAGGCCCGGCCGTGCGTGCAACCCGTGCGCAAGCTGACCGCATTCTCTACAAAGCCGCTGTCCGCGAAATCCTCGAAAACCAGCCGAACCTGTGGATATTTCAACAAGCTGCTGATGACCTGATCGTCGAGCAGGAACAAGTCCGTGGTGTTGTCACGCAAATGGGTCTACGCTTCTTCGCTGATTCCGTGGTGTTGACCACCGGTACGTTCCTTGGCGGACTTATCCACATCGGTTTGCAGAATTTTTCCGGCGGCCGCGCCGGTGATCCGCCCTCGATCGCACTGGCTCACCGTCTGCGTGAGCTGCCACTGCGTGTCGGTCGGCTGAAAACCGGTACGCCGCCGCGTATCGACGGCAAGTCAGTGGATTTCTCGGTCATGACCGAGCAACCCGGCGATACGCCGATCCCGGTGATGTCGTTCATGGGCAACAAAGAACAGCATCCACGCCAGGTCAGTTGCTGGATTACTCACACAAACGCCCGCACCCACGAAATCATCGCGGCGAACCTCGACCGTTCGCCGATGTATTCCGCTGCCGGCGAGATTGAGGGCATCGGCCCGCGCTATTGCCCGTCGATCGAAGACAAGATTCACCGCTTTGCCGACAAGGAAAGCCATCAGGTGTTCATCGAACCGGAAGGTTTGACCACCCATGAGCTGTATCCGAACGGGATATCCACAAGCTTGCCGTTCGACGTGCAATTGCAGATCGTGCAATCGATTCGCGGTATGGAAAACGCACACATCGTGCGTCCAGGTTATGCGATCGAGTACGACTACTTCGATCCGCGTGACCTGAAGTACAGCCTCGAAACCAAAGTCATTGGCGGTCTGTTCTTTGCCGGACAAATCAACGGCACCACCGGTTACGAAGAAGCCGGCGCCCAGGGTTTGCTGGCCGGGGCCAACGCGGCACTGCGCGCCAAGGGCAAAGAAGCCTGGTGCCCGCGTCGCGATGAAGCGTACATCGGCGTGTTGGTCGACGACCTGATCACCCTCGGCACCCAAGAGCCGTACCGCATGTTCACTTCCCGTGCCGAGTACCGCCTGATCCTGCGTGAAGACAACGCCGACCTGCGTCTGACCGAAAAAGGTCGCGAGCTCGGTCTGGTCGATGACGTGCGCTGGGCGGCGTTCTGCAAGAAGCGCGAAAGCATCGAACTCGAAGAACAGCGCCTGAAAAGCACTTGGGTTCGCCCGAACACGCCGCAAGGCGACGCGATTGCCGAGAAATTCGGCACGCCGCTGACCCACGAATACAACTTGCTCAACCTCTTGAGTCGTCCGGAAATCGACTACGCTGGTCTGGTCGAAGTGACCGGCAACGGCGCCGAAGATCCACAGGTCGCCGAACAGGTTGAAATCAAGACCAAATACGCCGGTTACATCGACCGTCAACAGGACGAAATCGCCCGTCTGCGCGCCAGTGAAGACACGAAATTGCCTGTGGACATCGATTACACCAACATTTCCGGTCTGTCCAAGGAGATCCAGAGCAAGCTCGGCGCGACTCGTCCAGAGACGCTCGGCCAGGCTTCGCGGATCCCGGGCGTGACCCCGGCAGCGATTTCGCTGTTGATGATTCATTTGAAAAAACGCGGCGCGGGCCGTCAGTTGGAGCAAAGCGCTTGAGTTCTAAGGTCACTTCGCAACACGCCGAAGAGTTATCCACAGGAGCCCGCGAGCTCGGTGTCAACCTCACTGAAACCCAGCGCGAATTGCTGCTGGGTTATCTGGCCCTGTTGATCAAATGGAACCAGGCCTACAACCTGACCGCCGTGCGCGATCCGGACGAGATGGTTTCGCGGCACTTGCTCGATAGTCTGAGCGTGATGTCGTTTATCGAAAACGGTCGCTGGCTCGACGTCGGTAGCGGCGGCGGCATGCCGGGGATCCCGTTGGCGATCCTGTATCCGGACGCGCAAGTGACCTGTCTGGACAGTAACGGCAAGAAAACCCGCTTCCTGACTCAGGTCAAACTCGAACTCAAACTGGATAACCTGCAAGTTATCCACAGTCGTGTCGAAGCGTTCCAGCCTGCCCAGCCGTTCAACGGGATCATTTCCCGGGCGTTCAGCAGCATGGAAAACTTCACCAACTGGACTCGCCACCTCGGCGATGCCGATACACGCTGGCTGGCAATGAAGGGCGTTCATCCGGCCGATGAGCTGGTAGCATTGCCGGCAGACTTCAAACTCGATAGCGAACACGCCCTGGCCGTACCCGGTTGCCAAGGCCAACGCCATCTGCTGATACTGCGCCGCACGGCATGATTGGGAACACAAGCAAGAATGGCTAAGGTATTCGCGATAGCGAACCAGAAGGGTGGTGTGGGCAAGACCACCACTTGCATCAACCTCGCAGCATCGCTGGTCGCGACCAAGCGCCGGGTGCTGTTGATCGATCTCGATCCACAGGGCAACGCCACCATGGGTAGCGGTGTGGATAAACACGGCCTGGAAAACTCGGTCTATGACCTGCTGATCGGTGAATGCGATCTGGCCCAGGCCATGCACTACTCCGAGCATGGCGGTTATCAACTGCTGCCAGCTAACCGCGACCTGACGGCTGCGGAAGTAGTGCTGCTGGAAATGCAGATGAAGGAAAGTCGTCTGCGCAGCGCGCTGGCGCCGATCCGTGAGAACTACGATTACATTCTGATCGACTGCCCGCCGTCGCTGTCGATGCTTACGCTGAACGCTTTGGTGGCCGCAGATGGGGTAATTATCCCCATGCAGTGCGAGTACTTTGCGCTCGAAGGCTTGAGCGACCTTGTGGATAACATCAAGCGAATCGCTGAACTGCTGAATCCGAACCTGAAAGTCGAAGGCCTCCTGCGGACCATGTATGACCCGCGCCTGAGCCTGATGAACGATGTTTCGGCGCAGCTCAAGGAACACTTCGGCGAGCAGCTCTACGACACGGTGATCCCACGTAATATCCGCCTGGCCGAAGCACCCAGCTACGGCATGCCGGCGCTGGCTTACGACAAGCAATCGCGCGGCGCCCTGGCCTACCTGGCCCTGGCGGGCGAGATGGTTCGTCGGCAGCGCAAAAATTCACGCATCGCCGCCGCTCAGGCAACTTAAGGAATCCCCATGGCCGTCAAGAAACGAGGTCTCGGACGTGGACTGGATGCACTGCTGAGTGGTCCGACCGTCAGCGCGCTGGAAGAACAAGCCGTGCAGGCTGACACCCGCGAGCTGCAACACCTGCCGCTGGACCTGCTCCAGCGCGGCAAATACCAGCCGCGTCGGGATATGGATCCGCAGGCGCTGGAAGAACTGGCGGCGTCGATCAAGGCGCAAGGCGTGATGCAGCCAATCGTGGTTCGCCCGATTGGCGGCGGCCGCTTTGAGATCATTGCCGGTGAACGCCGCTGGCGTGCGAGTCAGCAGGCCGGGCAGGAAACCATCCCGGCGATGGTGCGCGATGTGCCGGATGAAACCGCGATCGCCATTGCGCTGATCGAGAACATCCAGCGCGAAGATCTCAATCCGATCGAAGAAGCGGTTGCCCTGCAGCGTCTGCAGCAGGAATTCCAGCTGACTCAGCAGCAAGTTGCCGAGGCTGTGGGTAAGTCCCGCGTCACTGTGGCTAACCTGTTGCGGCTTATTGCACTGCCGGAAGTCATCAAAACCATGCTGTCTCACGGCGACCTGGAAATGGGTCATGCCCGTGCCTTGCTCGGTCTGCCGGACAATCAGCAGGTTGAGGGGGCGCGACATGTTGTCGCACGCGGCCTGACCGTGCGCCAAACTGAGGCACTGGTTCGTCAGTGGTTGAGTGGTAAGCCGGAGCCTGTGGAAGCGGCCAAACCCGACCCGGATATCGCTCGCCTCGAACAGCGTCTGGCCGAGCGCCTAGGCTCTGCGGTGCAGATTCGCCACGGGAAGAAGGGAAAGGGTCAGTTGGTGATCGGTTACAACTCCCTCGATGAGCTTCAAGGTGTGCTCGCACACATCCGCTGAAACATTTCCTCATGTAGCGCGCAGTCGGAAATCACTACCTGACAGTTGAATAGGGGCAGAACCGCCCCTATACTCTGCGCGCATTTTGTCGGCACAAATTATGCCAAGTTATTGAATTCTGGCAGCCGACCATTGGAGAGCAAACGTGATGGAAACCCGCAAGCCAAACCGCCTGCCGTTCCATCGCCTGGCGGTTTTTCCGGTGTTGATGGCTCAATTTGTCATTTTGCTCATTGCCGCTTTGGCGCTCTGGCAATGGCACGGAGTCGTTGCCGGATACTCGGGACTTTGCGGAGGCCTGATAGCCTTGCTGCCCAATGTTTATTTTGCTCACAAGGCATTTCGGTTTTCCGGCGCCCGAGCAGCCCAGTCCATCGTCCGGTCTTTTTATGCCGGCGAGGCAGGCAAACTGATTTTGACGGCAGTGCTCTTTGCACTGGTGTTTGCAGGTGTGAAGCCACTGGCGCCGATAGCTGTATTCGGCGCGTTCGTGCTGACTCAGTCGGTCAGCTGGTTCGCTCCCCTGCTGATGAGAACAAGACTTTCGAGACCTTAGGGCGTTTGAGGCAACCATGGCAGAAACAACCGCTTCGGGCTATATCCAGCACCACTTGCAGAACCTGACCTTCGGTCAGCTACCTAACGGCGGCTGGGGCTTTGCCCATACCGCAGCAGAAGCCAAAGAAATGGGCTTCTGGGCTTTCCACGTCGATACTCTCGGCTGGTCGGTCGCGTTGGGTCTGATTTTCGTTCTTCTTTTCCGCATGGCGGCAAAGAAAGCGACTTCGGGTCAGCCGGGTGCTTTGCAGAACTTCGTTGAAGTATTGGTCGAATTCGTCGATGGCAGCGTGAAAGACAGCTTCCATGGCCGTAGCCCGGTGATTGCACCGTTGGCACTGACCATCTTCGTCTGGGTGTTCCTGATGAACGCCGTCGACCTGGTACCGGTCGACTGGATTCCTCAGTTGGCCATCCTGATCTCCGGCGACCACCACATCCCGTTCCGCGCCGTGTCGACTACCGACCCGAACGCGACCCTGGGCATGGCGTTCTCGGTTTTCGCACTGATCATTTTCTATAGCATCAAGGTCAAGGGCTTCGGCGGCTTCATCGGCGAACTGACCCTGCACCCGTTCGGCAGCAAGAACATCTTCGTTCAAGCCCTGCTGATCCCGGTGAACTTCCTGCTGGAATTCGTGACCCTGATCGCCAAGCCGATCTCTCTGGCTCTGCGTCTGTTCGGCAACATGTATGCCGGCGAGCTGGTGTTCATTCTGATCGCTGTGATGTTCGGCAGCGGCCTGCTCTGGCTGAGCGGCCTGGGCGTTGTTCTGCAGTGGGCGTGGGCTGTGTTCCACATCCTGATCATCACGCTGCAGGCGTTCATCTTCATGATGCTGACCATCGTCTACCTGTCGATGGCGCACGAAGAAAACCATTAAGGCCAGTCTCGACTAGTCTGATGTCCTTCCCGGTCAAACGGGAAGGGGCTCTTCACAGGGCACCTGAAACGATTTGTTTTACCGCTTTAATCTAAAAAACCTAAACCATACGACGTAAAAGTCGGGAGGAAAGATGGAAACTGTAGTTGGTCTAACCGCTATCGCTGTTGCACTGTTGATCGGCCTGGGCGCACTGGGTACCGCAATTGGTTTCGGCCTGCTGGGCGGCAAGTTCCTGGAAGGCGCAGCGCGTCAGCCAGAAATGGTTCCAATGCTGCAAGTTAAAATGTTCATCGTTGCCGGTCTGCTCGACGCCGTAACCATGATCGGTGTTGGTATCGCTCTGTTCTTCACCTTTGCGAACCCGTTCGTTGGTCAGATCGCTGGCTAATTACCCGGATTCTTCCGAGTAATTTGGTGTGATGGACAACGTAACTGCGAGGTGTTGGCGTGAACATTAATGCGACCCTGATTGGCCAGTCCGTTGCGTTCCTGATTTTTGTACTGTTCTGCATGAAGTACGTATGGCCTCCGGTCATCGCTGCTCTGCACGAACGTCAAAAGAAGATCGCTGATGGTCTGGACGCTGCCAGCCGTGCAGCTCGCGACCTGGAGTTGGCCCAAGAAAAAGCGGGTCAGCAACTGCGCGAAGCGAAAGCTCAGGCAGCTGAAATCATCGAGCAAGCCAAGAAACGCGGTAACCAGATTGTCGAAGAGGCCGTTGAAAAGGCCCGTGTCGATGCTGACCGTGTGAAGGTTCAGGCTCAAGCCGAGATCGAACAGGAACTGAACAGTGTCAAAGACAAGCTGCGTGCCCAAGTGGGCTTGCTGGCTGTCGGCGGCGCCGAGAAGATCCTGGGTGCCACAATCGATCAAAACGCGCACGCAGAGCTGGTTAACCAACTGGCTGCTGAAATCTAAGCGAGGGCGATCATGGCAGAACTGACCACGTTGGCCCGACCTTACGCTAAGGCGGCCTTCGAGCACGCTCAGGCCCACCAGCAACTGGCCAATTGGTCAGCCATGCTCGGCCTGGCTGCAGCGGTGTCGCAAGACGACACCATGCAGCGCGTGCTCAAGGCCCCGCGACTGACGAGCGCAGAAAAGGCCGCCACGTTTATTGACGTGTGCGGCGACAAGTTTGATGCCAAGGCACAAAACTTCATCAATGTCGTTGCCGAAAACGACCGTCTCCCGCTTCTGCCGGAGATTGCCGCTCTTTTCGACCTGTACAAGGCCGAACAAGAGAAGTCGGTAGACGTTGAAGTGACCAGTGCTTTTGCATTGAACCAAGAACAGCAAGACAAACTCGCCAAGGTTCTCAGTGCACGACTCAACCGGGAAGTGCGCCTGCAAGTTGCGGAGGATGCTGCCCTTATAGGTGGTGTCGTTATCCGCGCCGGCGACCTGGTTATCGATGGCTCGATTCGCGGCAAAATCGCGAAACTTGCCGAAGCATTGAAATCTTGAGTTTGAAGGGGCAGCAGAGCAATGCAGCAACTCAATCCTTCCGAAATAAGTGAAATTATCAAGGGCCGCATCGACAAGCTCGATGTGACCTCCCAAGCCCGTAACGAAGGCACTGTCGTCAGCGTATCTGACGGTATCGTGCGGATTCACGGTCTGGCCGACGTTATGTACGGCGAGATGATCGAGTTTCCGGGCGGCGTCTACGGTATGGCCCTCAACCTGGAGCAAGACTCTGTAGGTGCCGTTGTACTGGGCGCTTACCAGTCTCTGGCTGAAGGCATGAGCGCCAAGTGCACCGGCCGCATCCTCGAAGTTCCGGTTGGTAAGGAACTGCTGGGTCGCGTAGTCGATGCACTGGGTAACCCTGTTGACGGCAAAGGTCCACTGGGCAACACCTTGACCGACGCGGTCGAGAAAGTTGCACCGGGCGTGATCTGGCGTAAGTCGGTAGACCAGCCTGTACAGACTGGTTACAAGGCTGTCGATGCCATGATTCCTGTCGGCCGTGGCCAGCGTGAGCTGATCATCGGTGACCGTCAGATCGGTAAAACCGCTCTGGCGATCGACGCGATCATCAACCAGAAAGACAGCGGCATTTTCTGCGTCTACGTTGCAATCGGTCAGAAACAATCGACCATCGCCAACGTGGTTCGCAAGCTGGAAGAAAACGGCGCCCTGGCCAACACGATCATCGTGGCTGCCAGTGCTTCGGAATCTCCTGCGCTGCAATTCCTGGCACCGTACTCCGGTTGCACCATGGGTGAATTCTTCCGCGACCGCGGTGAAGACGCGCTGATCGTTTATGACGATCTGTCCAAGCAAGCAGTGGCTTACCGCCAGATTTCCCTGCTGCTGCGCCGTCCACCAGGCCGTGAAGCTTACCCAGGCGACGTGTTCTATCTCCACTCCCGTCTGCTGGAGCGCGCATCCCGCGTTTCGGAAGAATACGTAGAGAAGTTCACCAACGGCGCAGTGACCGGCAAAACCGGTTCCCTGACCGCACTGCCGATCATCGAAACCCAGGCTGGCGACGTTTCCGCGTTCGTTCCGACCAACGTGATTTCCATCACCGACGGTCAGATCTTCCTGGAATCGGCCATGTTCAACTCGGGCATCCGCCCTGCAGTGAACGCCGGTGTTTCGGTATCCCGTGTGGGTGGTGCCGCTCAGACCAAGATCATCAAGAAGCTGTCCGGTGGTATCCGTACCGCTCTGGCTCAGTACCGTGAACTGGCGGCATTCGCCCAGTTCGCTTCTGACCTGGACGAAGCGACCCGTAAGCAACTTGAGCATGGTCAGCGCGTTACCGAGCTGATGAAGCAGAAGCAATACGCACCAATGTCGATCGCTGACATGGCGCTGTCGCTGTATGCCGCTGAGCGTGGGTTCCTGACTGACATTGAAATCGCCAAGATCGGCAGCTTCGAACAAGCGCTGATTGCTTTCTTCAACCGCGATCACGCCGATTTGATGGCCAAGATCAACGTTAAAGGTGACTTCAATGACGAAATCGACGCTGGCATGAAAGCCGGTATCGAGAAGTTCAAGGCCACCCAAACCTGGTAAGCCGCAGCGGGAGCCGCGAGGCTCCCGCTTGCTAACCTGATAGGTGTTACATGGCAGGCGCAAAAGAGATTCGCAGTAAGATTGCGAGCATCAAAAGCACGCAAAAGATTACCAGCGCCATGGAAAAAGTGGCGGTCAGCAAAATGCGCAAGGCACAAATGCGCATGGCTGCTAGCCGTCCTTATGCGGAGCGTATCCGCCAGGTAATTGGGCATCTGGCCAACGCCAACCCGGAATACCGCCACCCGTTCATGATCGACCGCGCCATCAAGCGTGTCGGCTATGTCGTTGTGAGCAGTGACCGTGGTTTGTGCGGCGGCTTGAACACCAACCTGTTCAAGGCCCTGGTCAAGGACATGGCGGTAAACCGCGAAAACGGCGTCGAGATTGATCTGTGTGTTGTTGGTAGTAAGGGTGCGGCCTTTTTCCGCAACTTCGGCGGTAACGTCGTTGCAGCTATCAGCCACCTGGGTGAAGAGCCGTCGATCAATGATCTGATCGGCAGCGTCAAGGTGATGCTGGATGCCTACCTGGACGGCCGTATTGACCGCCTGTCCGTGGTGTCCAACAAGTTCATCAACACCATGACGCAACAGCCTACCGTGGAGCAGTTGATTCCACTGGTGGCCACCCCGGATCAGGATCTCAAGCACCACTGGGACTATCTCTACGAACCGGATGCCAAAGAGCTGCTTGACGGCTTGATGGTCCGCTACGTTGAGTCGCAGGTCTACCAGGCGGTGGTCGAGAACAACGCGGCTGAACAAGCTGCGCGGATGATCGCGATGAAGAACGCTACCGACAACGCCGGTGATTTGATCAGCGATTTGCAGCTGATCTACAACAAGGCGCGTCAGGCTGCGATCACCCAAGAGATCTCGGAAATCGTCGGCGGCGCTGCCGCGGTTTAACGGTTCAAATATTCAGAGGATCCAGCTATGAGTAGCGGACGTATCGTTCAAATCATCGGCGCCGTTATCGACGTGGAATTTCCACGCGACAGCGTACCGAGCATCTACAACGCGCTGACTGTACAAAGCGCGGCCGCAACCACCCTGGAAGTTCAGCAGCAGCTGGGCGACGGCGTGGTTCGCACCATTGCGATGGGTTCCACCGAGGGCTTGAAGCGCGGTCTGGAAGTTACCGACTCTGGCGCAGCCATCTCCGTACCGGTCGGTAAAGCGACCCTGGGCCGGATCATGGACGTCCTCGGCAACCCGATCGACGAAGCTGGCCCGATCGACACCGAAGAGCGCTGGGGCATTCACCGCGCAGCACCTTCGTTCGCTGAGCAAGCAGGCGGCAACGACCTGCTGGAAACCGGCATCAAGGTTATCGACCTGGTTTGCCCGTTCGCCAAGGGCGGTAAAGTCGGTCTGTTCGGTGGTGCCGGTGTAGGCAAAACCGTAAACATGATGGAACTGATCCGTAACATCGCCATCGAGCACAGCGGTTATTCCGTGTTCGC
This sequence comes from Pseudomonas sp. rhizo66, assembly GCF_031931925.1. NCBI lineage: Bacteria > Pseudomonadati > Pseudomonadota > Gammaproteobacteria > Pseudomonadales > Pseudomonadaceae > Pseudomonas > Pseudomonas sp. rhizo66. The sequence continues at coordinate 134,671 of NZ_JAUJWZ010000002.1, forward strand.
CGGTGTGGGTGAGCGTACTCGTGAGGGTAACGACTTCTACCACGAGATGAAGGACTCCAACGTTCTGGACAAAGTGGCACTGGTTTACGGTCAGATGAACGAGCCGCCGGGAAACCGTCTGCGCGTAGCTCTGACCGGCCTGACCATGGCCGAGAAGTTCCGTGACGAAGGTAACGACGTTCTGCTGTTCGTCGACAACATCTACCGTTACACCCTGGCCGGTACTGAAGTATCCGCACTGCTGGGCCGTATGCCTTCTGCAGTAGGTTACCAGCCGACCCTGGCTGAAGAGATGGGCGTTCTGCAAGAACGTATCACTTCGACCAAGGAAGGTTCGATCACTTCGATCCAAGCGGTATACGTACCTGCGGATGACTTGACCGACCCGTCGCCAGCGACCACCTTCGCCCACTTGGACGCCACCGTCGTTCTGTCCCGTGACATCGCCTCCCTGGGTATCTACCCAGCGGTAGATCCACTGGATTCGACTTCGCGCCAGCTGGACCCGAACGTAATCGGCCAGGACCACTACGACACCGCTCGCGGCGTTCAGTACGTTCTGCAACGTTACAAAGAGCTGAAGGACATCATCGCGATCCTGGGTATGGACGAGCTGTCGGAAGCCGACAAGCAGTTGGTAAACCGTGCTCGTAAGATCCAGCGCTTCTTGTCGCAGCCGTTCTTCGTGGCTGAAGTCTTCACCGGTGCTTCGGGTAAATACGTTTCCCTGAAAGACACCATTGCTGGCTTCAAAGGCATCCTCAACGGTGACTACGACCACCTGCCAGAACAAGCGTTCTACATGGTTGGCGGCATCGAAGAAGCGATCGAGAAAGCCAAGAAACTGTAATCCCGGCGCCCGGCAACGGGCGCTCATTTAGGTTGAGGCAATCAGATGGCTATGACAGTCCATTGCGATATCGTCAGCGCGGAAGGAGAAATCTTTTCCGGCCTGGTCGAGATGGTGATTGCGCACGGTGCACTGGGTGATCTTGGTATCGCTCTGGGTCACGCGCCGCTGATCACTAATCTGAAGCCAGGTCCGATCCGCCTGATCAAGCAAGGCGGGGAAGCCGAGGTGTTCTACATCTCCGGTGGTTTCCTCGAGGTTCAGCCGAACATGGTCAAGGTGCTTGCCGATACCGTGCAACGCGCCGCCGACCTGGATGAAGCTCAAGCCCAGGCAGCTCTCAAGGCTGCCGAAGCTGCTCTGCACGAGAAGAGCGCAGATTTCGACTACGGAGCTGCGTCCGCACGCCTGGCCGAGGCTGCAGCTCAGCTGCGCACCGTCCAGCAGATCCGCAAGAAGTTTGGCGGTTAATCCGTCAGCCGCTTGTTGTGCGATTGATAAAAAAGGGTAGCCTCGGCTACCCTTTTTTCTTTTCCGAATTCCCGAAACCCGGTCGCAGTTGCTGACCACCCAGGATTGGTAGCCAGTCATGTCTCTTGAAATCGTTATCCTCGCGGCCGGTCAAGGCACTCGTATGCGTTCGGCACTGCCGAAAGTGCTGCATCCGATTGCCGGCAACTCCATGCTGGGTCATGTTATCCACAGTGCCCGGCAACTTGATCCACAGCGCATTCACGTGGTCATCGGCCACGGTGCCGATGTGGTGCGTGAGCGTCTGGCCGCTGATGATCTGAATTTCGTCCTGCAGGACAAGCAACTTGGCACCGGCCACGCCACTGCCCAAGCGGTGCCGTTCATTACCGCCGACACCGTGCTGATCCTTTACGGTGACGTGCCGTTGATTGAAGTCGAAACTCTGCAACGTTTGCTCAAGCACGTAGTACCGGGACAGATGGGGCTGTTGACCGTTGAGCTGGACGACCCGACCGGTTACGGCCGTATCGTGCGTGACGCTGACGGCAAGGTCGCTGCCATCGTTGAACATAAAGATGCCAGCGAAGCGCAACGCGCGATCACTGAAGGCAACACCGGTATCCTCGCTGTTCCGGCCAATCGTCTGGCCGACTGGATGAGTCGCCTGTCGAATAACAACGCGCAGGGCGAGTACTACCTGACCGACGTGATCGAGATGGCAGTCAGTGATGGTCTGGTTGTCGCCACCGAACAACCGCACGACCCGATGGAAGTGCAGGGCGCCAACGATCGCAAGCAACTGTCCGAGCTGGAGCGTCATTACCAGTTACGCGCTGGCCGTCGGTTGATGGCACAAGGCGTAACCCTGCGCGACCCGGCGCGCTTCGACGTGCGTGGTGAAGTGACCGTCGGTCGCGACGTGCTGATCGACATCAACGTGATCCTCGAGGGCAACGTTGTCATCGAAGACGACGTGGTGATCGGCCCGAACTGCGTGATCAAGGACAGCACCCTGCGCAAAGGTGTGGTGATCAAAGCCAACAGTCATATCGAAGGTGCCGTTCTGGGCGAGGGCAGTGATGCCGGCCCGTTCGCACGTCTGCGTCCAGGCACCGTGCTTGAAGCGCGCGCACATGTGGGTAACTTCGTTGAGCTGAAAAATGCCCGCATGGGCGAAGGCGCCAAGGCGGGACACCTGACTTATCTGGGTGATGCCGAGATCGGAGCGCGTACCAACATCGGTGCGGGCACCATTACTTGCAACTACGACGGCGCCAACAAGTGGAAAACCGTGTTGGGTGCAGATGTGTTCATCGGCTCCAATAATTCCTTGGTCGCGCCTGTGGATATCTCTGCCGGTGCGACAACGGCGGCCGGTTCGACCATTACGCAGAATGTGGATAACGCGCAGTTGGCCGTGGGCCGAGCGCGGCAGAGAAATATCGATGGCTGGAAGCGGCCGGAGAAGATCAAGAAGAGCTGAGTTATCCACAGCGGCTTTTTAAAGATCAACAGATCGCAGCCTTCGGCAGCTACAGGATGTCCATAAATCCGTGTAGGAACTGCCGAAGGCTGCGATCTTTTTACGGGTTATCCACTGATATTTTTTCTACACCGGGGGTGATTACCACTCCGCTCCCAACGGGGTCTTTGGCAAATTGCGTGAAGCTATTTTGTACAACATGCGCAAACCCATGTCCGAGCGCTGAGACATTCGTGTCAGGCGCATGATCCACGCCACCTCGGCATGTGACACCTTGACCGTACTGGCGGGATTTTTATGGACATGACGCAACGTCAGCAATGCAAGGCCAATGGTCCACAGAACGAATCTCCGAATGCCCGTATGCCTGGCCGGGATGAGCAGGGTGTATTGCAGCGCCCGCTGCAAGTGGGAGTGGGCGGTGCCAATCAGTTCTGCAAGCGCCTGTGCATAATGCGGGTCGTCTTGCCCTGCGTTTAGCTGCGCGAGTTGGACGCCATATTTGGCAAGCAGGTCCCGAGGCAACCAGCAAACACCTTGCAGACGGTCGTCCCAATGATCCTTGACGATATTGGTCAACTGCAAACCTGCACCGAAGGAGAGGGCCAACCGATGCAGGCTCTCTCGCCGGGATAACAGGCTGGGGTCAAAATCGATGAAAAGCTCGGTCAGCAGCGTTCCAACGACGCCAGCCACACAGTAGCAATAACGATCCAGCTGCTGATGTGTTGCTAGACCTTGCAGGCCCGCCTGCTCCTGAAATTCGCTCATTCCCTGAGTCATCACGCTCAGGCAATGCAGGATGGCGTCTTGCTGAAAGGGGCTGAGCGTGCGGAATATCGTCAACACCTGTGGCAGATTGCGGACCAAGTCACGTTCAGCCTGAAGGGTTTGATCCGTCAGGCGCGGGCTCAGCTCGTCACTGAAACCCTGAGCATCCGCGTGGCCCGATACCACATTGAGATAAAGGTTTTCGTAATGGCGTTTTTGTCGGGCGCTATGCCCAGGTTCATCTTCGATGGTATCGGCTATCCGACAGAGCAAGTAGGCGTTGGTCACGAGGGGGCAAAGCTCGGCCGGCAACTCAGGGATGGTCAGGGCAAAGGTGCGCGACACTTGCGTGAGGATTTCATCCTGATAACGGGTAGGATCAATGGCGGGGTTGGTCTGGCTTCGTCGTCCCCAGTGTTCGAGCTGGCAGGAGGGGGCATCGAGGATCGCCTTGAACCAGACGGTAAAGGCTTGCGGCTCGGCGTCAATCCATCGCAATAACGCGTGCGTTTCAATCCATTGCCATTGCGAGACTTCATCGGTGTTCGCCAGCGGGTCACCGTCAAACCGGCCGATGAGAATATGATCGAGTTCATGCTCGATCAGATTGCCCGGTACATGTGCCTTGTAAATCAGGGTCGTGACTTCTTCCAAGGGGCAATCAAAACCCATTTCTTCTCCAAGCCGGCGGTGGGCGGCCTGGGCGGTGCTTTCGCCTGGGCGCGGGTGGCCACAACAGGAGTTGGTCCAATAACCCGCAGAGTGGTATTTGGTGAGTGCCCGTCGTTGCAGCAGCAAGTGCCCATGACGATTAAAGATGAATAGGGAAAACGCACGATGAAGGAGGCCTTCATGGTGGATTGGCAACTTGTGGCCGGTGCCGATTTGCTGGTCATTGTGATCCACCAGTATCAGTAACTCATCCATGGCTTCTTTCCACCTCAAGCGCTGAAATCGGGGCCTGGCTCAGTTTGCAGTAACGCGCCAAAGCCCACATCGGAAAGTACAACCCGTAGCCGTGGTACGTCATATAGAGCACTCGAGGTACGCCGGTGCCCGTGGCATGAGGGTCTGCCCAGGTACCGTCGCTTTTTTGCGTTTGGAGCAAGTATTCAATGCCCTTTTGGGTGGCCAGATGCTCCACGGCACCGGCAGCCATCAATCCCAACAAGGCCCATGCCGTTTGCGACGCCGTGCTGGCCGATGACTGCTGGCCTAGGTCATCCAGGGCATAGCTGCTGCTGTCTTCTCCCCAGCCACCGTCCTGGTTCTGTTGCTGAATCAGCCAGTGGCAGGCATTTTGAACGGCTATGCAATGCAGGTCGTAACCCGTGGCGGCAAGCCCTTCCAGGGCGGACCAGGTGCCATAAATGAAGTTGATGCCCCAGCGACCGTACCAACTGCCATCGGCTTCCTGCTCTGCCAGCAAGTAACACAACGCCTCGCGCGTAGTGCTATTGGAAGCCGGTGTTGCATTCAACTGCCCGAGCATGGCCAGACAACGGGCGGTTATATCGGCAGTGGGATGATCAATCATCATGCCGTGTTCGGCAAAGGGCGTGTTATTGAGGTAGTAATGGGTGTTGTCAGCCTCATAAGCGCCCCAACCACCCTGACGGCCTTGCATTCCCTGCACCCATTCCTGCGCCCTGGCGATCGTCTCACCGTAATGAGCGCCGGGTTCGAGTTGCATTGCCCTGTGCATGACGGTCGCGACCAAGGCGGTGTCGTCGACATCGGGATGATTGGGCAAGGAATATTGAAATGCCCAGCCACCGGGGCGCAGATGAGGCCTGGCAACTGCCCAGCCCCCATACACGTCGAGAACCTGCCGTTGTTTGAGCCAGTCGAGACCTCGCAATGCCGCCTCCAAATCGCGGCGATTCCCGGTGTCCAGCAACGCCTGGCAGGCCCATGCCGTGTCCCAAATGGGTGATACGCAAAGTTGGCAATACGCCTGTTGCTCCGTCTCCATCAACAGGTTTGCGCAGGCTTTGCGCGCCGTCTGCATGCTGTGATGGTCACGGGGGTAACCCAAGGCCTGAAGCACGACCAGGCTGATGGCGATGGTCGGCAGCGATGCGCCGTAGCCGTCTTCGCCATTGAGTTGATCGGTGACAAACTTTATCGCTGTCTTCAGCGCTTTTTTTCGCCGTCCCTTGAGACGCCACGGATCGATGCGGTGCAGTAAACGGTCTATCACGGTAAAAAATGCAAACCCTACCCTGTTCTGGTGAGGGGCTCGGGGCAACGGAGTGGTTTCGCTGGCCGGGTGGAGAAACAGTTCGGTGATCCCGGTGCTTTGGGGGTTACGCGCCGTGGGCCGCAAGACCTGCAACACGGAAAAAGCCACCGTGAACAGGCGTGGGACGCAGAATATCTTCGACAGGTGAAACGGAAACCAGCGTGGCAGCAAAATCACTTCCACGGGAATAAGGGGCAATACACGCCATGGAATGACGTTGTACAAGGCCAGCCAGATGCGGGTGACCACGTTGCAGTTCGCGGCCCCGCCGTGTTGGCGAATAAGCGTGCAAGCACGTTGCAAGTGCGGCTCGTCCTGCGCATCGCCGAGCAACTTGAGTGCAAAGTAGGTTTTGACACTGGCATTGAGGTTAAAACTGCCCCCTCTCAGTAACGGCCATCCACCGTCTGACTGTTGTTGGTCTCGCAGATAACGCGCGAGCTTGCCTTGCAAGGTTTGCTCAATGGGTTCGCCAAGGAAATGCATCAGCAACACGTATTCGGCGGTGATTGCCGCATCGGCTTCGAATTCGAATACCCAGTGGCCGTCGGGTTGCTGTTTGCTTAGTAGGGCGGTCGAGGCGTTGTTCAGTACATCCCTGACGCGAGTGCTCACTCTCATGACAATCCCCAAGTCTTATCTACAGAGATTAAAAACGTCATTAGCCACACTTTTCTACTGTCAGAAATGACAGTTGCGATGAGTGGTCATCCTCGAAGTAGCCCTCAACCTCTAAAAGCCCCCTTGACGAAGTTCCGTCAATAGGTTTTGATTACTTCCGTTATATTTCGAAACGAAACTTACCTCGCCATGTCAAAACGCAATACGCCGCAACGCCGCCACAACATCCTTGCCTTGCTCAACGAGCAGGGTGAAGTCAGTGTGGATGAATTGGCCAAGCGCTTCGAAACCTCCGAAGTTACGATTCGCAAGGATCTGGCTGCGCTGGAAAGCCACGGCTTGTTACTGCGCCGCTACGGCGGGGCGATCACCATGCCGCAGGAACTGGTCGCTGAGACTGCCCAGAGCGTTTCCAAATACAAACAGGCGATTGCCCGCGCAGCGGTGAAACGTATCCGTGAACACGCGCGAATCATCATCGACAGCGGCAGCACCACCGCTGCAATGATTCCGGAGCTTGGCCAACAGCCTGGTCTGGTGGTGATGACCAATTCCCTGCACGTCGCCAACGCCTTGAGCGAACTCGAGCACGAACCGGTGCTGTTGATGACCGGCGGTACCTGGGATCCGCATTCGGAATCCTTCCAGGGCCAGGTTGCCGAGCAGGTACTACGCTCTTACGACTTTGACCAGTTGTTCATTGGTGCCGACGGCATCGATCTGGTGCGCGGCACGACCACCTTCAACGAGTTGCTCGGTTTGAGCCGGGTCATGGCCGAGGTCGCGCGGGAAGTCATCGTCATGGTCGAGGCCGACAAGATCGGCCGCAAGATTCCCAATCTGGAGCTGCCGTGGAGCAGCGTTCATACCCTCATTACCGATGATCGTCTGCCTATCGATGCACGCGATCAGATTCAGGCCCGCGGTATCACCGTGATTTGCGCGGCTGTCAGTCAGGAGAAATAAGCATGTGTGGAATTGTCGGCGCAGTTGCTGAACGTAATATCACCGCCATCCTGCTCGAAGGCCTCAAGCGCCTTGAATACCGCGGCTATGACAGCGCCGGTGTCGCGGTTTTCACCAACGACGAAACCCTCGAGCGCATGCGTCGCCCGGGCAAGGTCAGCGAACTCGAAGCGGCGCTGGCCGAACACCCGCTGGTTGGCCGTCTCGGCATCGCGCACACCCGTTGGGCCACCCACGGCGCACCGTGCGAACGTAACGCCCACCCGCATTTCTCCGGCGATATCGCCGTGGTGCACAACGGCATCATCGAAAACCACGAAGCCCTGCGTGAACAACTGAAAGCGCTGGGTTACGTGTTCACCTCCGACACCGACACCGAAGTCATCGCCCACCTGCTCAGCCACAAACTCAAAGACCAGCCGGACCTGACCGTCGCGTTGAAAGCCACCGTCAAAGAATTGCACGGTGCTTATGGTCTGGCCGTGATCAACGCCAAACAACCGGATCGTCTGGTTGCTGCGCGCAGTGGCAGCCCGTTGGTGATCGGTTTGGGTCTGGGCGAGAACTTCCTCGCTTCCGACCAATTGGCCCTGCGTCAGGTCACCGACCGTTTCATGTACCTGGAAGAGGGCGATATCGCCGAAATTCGCCGCGATACCGTGCAGATCTGGGACGTCAACGGCAATGCCGTCGAGCGCCAGACTGTGCAGTACAGCGATGGCGCGGAAGCGGCCGACAAGGGCGAGTTTCGCCACTACATGCTCAAGGAAATTCACGAGCAACCGACGGTGGTTCAGCGCACCCTCGAAGGTCGCCTGAGCAACGATCAGGTGCTGGTGCAAGCGTTTGGCCCACAAGCGGCCGAACTGTTTACCAAAGTCCGCAACGTGCAGATCGTCGCCTGTGGTACCAGTTATCACGCCGGCATGGTCGCCCGTTACTGGCTCGAAGAACTGGCCGGTATCCCTTGCCAGGTCGAAGTTGCCAGCGAATTCCGCTACCGCAAAGTGGTGGTGCAGCCGGACACCCTGTTCGTGACCATCTCGCAGTCCGGCGAAACCGCCGACACCCTCGCTGCGCTGCGGAATGCCAAGGAGCTGGGTTTCCTCGCCAGCCTGGCCATCTGCAACGTCGGCATCAGTTCGCTGGTGCGCGAATCCGACCTGACCCTGCTGACCCAGGCCGGCCGCGAAATCGGTGTTGCCTCGACCAAAGCTTTCACCACGCAATTGGTCGGCCTGTTGCTGCTGACCCTGTCGCTGGGTCAAGTGCGCGGCACGTTGGCCGAGGGTGTTGAAGCGCGTCTGGTTGAAGAGCTGCGTCGCCTGCCCAGCCGTCTCGGCGAAGCGCTGGCCATGGACAGCACGGTGGAAAAAATCGCCGAGCTGTTCGCCGAGAAAAACCACACCCTGTTCCTCGGTCGTGGTGCGCAATTCCCGGTGGCGATGGAAGGTGCCCTGAAACTCAAGGAAATCTCCTACATCCACGCCGAAGCCTACCCTGCCGGTGAGCTGAAACACGGCCCGCTGGCGCTTGTGGATAACGACATGCCGGTGGTGACCGTCGCACCGAACAACGAACTGCTGGAAAAGCTCAAATCCAACCTGCAGGAAGTCCGCGCCCGTGGCGGTGAACTGATCGTGTTCGCCGATGAAAAAGCCGGGATGACCAACGGCGAAGGCACCCACGTGGTGCAGATGCCACATATCCACGACATCCTCTCGCCGATCCTTTACACAATCCCACTGCAGTTGCTTTCGTACTATGTGGCGGTGCTCAAAGGCACGGACGTCGATCAGCCGCGTAACCTGGCGAAGTCGGTGACGGTGGAATAAGTTATCCACAGCTGATATCGGCACAAAAAAATCGCAGCTTCGGCTGCGATTTTTGTATCTGACTCGAGAGGCATCATGGACCGCTTCCAGGAAATGCACATCTTCACCACAGTCGCCCAAGAGCAAGGCTTCTCCTCTGCCGCGCGGCGTCTGGGTCTTTCGGCGGCCAGCGTCACGCGGGCGGTGGCGGCGCTGGAGTTGCGCATCGGCACGCAATTGCTGATTCGCACCACGCGCAGTGTGCATTTGAGCGAAGCCGGGCAGCGTTATCTGGAGGATTGTCGGCGGATTCTCGCTGAGGTGCAGGAGGCCGAGGATTCGGCGGCGGGCAGTCATGCCGAGCCGCGTGGGCAACTGACGGTGACGGCACCGGTGTTGTTCGGTGATTTGTTTGTGACGCCGCTGATGGCGCGTTATCTCGCGCAGTATCCGGACGTCACGATCAACGCGGTGCTGGTCGATCGGATCGTCAACATGGTCGAGGAGGGCATCGATGTGGCGGTGCGCATCGGTGATCTACCGGACAGCAGTCAGCATGCTGTTCGCGTGGGTGAGGTGCGTCGGGTCATTTGCGGCTCGCCGGACTACTTTGCCAAGTATGGCCGACCGGCTCATCCCAGCGCGCTGGCGGGCGCGCCAGTGGTGGCGACTTCAGCAATTGGCCAGCAACGCAGTTGGCCGTTTCTCGACGCTGGCGAACCGCTCAGCGTGCGTCCAGAGCCGCGGCTGATTGTTACCGCCAATCAGGCAGCGATTACCGCAGCCTGCATGGGGCTGGGTTTGACCCGGGTGCTGTCTTACCAAGTCGCCAGCAAAATCGCCACCGGCGAGTTGGATATCGTTCTCGCCGAATTCGAACTGCCGCCATTACCGATCCACGTGGTGTACCAAGGTGGGCGCAAGGCGCCGGCGCGAATCCGCAGTTTCGTCGATTTCACCGCCAAGGCTTTACGTGAGCACCCAGCGCTTAAAGATGCTGCGTTATTGCATGAGATGAAATAATCGATTGCACTTGCTGGTGATTCTGTTGTTTTCGCGATCGGCGCAAGATGGCCTCCATCGGCGCTCTCATCCCCGCAGCGGCGCCCCTGTTCAGCGGAGTCGACCATGCAAGCGATCAAACTCTACAACTTCCCACGTTCCGGCCACGCCCACCGTGTCGAGCTGATGTTGTCCCTGCTGCAATTGCCGACCGAGCTGATCTTCGTCGATCTGGCCAAGGGTGAGCACAAGCAGCCGGCGTATCTGGCGATCAACAGTTTTGGCCAAGTGCCGGCCATTGATGACGGCGGCGTGGTGCTGGCCGATTCCAACGCGATTCTGGTGTACCTGGCGCAGAAATACGGCCACGGTCGTTGGTTGCCAACCGATCCGGTCGGTGCGGCTCGGGTGCAGCGCTGGTTGTCCGCCGCTGCCGGGCCGATTGCCTTCGGACCTGCTGCGGCACGATTGGTCACGGTGTTTGGCGCACAGTTGAATGCTGAAGAAGCAATTACCCGGGCGCACAACCTGCTCAAGGTGATGGACATCGAGTTGGGCAAAACGCCGTATCTGGCCGGCGACGAGCCGAGCATTGCCGACGTTTCTGCCTACAGTTACATCGCCCATGCACCGGAAGGTAACGTGTCGCTGGACGACTACGGCAACGTCCGCGCCTGGCTGGCCCGGGTTGAAGCCTTGCCTGGTTTCGTCGGCATGCCACGCACGGTTGCCGGTCTGCAAACCACTGCCTGATTTTCGCAATCCACACTGTGCCGTCGGTGCAGGGGAGAGGTCGTGATGGAACGTTCACCGTGGCACGCTGGCGAACAGCAATTGCAGGCCCATGTCGGCGTTGCCGAACGCATGGAAGCCTTCGGGCGCAAGGTGATTCGCACCTGGATGCCGGATCAGCACCGTGAGTTCTATCAGCAATTACCCTTCATGTTGTACGGCGCAGTTGATGCAGATGGGCGGCCGTGGGCCAGTGTGCTCGAAGGCGCGCCGGGGTTTGCCCATTCGCCGGATCCCGAGCATCTGCATTTCGCCACTCAGGTCGCTGCCGATGACCCGGCGCAACTGCGTGACGGCGAGCCGATCGGGTTACTCGGCATCGAATTGCACACCCGCCGGCGCAATCGCCTCAACGGCCATGTCGGCAATCTGAGCGCTGATGGTTTTGACGTGAGCGTGGATCAGGCCTTCGGCAACTGCCCGCAATACATCCAACTGCGCCAGTTTCAGCGGGTGCCGCTGACGGATCCGCAGACACGCCCGGCCGAGCATCTGCACGGCCTCGATGACGCAGCCGTCGCGCTGATCACGGGCGCCGATACGTTTTTTGTCGCCAGTTATGTGGATGTCGACGGCCAGCGTGCGGTGGATGTTTCCCACCGGGGTGGCCAAGCCGGTTTCGTCCGCGTGGAAGGCAATCGTCTGACCATCCCTGACTTCGCCGGCAATCTGCATTTCAACACCCTCGGCAATCTGCTGCTCAATCCCAAGGCAGGCTTGCTGTTCATCGACTTTTCCACAGGCGATCTGCTGCAACTCAGCGGGCGTACCGAGATCCTTCTTGATGATCCGCAGATCGAGGCCTTCCAAGGCGCGGAACGGCTGTGGACATTTGAAGTGGAGAAACTGGTGCGGCGTCCGGCCGCCCTGGCGTTGCGCTGGCGCTTCGACGGCATGTCGCCGACCAGTCTGTTGACCGGTAACTGGGCAGAAGCCGATGCGCGTTTGCAGGCGCAGGCACTGGGTAATCAATGGCGGCCGTTGCGTGTGGCGAGGATCGAAGCGGAGAGCCGCAACATCCGTTCAATCTATCTGGAGCCAACCGATGGTGCCGGTTTACCGGTATTTCTCGCCGGCCAGCATCTGCCGCTGCGTTTCACCCTCGACGGTGAGGTGCACATTCGCACCTACAGCCTTTCGAGTGCGCCGTCGGATGGTTTTTACCGGATCAGCGTCAAGCGCGAAGGGCTGATTTCCTCGCACCTGCATGAGCAGATTCGCATCGGCGATGTACTGGAAGCGCGGGCACCGCAAGGGCATTTCACTGTCGCGCCACTGGAGCGCAGGCCGTTGGTGCTGTTGGCCGCCGGGGTCGGCATCACGCCGTTGCTGTCGATGCTGCGCGAGGTGGTGTACCAGGGCTTACGCACGCGGGGGATTCGTCCGACGTTGTTGCTGCAGAGTTCGCGCAGTCTGGCGGATCAGCCGTTTCACAAGGAGCTGGATCGATTGCTCGAAACCGCAGGTGACTCTGTACGAGTCCTGCGCTTGCTCAGCCAGCCGGAAGCTGATCTGCAAGAGGGCGAGGATTTCGATGTGCGTGGGCGCATCGACGGCACTGTGCTGAGAAACCTGCTGGAGGCCGAGGATTTCGATCAGCTCGACTTTGTGCTCTGCGGCCCGGGTGGTTTTACCCAAGGGTTGTACGACACTTTGCGCGAGCTGGATGTGCGCGACGCGCAGATTCATGCGGAAACCTTTGGCCCGTCGACGCTGAAACGTCAGGCCGATGCGGACGCGATCGTGATCGAACAACCGCCCGCAGCGACCACTTCGGTTGCGGTGGTGTTCGAGCGCTCGGCGAAAGAGGCGCGCTGGCAGCCCGATGGCGGCAGTTTGCTGGAGCTGGCGGAAAGTCGCGGATTACGCCCCGAGTTCAGTTGCCGCGGTGGTTCGTGCGGTACCTGCAAAACCCGACTGGTCAGTGGCGCGGTGAATTATCCACAGGTGCCGGCGGATATTCCGGAAGCGGGGCATGTGCTGATTTGCTGCGCGGTCCCGGCGCAAAGCAATCAGCCACTGGTCTTAGACCTGTAACCCGAACCCCTGTAGGAGCAGCCTTCGGCAGCTCCTACAGGGGATCGGTGTTCAACCCACGCTCAGGCGTAGGACAGAGATTTCTCTTCCAGCAATTCCTGATACAGCTCCGTCCACTTGCGCCCCATCTCATCGGCTGTGAATAACTGCCGATAGCGCGCTTCGGCTTTGACACCCATGGCGGCGGCGCGCACCGGGTCTTCCCAGAGCGTGCGCATCGCTTCACGAAACGCCTGTGGATGACTTGGCGGTACAACAAGACCGGTTTCGTTGTGGATATTGATGTAACTGGTGCCAGTGCCAATCTCGCTGGAAATCATCGGTTTGCCGTACATCGCACCTTCCAGCAAGGAAATGCCAAAGGCTTCCGAGCGCAGGTGCGAAGGGAAGACGATGGCGTAACTCAGTTCCAGCAGCGCCACCTTGTCTTCGTCACCCAGACGCCCGAGGAAATGAATGTTGCGCAGGCCCAAAGCCTGCGCTTGAGCGTGCAGCTCCCGCTCCAGCGGCCCGGCGCCGACAATGACCACGGGATAGTCCACGTCTTTCATCGCATCGAGAAGGATGTGCAAGCCCTTGTAATAACGCATCACCCCGACAAACAGGAAAAACTTATCCCCAAGCTGTTGGCGCCAGCGGTTCATCCGCTCGGCATCGGGCTGTGGATAACCAGCCTTGTTCAACCCGTAGGGAATCACCCGGGTCTTGTCCTGGAACTGCTGCAGCACATCGCTGGTGTGCAGGTAGTTCGGCGAAGCGGCAACGATGCGGTCAGCGCTGGCGAGGAAGCGGTTCATCAACGGGCGATAGAGTTTGAGCAGGTGCTTCTGGCGAATGATGTCCGAGTGGTAAGTCACCACACTCGGTTTATTCGTCGCGCTGGCGAAATGTACCAGGTCCATGAACGGCCACGGGAAGTGGTAGTTGACCACGTCGGCCTCGGCGGCCAGCTCGCGAAACTGTTTGAACACACTCCAGGAAAAACCGGTGGAGGCGAACTGGATGTCGAGTTTGGCGCGGTGCACTTCGTGCTGACCCAAATTCACCACGGGCGGTGTCGGGTCAGCGCTGAGCGTCAGCACCTGGCCGTCGATGCCGTGTTGGGCGCCGCTTTCGCAGAGTTGGAAGATCACTTGCTCAATGCCGCCGACCGAGTCGGGCAGGTACGTCTTGAAAAAATGAAGAACTCGCATTCAACCTCCCATGGCCTGACGGTAGGCACAGGCCGTGGCCTGTGCACAACGCTCCCAGGAAAAAAGCCGTGACTGCTGCAACCCGGCCTCTTGGCATGCCTGCCAATGCGCTTGATCGTCGATCAGTCGGCTCAGCGCATCACGCAGGCCTTCTGCATCGTCAGCTTCAATATAGTTGCCCGCCGCGCCCGCGACTTCCGGCATCGCCGAAGAGCGCGTGAGTACTACGGGGGTGCCGCTGGCCATGGCCTCCAGTACCGGCAGACCAAAACCTTCATACAACGACGGAAAAATCAGCGCGCGGGCGCCGGCCAATAACTGCGCCACCTGTTCATCGGGCAGATAACCGAGCAGGCACACGTGCCCGCTGGCCAGCGCCTGACGCAAGGGTTCGCTGAACTGCTCGCGCTCCCACCCGGCCATACCGACGATCAACAGCGGAAAGCGCTGGCGCACAGCCTCCGGCAACAGGGCATGGGCACGCAGGGCCAGGCCCAGGTTCTTGCGCGGCTCTAGCGTGCCCACACACAGGAAATATTCCCGCGCCTCGACCGCGTGCGCCTTGAGTACCGCGTCAATGGCGCTCGCCTCGCGCGGATGAAAGCGCGCGGCAACGCCCAGTGGCGCCACCACAAAACGCTCGGCCGGCAGGGCGAAATAGGCCTGGGCCTCGTCAGCTATGGCTTGCGAGTCGGTGAGAATCACCTGCGCCTGTTGCACACCCTGAGCCAATCGACGCTCGATCTCCTTGAGCCGTGCCGGGGGCTGGGTCTCGGGGAAATGCAGGTGAGTCAGATCGTGCAGGGTGATCACGGTCGGGCCATCGAAGGCCAGCGGCCACAGGCTCGGTTCGTGATAGAGGTCGATACCTTGCGCGCGCCCCTGATCGAAGCGTTTCTGCTCCAGCCAGCGGCGCGCCTGATAGGCCCCGGGAATCAGCCGCAAAAGTGGCGTCAGGCGTGAGTAACCCGGCATGGCCGCTTCCGGCAGCGCCGAGCTCCAGCCCCAGCCGTGGAACAGCGTCACGTCAACGTCCGGCTCGCTGCGCAAGGCGTTGACCAGTTCGGCAACGTAGTGGCCGATGCCGGTGCGTGGTGCCTGGAGAATGCGTGCGTTAAGAGCAATGCGCATGCTGCCTCGCTGGCGCCGCCGGCGCTTGCACAATATTCAGCACGCTGCGTTCAGCCAGTTGCAGACTGGCTTCACGCCAGCCGATCCACTGCCAGTCCGCGACATCGCGAGCGGCGGGGAACTGGCCGCTGCGCTGGAATTGATTGATCAGGTCGGCAAGGCTTTGCGGATCCTGCAGATCAAAGTACGCCATGAACTCGCCGCCGATTTCGCGGAACACCGCGATATCGCTGCCCATCGCCGGCAAGCCACGCTGCATGGCTTCCACCAAGGGCAAACCAAAGCCTTCGACGAATGAAGGGAACACCAGCGCACTGGCGTGGGCGTAGGCGTGTTCAAGGCTGGTGTCAGTGAGGTCGTTGAACAGGAACAGACGCTGGTTCAGTTCGGGATGATTGCGCACCCGGGCGAGCAGGGCGTCGCATTTCCAGCCGACCCGCCCGACGATGCACAACCGTGCCGTTGAGCCAGTGGCCCAAGCGCGTTCGAAGGCATCGAGCAGATACGCGTGATTCTTGCGTGGTTCGATGGTGCTGACCATCAGGTAAATCGGGTCTGTGGTCGTGAACAATTGCTTCAGGCGCGTATCGACCGTGGCCTGGTCGTTGTGCAGATCCAGTTCGGAACCCAAGTGAAAGAAATCGAACCAGCGCTTGTTGGTTTGCTCGGCACCGATTCTGCGCTGCAACTCTTCCCGCACCTGATCGCGCACCGTGGCGGAAATCGCCATGTAGCCATCGGCTGTGCGGGTGATCCAGTCGAACCATTCGTTGAAGACCTCGACCAGACGCGTGTCGTAAAACTGTGGGTGAGTCAGCGGGATCAGGTCGTAGATCACCGCAATCATGCCGACGCCGTCGCGTTTGAGCCGCTCGACGTGGGCAAAGAAATCCGAGTGCCAGGATGAATCCAGCAGCACCAATTGATCGCCCGGCTGATGTTGCAGTGGTGAGCAGCGTTTGAGCAATTGCCTGCGGTTGATTCGTCGGATCAGGCGGATCGGCAGGCCGAACGCGCCGAAGAGGGTCAGCCGATAGCCGACATACAAAATCCGTCGCGCCAGTTTCGAGGTGCATTGTGCATCGCGCCGCTGATGCCATTGCCAGAAGCGGTGGGCGAGGCGCTCCAGGCGTCCACCGAAGGTTTCCAGCGCGTTGAAAAAAGGCGTATCGCACGGTGCCAGTTGCAGTACACGATAAAGTTCGCCATTGAGCACCACCACCGGCATGCACTCGACGCCTTCGGCATCTGCAGGCAGTTGCTTGATGACGTTGCGCACCACACGCTGAATCCCCGAGTTGACCGTCGGGTGCTGGAACACGTGAGTGCATTCGACGAGCAAGCGGGTCATGGCAAGCGCTCGACAGGCCGGACTTCCGTGTCGCGGGTGATGGTGGTCTTGGCGCCAAGCCATGAACAACCGACGAAATCTTCCTGACGGTTGTTGATCACGTGGAACACCAGCCCGTAGTCACGCCATTCGAAATTGCGATCGAGGTGAGAGTCCAGGCGCGACAGGCTCAGCGATACGGAATAATTACCTTTGCCCAGCCCCATGACGAAGGCAAAGCGATAGGTGAAACGCTCGCCGGCGTGCAGGTCGGTCAGCGCCTTGTCCAGACGATGGGTGTTGATGCCGTACATCATCTGGCCCAGGCGATCCTTGAGGATAAAGCCCAGCACCAGTCGTTCGATGTCCTTGCGTACTTCGACTTTGACTTCGAGTACCACCGGCTGACCGACTTCGGCGGCATCGATGCTGCGATCGTTTTCATCGAGCAGGCGCACGCCGAGAATGGCGGCTTCGCCAGTGCCTGATACCGTTTGCACTTCGCCCCCGGCGAGCATTTCCTGGCGGACGATCTGGCCTTCGCGTTCAGCCATCAGCGCGTTGTAGTAATCGAGTACCGGTTCCGGTTTGCCGTACATGGCCATGCGGCCATCCTTGAGCAGGATCGCCGAATCGCAGATCGATTGAATGGCTGAACGGTCGTGGGACACGATCAGCAGCGTGGTCCCGGATTTGCGGAAGCTGCGGATGCGTTCGAAGCTTTTGTGCTGGAAGTAGGCGTCGCCCACTGACAGCGCCTCGTCGACGATGAGGATGTCCGGGCGTCGAGCCGTGGCGACGCTGAACGCCAGACGCATTTGCATGCCGCTGGAATAGGTGCGCACCGGGTGGTCGATGGCGTCGCCGATTTCGGCGAAATGCTCGATCTCGGGTAGCAGTGCTTCGATTTCTTCGAGCTGCATCCCCAACAGTTGACCGGCCATGATTGCGTTCTGACGCCCGGTGAAATCCGGGTGGAAGCCCATACCCAGTTCCAGCAGCGCGGCCACGCGGCCTTGCAGTTCGATCGTGCCGCTGGTGGGTTGGGTGGTGCCGGTGATCATCTTCAGCAAGGTGCTTTTGCCAGCGCCGTTGGCGCCGACGATGCCCACGGCTTCACCGGGGGCGATTTCGAATTCGACGTCTCGCAGTACCCAGTGCTGGTGGTGACGGATCGGCGAAAACGGGATCAGCCACTCGGCCAGGCGGCTCCAGCGGTTGGGGTATTGTTTATAGGCCTTGCTCAGGCCGGTGACGCGAATATGTCCCATCAGAGTTCATCCACCATTTCGCCGACGCGCTGGCGAAACAGCCGCAGACCGATCAGACAAAACAGCACACCCGTGATGAAGATCGGCAGCAGCGAGCTCCAGACCGGCCACTGACCGTAGAGAAACAGGTTCTGATAACTGCTGAACAGGTTGGTCAGCGGGTTGAGTTGCAGCAGGCGCTGCACCCATTCCGGCAGGATCGTGATCGGGTACACGATCGGCGTCAGCCAGAACCAGAATTGCAGGCAGATGCCGAAGAGCTGGCCGACATCGCGGAAGAACACATTCAATACGCCCAGCACCATGCCCAGTCCGGCGCAGAACATCATTTGCAGGGCGATCAATGGAATCAGCGCCAGCAACGCCATGCCTGGCCAGCGTCCGGTGATCAGCAGAAAGCCCAGGAACAGGCTGATGATGATCGCGAAGTTGATCCCGGCGTTGCACAGCACAATCACTGGCAGGCAGATGCGCGGGAAGCTGATTTTCTTCAGCAGGTTGGCGTTTTCCAGAAACATGTTCTGGCTGCGCAAGGTGATTTCAGAGAAAAGTCCCCATGCCAGCAGCCCGGCGCAGAGGTAGACGCTGTAGGCCATGCTGTCATCCACCCCGGGTAAACGGGCGCGCATGATGTGGGAAAAAATCACGGTGTAAACGACGATCATCGACAGTGGATTGAAGATCGGCCACAGGGCACCAAACAAAGAGTTGCGGTACCGCGCTTGAAACTCTCGCTGCACGCTGCCGAGGATGAAACCCCGGTAGCCAAGCAGCGAGCGGAACAGGGAAAGCAGCATTTAATCCGTCCTGCCGTACTGGTCTTCGAAGCGGACGATGTCGTCCTCTCCCAGGTATTCGCCGCTTTGCACTTCGATGATCACCAGATCGATCACCCCGGGATTTTCCAGGCGATGCTTGTGGCCGGCGGCGATGAAGGTCGATTCGTTCTTGGCCACCAGCGTCGTACCGCTGCCGTTGTTGGTGACTTTGGCCATGCCTTCGACCACCACCCAGTGTTCGTTGCGGTGATGGTGCATTTGCAGCGAGAGCTTGCCGCCAGGCTTGACCACGATCCGTTTGATTTTGAAGCGCGGGCCCTCCTCGAGCACGGTGTAAGTGCCCCATGGACGGCTGACGGTACGATGCAGCCGATAGGCTTCGTGGGATTTTTCCTTGAGTTGCTTGGCCACGCGGCGGACGTCCTGCGCACGGTCGGCGTGGGCCACCAGTACGGCGTCGGCGGTGTCGACCACGATGAGGTTATCCACACCCACCGTCGCTATCAGTCGGCCTTCGCTCTGGACGAAGTTGTTGTGGCTGTCGATGAAAATAGCCTCGCCGCTGGCGCGGTTGTTGTCGGCGTCGGCTGGCACCAGCGCCGCCACGGCGCCCCACGAACCGATGTCGCTCCAGTCGAAACCGGCGGGCACGACCACGACTTTTTCCGAGCGCTCCATCAGTGCGTAGTCGATGGAGATGTCGGTGATTTCAGCGAACAGCGCCGGCGACAGTTCCTGTTGCAGGCAACCGACGGTTTCGATCGGCGCGCTGGCGGCCATGCAGGTGCGGGTCTGCTCCAGCAGCTCAGGCGCATGCAATTGCAGTTCGGCAATGACGGTGGCGGTGGTGAAGCAGAACATGCCTGAATTCCACAGGAAGTTGCCGCTTTCCAGATAGTGCGTGGCGGTTTGCAGGTCGGGTTTCTCGACGAAACGCTGCACCTTCGCCGCGCCTCTGGCATCCAGCGGCGCGCCGGTTTCGATATAGCCGAAGCCGGTTTCCGGCGCGGTCGGGATCACGCCGAAGGTCACCAGATAGCCGTCTTTGGCCAGATTGACCGCATGCTCGACTGCGGTTTTCAGTGCGTCCTGATTGACGATCAAATGGTCAGCGGGCATCACCACCATGATCGCGTCGTCACCGTGCAACGCCTGCAGCGACAACGCGGCGGCAGCAATGGCCGGCGCCGTGTTGCGCCCGGTCGGCTCCAGCAGAAAGTGCCCGCGATGGCGCGACACATGAGCGGCGCAATAGTGATCCTTGCTCTGGAAGTAGTACTCGCGGTTGGTCACCGTGACAATGTCGCCCCAGCCGTCCAGCAGCGCTGCCGCACGCTGGTAGGTCTTGCCCAGCAGCGACTGGCCGTCGGGCAAATGCATGAATGGCTTGGGATGGCCCTCGCGGGACACTGGCCACAAACGGGTGCCGGCGCCGCCGGACAGAATCACGGGGATCAGCATGACCTACTCCTTGGCGACGCGTTTCATGTCCGCATCCATCATCATGCGGATCAAGGTATCCAGGTCGGTTTTCGGCTTCCAGCCCAGCACACGCTGAGCCTTGGCCGGATTGCCGAGCAGCACTTCAACTTCGGCCGGGCGGAAGAACGCCGGGTCAATCTTCACGTAATCGCGGTAGTTGAGGCCGACGTGATCAAAGGCGATGCGGCACATTTCCCGCACGGTGGTGGTGACGCCCGTGGCCACCACGAAATCGTCAGGCTTGTCTTGCTGCAGCATCAGCCACATGGCTTCGACGTAATCGCCGGCAAACCCCCAATCGCGTTTCGCATCGATGTTGCCCAAGGCCAGCTCCTGCTGTTTGCCTTGCTTGATGCGTGCGGCGGCGTCGGTGACCTTGCGGGTCACGAACTCGATGCCGCGCAGCGGCGATTCGTGGTTGAAGAGGATGCCGCTGTTGGCGTGCAGGTTGAAACTTTCGCGGTAGTTGACGGTGATCCAGTGACCGTAAAGTTTGGCCACCCCGTAAGGGCTGCGCGGGTAGAACGGCGTGTTTTCATCCTGCTGCTCGGCCTGGATCAGACCGAACATCTCGCTGGTCGAGGCCTGATAAAACCGGGTGTGCGGGCTGAACTGGCGGATAGCTTCGAGCAAGTGGGTAACGCCCAGGCCATCGACGATGCCGGTGGTGACCGGTTGATCCCACGAGGCGGCGACGAAACTTTGCGCGGCGAGGTTATAGACTTCGTCGGGCGCCGACTTGATGACTGCACGCTGTACCGAACAGGCATCGGCCATGTCACCGTCCAGATAGACGATGTCGGCTTCGACACCCATTTCGCGCAGACGCCAGCGTGAGTCGCTGCTGCGTCGTGCGACGAGGCCGTGAACCTTGTAGCCCTTGTCGAGCAACAACTTGGCCAGATACGCGCCGTCCTGGCCGGTGATCCCTGTGATGAGTGCACTTTTTGTCATTCTTGTCGTACTCGCGTCTCCCAGTCGGACAGGATCGCCCGCAGGGATTGTTGTGTGGTGATGGCTGGCGACCATCCGGTGGCTTTGGCCAGTTTTGCGTGGCTGCCGCAAACGCGCCGTTGATCGGCGCGACGCATGCGTGCCGGATCTTGAACCAGACGCATCTCGACTTCAGCCAGATCGCCGAGCTGCTCGATCAGGCTGCGAATGCTTTGCTCACGGCCTGAGCAGATGTTGTAGACCTGCCCGGGAGTGCCTTTTTCCAGCAGCGCGAAATAGGCCGAAATAACATCGCCGACATCGAGAAAATCTCGCGTTACGTCGATATCGCCGACTTCCAGTTGCGGTGCTTGCAGGCCCTGTTTGATGCGGTTGATCTGGCGCGCGGCACTGGCGATGACAAAGCCGTCTTTCTGACCGCTGCCGATGTGATTGAACGGGCGCGCCACCAGCACCGGCCAGCCTTCGCTCAGGCCCCATTGCAGGCTGAGAAACTCTGCCGAGAGTTTGCTCACTGCATAGGGATTGCGCGGGCAGGGCGGTTGTTGCTCGGTGATCGGCAGGTTGCTTTCGCTCACCTGGCCGTAGACGTCACCGGAACTGACATACAGGAACGTGCCGGCGAAGCCGCGCGCCTTGAGGGCTTGAAGCAGGTTGAGCGTGCCGAGCAGATTGATCTCGAGTGTGCGTGACGGATCGCGGAAGGCTTCGGGGACGAAAGTCTGCCCGGCCAGATGAATGACCGCGTCAGGCAGTTGCGGCCACAGATCGGTGAGGCTACGCGCATCGCAGAGGTCGTAGGGCGAAGCGGCAGGCAGCAGCTCCCACGACGAATCCGGCAACGCTAGACGCGACTGAATATGTTGTCCCACGAATCCACTGAGGCCCGTGACGAACAGACTTTTTTTCAAACAGCGACCCCTTGGTCTTGAACTTGCGCCACTTTCCCACATGCTTCAGGGAAGGGTCTGACAGACCGAAAGAAAAACCGGCTAAAAGACAGGCGAAGTCAGTTGTTGTAGTTGTTTGTAGCCAATCTGTGCCAATTGCTCGGCAATTTCAACAGGCCATACCGTGACCGGTCAGTTCTCGTAAGCCTAGTACGATTTATTCCCGTCGGGCGGTTCCCGGATCCCGGATGGATGTGTTTAGAATGGCCCTCGTCGCTATTTCCTCCGGTCTGCCGTGGGCGTAGCGCAACGGGGTGAAACTGACCACTAAAACAAAAACGAAGACGGGTCTGAGGTTGCTGGACAAGTCGCGGTACTGCCGACTTGATCCAACGCCCGGTCGTCATAGCATGAGGTTGCCAGGACGGCTGCTTCATCGTGGGATGCCATGAATTTCATTCTTTACTCGGACGTCAATGACAGTTCCATCGGCCAGAGTCTCGGGCGTCCGGAATACAGTTACTACTTCGTGCTCAAAGCCTATCGCCCGGTGCTGGAAAGTCTTGGGCATGTGCACGTGGTGTCGTCCACCGCCGATGTCGATCCGCTGTATCGACAACGGCTTGCCGCCGGCGAAGACAGCCTCTTCCTGTCGTTCACTCCGCCGCAGAAAACCCCGGTCGACCTCGAATGCCCGACCGTGTGTGTGGTGGCGTGGGAGTTCGACTCGATTCCTGACGAGCAATGGGACAACGACCCGCGCCAGGACTGGACGCAGATGCTCGCTCGCCATGGGCGGGTTATCACCCTGTCGAGCCACACCGCCCGGGCCATTCGCCGCGCCATGGGCGAAGACTTCCCGGTGTTGGTATTGCCCACGCCGCTATGGGAAAACTTCGCGGCGATTCGTCAGCAGACGCTCAGTCTGCCGGTCAAGTCAGGCACGTCGCTGGCGATCAAAGGCTGCATTTTCGATACCCGTACCCTCGGTCTTTGCGCCGATGCGCTGATTCCGACGCCGATCACGCCTGAAGAGGAAGCCGCGCTGGCGGCCGAAATCGAAGCCGCACGTCCGCCGCCACTGACCCTCAAACGCCGCTTCGTCATTGCCCGGCATTATCTGCGTCTATGGGCGCTGGATCTGGGACACGCGCAGGCAGAGCCGGTGCCGCGGGTCAAGTTTCTCTATCACTGGTATTGGGAAGGCATTCGCGATCTGGTGCCGGACACGCTGCATGGCTGGCTCGAACAGCGTCTGCCGGCTGTGTGCGGGCCGCTGCCGGTGCCTGTAGTCGAACCGGTGACGCTGGACTTGCCGGACACCACATCGGTGGTCGAGACCACAGTCGACGGTGTGGTGTACGTCACGGTGTTCAACCCCAAGGACGGGCGCAAGAACTGGCATCAACTGATTACCGCATTCTGTTGGGCGTTTCGCGAAACGTCCGACGCGACGCTCGTGTTGAAGATTACCCAGAACGATCTGGCCTCCTACTACAGCGAGTTGATGACATTGCTTGCGCAACTCACGCCGTTCGCCTGCCGGGTGGTGGTGATGCACGGTTACCTCGACGACGCGCAATATGCCAGGCTCTATCAGGCCGCGAGTTTCTATGTGAACGCCTCACGCTGTGAAGGGCTGTGCCTGCCACTGATGGAGTTCATGTCCAGCGGCAAACCGGTGATTGCCCCCGATCACACGGCGATGGAAGACTACATCGATGACTCGGTGGCCTTCGTGATCAAGTCCAGCGAAGAGCTGACGATCTGGCCGCAGGACACCCGCATCATCTACCGCACATTGCGTCATCGCCCGGACTGGGGCTCGTTGAAAAACGCCTACGAACACAGCTATCGGATGGCCAGGACCCAGCCTCAGGATTATCAGCGGATGTCCATCGCCGCCATCGATCGCATGCACGATTACTGCGCGTTCGCCCCTGTGCAAAAACGCATGGCGGACTTTTTCGCGCTGGTACCCAGGGCTGCCGATGCCGCGACCGTGACGGATAACGCCTCATGCTGATCATCATTCACTCGGAAACCAACCAGCACACCATCGCGCAGAACCTCGGGCGTTCGGAGTACAGCTACTACTTTGTGCTCAAGGAATATCGTCCGGTACTCGAACGACTCGGGCGGGTGGTGGAAGTGCTCGATCCGCAGGTTGAGGTCGATGCGCTGTACCTGGAGTGCCTGAGCCGCGGCGAGCCGTGTGTGTTTCTGTCGTTCTCGCCGCCACATCGCACCCCGGTGCACCTGGCGTGTCCGACATTGCCGGTGTTTGCATGGGAATTCAGCACCATCCCCAACGAGCCGTTTGCCGGTGAGCCGCGCAACGATTGGCGCACGGTGCTGGCTGCCTGTGGCGCGGCGATCACCCATTCCAGTTACACAGTGAACGCTGTGCGCGAAGCGATGACGGATGACTACCCGATAATTGCGGTGCCGGCGCCGGTGTGGGATCGCTTTGCCGCACGCGGTTCACAGTTGCAGGCGCAAACCACGACGGAGCCGTTGCGCCTGACGATCAAAGGGCTGGTGGCGGACAGTCGCACGCTCGATCTGAATGCGTTCGGCCCGGCCCATTTGCGCAGTGGCGTAGGCATCGATTTCACCGCGCCGGTCACCGCGCAGGAACTGTTGCTCGACGGTGTGGTGTACACCTCGGTGTTCAATCCCGGCGACGGGCGCAAGAACTGGGAAGACATGCTCAGCGCTTTCTGTGTGAGTTTTCGCGACGTCGAAGATGCCACGCTGGTGCTGAAACTGACCCACCACGATGCCGAAGAAGCCCTCAGCGACATCCTCCACCACCTGTACAAAAACCAGTCCTACCGCTGCCGCATCGTGTTGATCTACGGCTATCTCGCCGACCCGGATTACGAACGGTTGGTGCAGGCCACCCGTTACGTGGTCAACACGTCGTATGGCGAAGGTCAGTGTTTGCCATTGATGGAGTTCATGTCCTGCGGCAAACCGGCGGTGGCGCCGCGCACCACGGCAATGATCGATTACCTGAGCGCCGACAATGCCTTTCTGATCGAGTCCACCGACGAACTGACCGCCTGGCCGCACGACCCGCGTCGGGCCTTTCGCACGTTGCGTTATGTGACCAATTGGGCGTCGTTGTGTGCAGCCTATAAAGCCAGTTATGAGGTGGCGAAAAACCACCCGGCGCGTTACGCACAGATGTCGGCGCAAGCCGTCAACAGCCTGCAAGGTTTCTGCAGTCAGGCCGTGGCTGAACAGCGTCTGCAGGTATTCCTCGCACAGTTGTTCGAACAGCGCTGCATGGCCATGGAAACTCCCCAAGCATGAGCAGCAAACGGATCATGGACATTGAAGTCCTGCGCGCCATTGCCGTGCTGGGCGTGCTGTTCCACCATCTGCAGGGCAGCCTGTTCACCGACCCGGTGCCGTTGCTGGAGAAGATTCATGGCTGGGCGCAGCCGTGGTGGGGCGTCGATCTGTTCTTCGCGATTTCCGGTTTTGTCATCGCCCGTAGCCTGATTCCGACGCTGCAAGGCTGTACGACTCGCCGGGAATATTGGCAGCAAACGCGCAATTTCTGGCTGCGCCGGGCGTTTCGCCTGTTGCCGTCGGCCTGGTTGTGGCTGGCGCTGATGCTGCTGGCCTGCGTGTTTCTCAACCGTTCCGGCGCGTTCGGGACGTTGTCCGCGAACCTGCAAGCGACGCTGGCCGGGGTGCTGCAGTACGCGAACTTCCGTTTTGCCGACAGCTTCTTTCATTACGAGTACGGCAGCAGTTTTGTCTACTGGAGCCTGGCGCTGGAGGAGCAGTTCTATCTGCTATTCCCGCTGTTGATTGTGCTGTTTCGCCAGCGTCTGGTCTGGGCGTTGCTGGCTCTGGTGGCGGTGCAGATTCTGAGCGTGCGCACGCCGTTGCTGATGTTCGTGCGGACAGACGCGCTGGCACTCGGCGTGTTGTTGGCGATGTGGAGCGCGCAGCCGGGTTATCAACGCTGGGAGCCGACCTTCTTGCGTCGACCGTGGGCCGCAATTGCGACGTTTATCGCCATCGGATCACTGTTGAGCTTCATGGCCACCGACCGTTTCACTTTTGCCCCTTACCGTATCGGATCGATTGCCGTACTCGGCGCCTTGCTGGTGTGGATCGCTTCGTACAACCGCGACTACCTGATGCCTGCCGGTGCTGTGCAGCGTGTGCTGGCGTGGGTCGGCAGTCGCTCCTACGGTATGTACCTGATCCACATTCCGGCCTATCAACTGGTGCGTGAACTGATCTTCCGTTTGCAGAACGCCGGGTTGCCCAGCCCCGCCGGGCATCCGATCGTCACCCTGTTGCTCGCGTTCGGCCTGATCGTGCTGCTCAGCGAACTGAATTACCGCGTTATCGAAATGCCGATGCGCAACCGTGGCGCAGCATTGGTCAAACGCCTCGGCACGTCCCGAACCGCCATCCCATCCCCTGGAGCCACCTCATGCTGAGCCTTTTGAAGAAACTCACGGCGGGCACGCCTGCTCCGGCCGCCGCGCAGCCTGTCGCGGCGGTCGCCGAGAAGACCGATCCGT
The DNA here is from genome assembly GCF_031931925.1 of Pseudomonas sp. rhizo66. Classification (NCBI taxonomy): domain Bacteria; kingdom Pseudomonadati; phylum Pseudomonadota; class Gammaproteobacteria; order Pseudomonadales; family Pseudomonadaceae; genus Pseudomonas; species Pseudomonas sp. rhizo66. The sequence goes on from NZ_JAUJWZ010000002.1 coordinate 161,312, forward strand.
ACATGCTCGGCCTGCACGATGCGATGCTCAGTGGCTGGTTCAACCAGGAAACCGGCGAGCTGTTCAAAGGCTTTCCGGTGACCGCCGATGACACCCTGCTCGACGTCGGCTGCGGTGATGGCGGCAACGTGCATTTCTGCGGCATGCGTGGGGCGAAGATCATCATTGCCGACATCGACTCAGCGAAGGTCGAAGCGACCCGTCAGCGCCTCAGCGATACCCCGGCGCGGGATATCGAATGCCACGTCACCGACTGCAACCCGCTGCCGATTGCCGACGGCACGGCCACGCGTGTGGTGTCCACGGAAGTCATCGAACACGTCGACGACCCGGCGCAGTTCCTTGCCGAACTGGTGCGCGTCGGCAAGCCAGGCGCCCTGTACTTGCTGAGCGTGCCGCACCCAAGCTCCGAAGACCTGCAAAAAGATATCGCCGCGGCTGAGTATTTCCAGAAGCCCAATCACATTCGCATCATCAGCGAAGACCAGTTCAAGGCGATGGTCAGTGAAGCGGGGCTGGAGATCATCAGCCACAGCCAATACGGGTTTTACTGGTCAATGTGGATGTTGCTGTTCTGGGAAGCCAAGGTCGATTTCAGTAACCCGGATCATCCGCTGCTCAATCACTGGGCCGACACCTGGCAAGCGGTGCTGGACTCGCCGCGCGGCGCGCAGATCAAACAGGCGCTGGATGCCGTTGTTGCGAAAAGCCAGGTAATCATTGCCCGCAAACCCGCCGCACCCCTGTAGGCGCTGCGGCACGCTGCGATCTTTTGATCTTGATCCTGAAAAACAAGATCAAAGGATCGCAGCCTCGTTTCACTCGACAGCACCTACAGGATTTTTGTGTAACCTTGCAGCCTTGTGGTGTCAGGGGGTTGGAAGGTATGCGATTTATTGTGGGTCTGTTCTTGGGCATCTTGCTTGTGGGTTGCAAGCAGCAAGACGCGCCACCCCTCGACCAACAACTCTACATCTGGCAACGCCAATGGACGCCAGCCCACGAGGCTGCGCTGCGTGACAGTCGCCAGGATTTCTCGACGCTACGCATCCTCGCACTGCAAGCCTTTCCTAATGCCGGATGGCGCCGGGCGCGAATCGATGCGCAATTATTGAAAGCCGATGGTCGTCCGTTGATTGCGGTGATTCGTCTCGACGGCCAACTCAAGTCGCTGGATCAGGATCAGGTCACCGCGCAGATTCTCCAGGTGCTTGCCGATTGGCAGGCGCAAGGTCTGACGCTGAACGGCGTCGAGATCGATCATGATGCGGGCAATGCGCGGTTGCCGGCGTACGCTGAATTGCTCAAACATCTGCGTGCGGCGTTGCCGACAAATATCCCGCTGAGCATCACGGCACTGCCGGCCTGGCTCGACAGTGCTCAATTGCCCGAACTCCTGCAAACCGTCGACAGCAGCGTGCTGCAAGTGCATGCCGTTAGCGATCCGCGCCGGGGGTTATTCGATCCTGAGCAGGCGTTGAAGTGGGCCAGGGCCTGGGCGCGTGTTACCGACAGATCGTTCTACCTGGCGTTGCCAGCTTACGGTGTCGCGCTGTTGCCCGATGACGGCGGGGCGCCGGTGGTGGAGAGCGAAGTGCAGCTTGAACGTGGCGGTGAGCGCCGCGAGCTGCTGGCTGATCCGCTGCAGCTGAGCCAGCTCGGTCAAGCATTGCGCGAAGATCCGCCGACGCATCTGGCCGGGCTGATCTGGTTTCGCTTGCCGCTGGCCAATGATCGCCGCGCCTGGAGCCTGACTACCCTGCGCGCGGTCGCCCGGGGTGAGCAACTGGCCAGTCAGCTCGGCGTGACGCTCAGTGAGCACGAAGGCCTCTACGACATCAGACTCGACAACCCCGGCAACCTCGACAGTGCCTGGCCGGCGCAGATCACGCTGAAGGCGAAAAGCTGCGAAGGCGCCGATGCGCTCGCCGGTTACTCGTTGCAACAAAGCCCGGATCTGCTTACCTTCACCCGCCTGCGCGACGGCCGCTTGCCGGCGGGTGGGCAGCGCGCTATCGGTTGGGCGCGTTGCGCCGATATTGATCAAGGAGGTTCGCATGTTGACCCGTAACTGGCCCCGCCATCTGCTCTGCCTGAGCCTCTGCCTGCCGCTGGGTTCGGCGCTGGCCTGCGGACCGGATTTCCCGATGCGCCTGCTCGACAATCGCGGCCAGACCCTGGCGGATCTGCCTGAGGGCAATTTCAGTTTCGAACTCAGTCGCCTCGGCAAAACCATCGCCGGGCTGAAGAACGTCACCGCTGCGACGCACAATCCCAACGATGTGTACGGCGAGGAAAACGCCGCCGCCGAGTCTCGGGAAATCGCCGAACAAGCCGGCCTGAGCGCCGAGCAACAAGGTTTGGTCAAGCAATTGCGCGGCCTGACCGATGCGCGTCAGGTCGAGGCGCAGGGTGCCAGTCTGCCGGCGGAGATCCGTTTGTACGTCGCCGGTGCGGTGGCATTTGCCACGGGCGATCATCAACTCGCGGTCGAGTATTTCAACAAGCTGCTGGCCTTGCCGGCGGACCAGCGTCCGTTGCGCAGCACGTGGGCGGCGTATTCGCTGGGCCGCAGCTGGTTCGCCATGAGCAGCGAAGGCGCGGATGCGGTCGAGGCGCTGGAGCAAGCGCGTGACGCCTTCCGCCAGACCCGGCAGATGAGCATCGACGGTTTCAGCGATCCGCTGGAGCTGGGTGTCGCCAGCCTCGGCGAAGAGGCACGGGTGCTGCGTTCTGGCGGCGACTGGAGCGGCGCCATCGAGTTGTATGAAGCGCAAAACCTTCATGGTTCGGGCGTGGGTTACACCTCGCTCAAGCAATTGATGAATGAACTGGCCGAGTTGCCCGAGGCCGAACTGGCCAGGTTGTTCCAGCATAAAGCGGTACAGCAACTGGTCACGGCATCGTTGGTCAGCCGTCAAGGCTGGTCGTATGGCGATGAACCACCGAACGAGAAAAAGCTCGTCAAGTTGCTGCAAAACAGCACGCGCGGCAGCCTCGAGAACGCCGATCGTCTGGCGGCGATGAGTTATCAACAGGGAGATTACGCTGGCGCCAAGGCCTTCCTTGAAAACGCCGGTGACGGTGGCCTGGCGTGGTGGCTGCGGGCCAAACTCGCGGTACGTGACGGCGATAAAAATGCCGCTGCGGCAGCTTATGCCAAAGCCGCGCAGGCCTTCCCGCAGAACGAGGACTGGGGTTACCGGCGCACGCCGGACTGGGCGTTTGAAAGTGTTCAACCGAAGTGCCGGGTCGAGGGCGAAAGCGCGATTCTCGCGTTGCAGCGTGGCGAATACCTGCAAGCCTTCGTGCAGTTGTATCGCAGCAACAGCACCTATTGGTTCGACGCTGCGACCGTGGCCGAGCGTGTGCTGACGGTTGAGGAATTAAAACGCTACGTCGATGAAAACGTGCCGGCGCCGCCAGCGTTGACCCAGCAGCAGCGCGACAACTACGTGCCGCTGCCGGTCGCCGCCAGCCTGCGCAATCTGCTCGGACGGCGCTTGCTGCGTGAAGGGCATTACGCCGACGCGGTCGCTTATTTCGACAATCCCGATCTGCAAAACAAGGCTCGACTCTACGGCGAACAACGCTTGAAGGCCGATGCCGCGTGGTGGCCGACCAAACGCGCCAGTGCCTTGTACAACGCCGCGTGGACAGCCCGCGAATGGGGCATGGATATTCTCGGTTACGAGATGGCGCCGGACTTCGCCACGTTCGGTGGCAACTACAGCCTGGAATCCACTGAACTGAAAGTCGGCCCGCTGGTGAGCGAGGCCGAAGTGCAACGTCAGGTCGCCAGTGAAGCGAAACCGGATCAGCGCTATCACTACCGTTTTGTTGCCACCGAGCTGGCCGGGCGTGCCGCCGACAATCTGCCGCACACCAGTCAGGCATTCGCTGCCGTGCTGTGCAACGCGGCCGGCTGGAACAGCAGCCTGGAAGATCAGAGCGCGTTGTATCAGCGTTACGTCAAGGAAGGTCCGTTCGTCCCGTGGGCCGTGGATTTCGGCAATCAGTGCCCGTACCCGGATTTCGAAAACGCCGACAAGCGTTACGTCACCCAAGTCACCGATGCTGTGCGCTCGTCGCTGCGGCCGTACAAGTGGCCGGTGCAGATCGGCGCGCTCGTGTTGGTCGCGGCCGCCGCGTTGCTGTTGATCAGCCGTCGCCAGCGCAAGGTCCGCAAAGGCTAAGCCTGCTGGACGAACGTCAGGCGCACGGCGAAACCGATCAGCAGGCTGCCGAACAGCCATTGTTGTACGCGTTGGGCCGTTGGACTGTGTTGCAGCCAACGACCCAGCGCGGCGCCGGTGAGGGCGTAAGCACTGTCGAACAGCAGGCCGACGCCGACCAGTAGCATGCCGAGCACGGCGAACTGGCTCAGTACCGGCGCGCCGTCATTGACGATGAATTGCGGCAGCAACACCGAGCAGAACAGCAACGCTTTGGGGTTGAGCAGGTTGGTCAGCAAACCGCGTCGGACGGCTTCGCGCCATTGCCCTTGTGCCTCGTTTGCCGCACCCGCATTCAGGTTCGGCAGCAGGGTGCTACGCAGGCATTGAATGCCGATACACAGCAGATACGCCGCCCCCGCCAATCGCACCACCTCGAATGTCCATGGCGCCGCTTTGAACAGCACCGCCAGCCCCAGCGCGGCCAGGGCTACGTGACAACCACGGGCGATGCCCAGACCGATCGCGGTGGCCAGCGCCGCGCCGCGTCCCTGCCGGGCACCGGTTTGCAGCAGCAGGATCATGTCCGGGCCGGGCAATAGATAGACCACTGCCAATGCCATGAAGAACAGCCAGAGACTCGCCATGTCGCAGTCCTTTCGTTGTCGATTCGGTGCGCCAAGTCTAGGGCCGAAAGGCGGGGCAGGTGCTTGCGTAGTCAGCTTCAAAAGCACGCCGGATTGGCATAACCTGCTGGTTTTCAGTGCCATGACTATTGGAATCTGCCAACCATGAAACTAGACGCCTTCGACCGCAAGATTCTCGCGGCCCTGCAACGCAACGGACGCCTGAGCAATGTCGAGTTGGCGGATGAAATCGGCTTGTCGGCCTCGCCGTGTCTGCGCCGGGTGCGGATGCTCGAAGAGGCCGGGGTGATTCGCGGTTATCAGGCCAATCTCGATCGCGATGAAGTCGGACTGGGGCTGACGGTGTTTGTCGGGGTCAAGGTCGAGCGCCACAACGATGAACAGGCCGAGGCGTTTTATGCCGCGGTGACAGCGTTGCCGGAAGTGATTTCGGCGTTTCTGGTGTCGGGGGAATCAGACTTTCTGCTGCAAGTGGTGGTGCCGGATCTGCGTGCGTATGACCGGTTTCTCAGTGGCTGCCTGCTGAAGCTGCCGGGGGTGAGTGACATCCGCAGCAACTTTGCGATTCACACGGTGAAGACGCCGGGGGCGTTGCCGCTGGGGCATCTTCCGTTATAGACCGAGTCGCATCCTTCGCGAGCAAGCTCGCTCCCACAGTGACCGCGTTCCTCCAGCAGGAGCACGGTCAACTGTGGGAGCTGGCTTGCCAGCGATAGCGGTGTGTCAGCGACCGCAACGGTTACAGGACTGACGCCATCGCTGGCAAGCCAGCTCCCACAGGGTTTGGGTGACCACCTACATCTGCGTCGCCATCCCCTCGACATTCATCGCCGCCTGGCGCAACGCTTCGGACCTTGTTGGATGCGGGTGACACGTCAACGCAATGTCCTCCGCCGAAGCACTGAACTCCATCGCCACGCAAAACTCGCCGATCATTTCACTCACGCTCGGGCCGACCAGGTGCACGCCGAGGATTTCATCGGTGCGCTCGTCGGCGATGACTTTGGCGAAACCCTCGGTCTCGTGATTGATCTTCGCCCGGCTGTTGGCGGTGAACGGGAATTTGCCGACCTTGTAGGCGCGTCCTTCAGCCTTGAGCTGTTCTTCGGTCTTGCCGACGCTGGCCAGTTCCGGTCTGGTGTAGATCACGTTGGGGATCAGGTCGTAATTGACCTCGCCGGCCTTGCCGTGGATCTGCTCGACGCAGGCCATCGCTTCGTCTTCAGCCTTGTGCGCGAGCATCGGCCCTGAGGTGACGTCACCGATCACCCAGACCCCGGCGGCTTCGGTGCGGTGCTGTTTGTTGGCGAGCATGCCGCGTTTGTCGGTGCTCAGGCCGACGTTCTCCAGACCGAGGCCCTGCGTATAAGGGCGGCGGCCGATGGCTACCAGCACGTAATCGGCTTCCAGCAACTCGGCAGTGCCGCCAGCGGCCGGTTCGACGCTGAGCTGTACTCCTGCGGCTGATGAGGTGGCGCTGGTGACTTTCGAACTCAATTTGAAAGCCATGCCCTGTCTGCTCAGCGAGCGTTGCAGGGCTTTGCCGGCCTCGCCATCGACGCCCGGGCAGATGCGGTCGAGGTATTCGACCACGGTGACCTGCGCACCCAGGCGCCGCCATACCGAGCCCAGTTCCAGGCCGATCACGCCGGCACCGATCACCACCAGATGCTTGGGCACTTCGCTCAGGGAAAGCGCGCCGGTCGAATCAAGGATACGTTTGTTGTCGATCTCGACGCCGGGCAGGGGAGTGGGCTCGGAACCGGTGGCGATGATGATGTCCTTGGCGGCCAGCTCGACTTTGCTGCCCTGAGCGTCGGTCACCGTGACCTTGCCGGGGCCATCGATGTGGCCCCAGCCCTTGATCCAGTCGACCTTGTTCTTGCGAAACAGAAACTCGATGCCTTTGGTCAGGCCGGCGACGCTCTCGTCTTTCTGTTTCATCATTTGCGCGAGGTTGAGTGTCGGTTTGACCTCGATGCCGAGGTTGGCGAATTCCGCACCCATCGCCGCGTCGTAAAGCTCTGATGCATGCAGCAAGGCTTTGGACGGCATGCAACCTACGTTCAGGCAGGTGCCGCCGAGGGTTGCCCGGCCTTCGACGCAAGCGGCCTTGAGGCCCAACTGGCCGGCGCGGATCGCCGCGTTATAACCACCGGGCCCGCCGCCCAGAATCACCACGTCATAGTTGCTCATGCGCTTGCTCCTGATGGATGGATGCGGATCGCTAAAAGTAGCTCTGGATAAAAATTACGAACGTAATATGTGCGTTCGCGGACATTTCGGTCAAGGCTTCAGGCAAGCGACAGGTTGGGCATCTTTGAATAAGCGTAATTGTGTACGAATATTTCACGATTTTCGTTATATCGTAACGATATGCAATGTGGACTAATGAATTTGGGGTGATATGCAAGTCGATCTGGAAGTGGATGGCACGCAAGTGACCGCACTGCCGCGCTTTCAGCAGGCGGCCGAGCAGTGCCGGCGTCTGCGCCGTTGGGCGATCGGCCTCGGCGGATTGGCCGGGGCAGGGTGGGTGCTGGCGTTTTTTGTCGGGCTGTTTGCCCCGCAGTCATTGTGGCTGCCGCTGCTGATCAATCAGAGCGCCGCGCTGCTGGTGCTGGTTGCCGGGCTGCAATCGGCGTGGTGGGTGACGCGATGGCGTGCGCGGGTGATCAATCCAGTTGTGCTGGCGCCGCTTGCCGTGGAGAAACAACCCGCGCCGCAAGGGTGGTATGAGCGGCTGCTGGATCGCTTGAGTCAGCGCGGTCTGCATCTGCTTGGTCAGATCGGCGCGGCGACGCTGTGGTTGGGTGGCTGGGCGCTGCTGGCGGTGCTGAGTATCGATCAAACGTGGAATCTGACGTTGCCGGCCGCTGCCACGGGTTTATCGGCAACGGTAGGCGCAGGGTTGGCGTTGTTGCTGGGGTTCGGTTTGTTGGTGCTGGAGCGGCAACTGGCCCAGGAGAACCCGGCGCAATGGCCGGAAGCAGCTTCACTGGCGCAACTGGCCCGTGTGGCGATCATCAGCCTGGTGCTGGGCGCGCTGTGTTTGCTGTTCGCTGGCGAGAACGCCGTGTGGCCAGTACGCGTCGCTGTGCTTATGGGTATCTTGCCGGGATTGGTTGCGATCGAGTTGTTATTGCGCTCCGTTCTTTCAGTTTTCAGTCCTCGTCGCGAGCAGCTTGAGCCGACCCTGCTGGCGCGCAGTTTTGTCGCTGATATGTTGCGCTGGCCGCCACAACCGTTGCTCGCTTTGCAGCATGAATTGCACAACCGGTTTGGTATCGATCTGCGTCAGATCTGGGCGTTCAGTTACATGCGTCGCGCCTTTTTACCCGTGCTGGCGCTGGTGGCGACAGTGGGTTGGTTGCTTACCGGCATCCACGAAATTCCGCTACAGGGACGCGGTATTTATGAGCGCTTCGGTAAACCGGTGCAGGTGTTTGGTCCCGGTTTGCACAGCGGTTTACCTTGGCCGCTGGGACGGGTGTTGATCGTCGAAAATGGCGTGGTGCATGAACTGGCGACCAGCGTCGGCGACAAGCCTATTCCGCTGCAAGCCGACCCCGCTGAAGGCCCTGCGCCGATCACCGCCAACCGTTTGTGGGACGCCAGTCACGTCAACGACAAGTCGCAAGTCATCGCCAGCAGCCGTGGCGAGCAGCAGAGCTTTCAGATCGTCAACATGGACGTGCGCTTCGTCTATCGCATCGGCCTCAGCGATCAGGCCGCACTGGCGGCGACGTACAACAGCGCGGATGTGCCAACGCTGATCCGCAGCACCGCCAGCCGGATTCTGGTGCACGACTTTGCCTCGCGCACGCTGGACGGTTTACTCGGTGAAGACCGGGTAGGGCTGGGCGAAGAGATTGGTCGCGCGGTGCAGCGCGACCTGCAAAAACTCGACAGTGGCGTGGAGATTCTCGCCACGGTCGTCGAAGCCATTCACCCGCCGGCCGGTGCCGCCAATGCCTATCACAGTGTGCAAGCCGCGCAGATTGGCGCGCAGGCATTGATCTCCCGCGAGCGTGGCGCCGCAGCTGAAGCCAGCAATCAGGCGCAGTTGCAGGCCAGCCTGGCTCGCGATCAGGCCAGCGCCAATGCGCGAGAAACCAGCGCAACCGCGCAGGCGGCCGACTTGAAGTTCAGCGCCGAGCAAAAAGCCTACGCCAGTGCCGGCCAGGCTTTTGTGCTGGAGCAATACCTTGGCCAGCTCGGCCAAGGCCTGAGCAAAGCGAGATTGCTGATACTCGACCACCGTCTGGGCGGCAGCAGCAATGCGCCGACCATCGACCTGCGTACGTTCACGCTGCCGGCTGACCCGACGCCTGCGCGCACCACCGCTCAACCAGGAGTCGCCCATTGAGCCAGTCGCACACACACGATCATCATGACCACGGTGGCCACGATCACGGTCACGGCGGGCATCACCATCACCACGGACATCATCACGTTGCACCGGAAGAGGCGGGGCCTTTTCCTTGGCGGCGGATGGGCTGGGCAGTCTTAGTGGTAGCGTTTGCCATTGCGGCGGCGAGCCTGGTGCAGGTGCGTTCCGGCGAGGCCACGGTTATTACACGCTTTGGCAATCCATCGCGGGTACTGCTTGATCCGGGTTTGAGCTGGCGATGGCCGGCGCCGTTCGAGGCGGCGATTCCGGTGGACCTGCGTTTGCGCACGACGTCCAGCGGCTTGCAGGATGTCGGCACTCGTGACGGTTTGCGCATCATCGTGCAGGCCTACGTGGCGTGGCAGGTGCAGGGCGATGCGGACAACGTGCAGCGATTCATGCGTGCGGTGCAGAATCAGCCGGACGAAGCCGCGCGGCAGATTCGTACCTTTGTCGGCTCGGCGCTGGAAACCACCGCGAGCAGTTTTGATCTGGCGAATCTGGTGAACACCGATGCCAGTCAGGTGCGTATCGCCGATTTTGAAGCGCAGTTGCGCCAACAGATTGATCAGCAATTACTCGCGACGTATGGCGTGCGGGTTGTGCAAGTCGGCATCGAGCGTTTGACCTTGCCGTCGGTGACGCTCACCGCCACGGTTGATCGCATGCGCGCCGAGCGAGAAACAATCGCCACTGAGCGCACAGCCATCGGTAAACGTGAAGCCGCGCAAATCCGTTCCGCAGCCGAGCGCGATGCGCGAATGGTGCAGGCTGACGCGACAGTAAAAGCGGCGGAAATCGAAGCGCAGTCTCGTGTCGAAGCGGCGCAGATTTATGGCCGTGCGTACGCCAGTTCACCGCAGCTCTACAATTTGCTGCGCTCACTGGACACCCTCGGCACCATCGTCACGCCAGACACCAAACTGATTCTGCGCACCGACGCCGCGCCATTCCGGGTATTGGTCGATGGCCCGCCGACCCTCGACAGCAAAACCGGATCGCAGCCATGAATGAAGAAGTTCCACGTGGAACACATGCGCTGAACAGTCCGTGGATTCAGGCTGGGCGTTTGGCATTTTTTGCCTTGTACGCGGTGACGCTTCTGGCGGCATTGGCCTGGGTGTTTTCCAACGTGCGGCAGATTGATCCGCAGAATCGCGCAGTGGTGTTGCATTTCGGCGCGCTGGATCGCATCCAGAATGCCGGTCTGCTATTGGCCTGGCCGCAGCCATTCGAACAAGTGATTTTGCTGCCGGCAGCCGATCGGGTAATCGAGCGTCGCGTCGAGAATCTGTTGCGCAGTGATGAGGCGCTGAAGGCCGATCGGGTCGCTTCCTTTGCCACCCCCCTGAGCGATGCGCTGGCGGGATCTGGTTATTTATTGACCGGTGACGCCGGTGTGGTGCAGCTGGATGTGCGGGTGTTTTACAAAGTCACCGACCCTTACGACTTCGTGTTGCAGGGCGAGCATGTTTTGCCGGCGCTGGATCGCTTGGTGACACGCAGCGCGGTGGCGCTGACGGCCGCGCGCGATCTGGACACCATTCTGGTCGCTCGCCCGGAGTTGATCGGCGCTGACAATCAAGCCGCGGAACGTCGGGAAAAACTGCGTGGCGATCTGGTGCAAGGCATCAACAAGCGCTTGGCCGAGTTGAAGGCAAGCGGGCAGGGCATCGGCATCGAAGTGGCGCGGGTGGATGTGCAATCGAGTCTGCCGGATCCGGCGGTCAGTGCTTTCAACGCGGTGCTGACCGCCAGTCAACAGGCCGACAAAGCCGTGGCCAATGCGCGCACCGACGCCGAGAAACTGACCCAGACCGCCAACGAACAAGCCGACCGCACGCTGCAAGTCGCTCACGCGCAGGCCGGTGAGCGCTTGGCCAAAGCCTCTGCCGATACGGCCACGGTGTCGAGTCTGGCCAACACTACCGACCCGCAAATGCTCCTGCGCCTGTACCGCGAGCGCATGCCGAAGATTCTCGGCCAGGCCGGATCGGTGACCACGGTCGACCCGAAAGACGATTCCCGCCTGATCATTCAGGGAGCCAGTAAATGACTGCGACAACCGCCGCACCGAGCCTGTTGTCTTCGGCCGAACAACGCCGCGCTGCACGGCAACTAACCTTGGCCATGCTTGCACTGGGCCTGCTTGGTCTGGGTTTGATCTGGCGCTGGCAGATGCCCGAGCAAACCGGTGTCAGTCAGTTGCTGCTTGGGTTTGCATCGTTATTGGTGGGCGTGCCGGTGATGCGATCGGCGTGGTACAGCCTGCGCTATCCGAGCCTGCACGGCATCACCGATCAACTGATCGCCCTGGCGATGCTCGGCGCCTGGGCGACCGGTGATCTGCTGACGGCGGCATTGCTGCCGATCATCATGATCTTCGGCCATGTGCTGGAGGAGCGCAGCGTCATCGGCTCGCAGGAGGCGATCCATGCCCTTGGCCAACTGACGCGCAGTCATGCGCGCAAGGTTCAGGCTGACGGCTCGATCATCGAAGTGGACAACGGCACGTTGAAAGCCGGCGACACCGTTGAAGTCCGCGCCGGTGATCGGATTCCCGCCGATGGTCGAGTCTTGTCCGGTCAGGCCAGTCTCGACACCGCGTCGATTACCGGTGAATCGGTGCCGGTCGAGGCAGGCGTCGGCCTGTCGGTGTTTGGCGGTGCGATCAACCTCGACGGCTTGCTGCGTATCGAAGTGACGCGCACCGGTGGCGAGTCAACGCTGGGCAAGGTCATTGCGTTGATGCAGAACGCCGAACGCTCGAAACCGCCCATCACCCGCTTGCTCGAACGTTACGCCGGCAGTTACATGGTGCTGGTCTTGCTGCTGGCGGCAGTGACCTGGTTTATCACTCACGATGCGCAAGCAATGCTCGCGGTACTGGTCGCCGCCTGTCCGTGTGCGCTGGTGTTGTCGGCCCCGGCCACGGCGATTGCCGGTGTGGCGGTGGCCGCACGTCACGGCATTCTGATCCGCAGTTCGGCGTTCCTCGAGGAACTGGCCGATCTGACCTCGCTGGTGGTCGACAAGACCGGCACCCTGACTTACGGCACTCTGCGCCTGCAGTCGATCAACAACCCGCGCGCAGAGTCATCCGTGATCATCGCGCTCGCCGCCAGCCTCGGCGCGGCGAGCAGCCACCCGGTCAGTCGTGCGCTGGCAGGGTTGGTCAGCCAGGAAGAGTGTTTACCCCTGACTGATATTCACGAGCGCCAAGGCCTCGGCGTGGTGGCCATGACCGCGCAGGGCGAAGCCGCGCTGGGCCGCCCGGAGTTGTTCGCGCAACTGGGCATCACCACGACAACGGTTCCCGATCACGACGGACCCATCGCCGGTTTGGCATTGAACGGTGAATTCCTCACCTGGCTGTTGCTCGCCGACACGGTTAAACCGGAAGCCCGTTTCGCCCTCGACGAATTGCGCGAGTTGGGTCTCGGCCGGCAATTGTTGCTGACCGGTGATCGCCAAAGCGTGGCGCAATCGCTGGCCAGAGACGTCGGCTTGCATGAAGTCGAAGCCCAAGCCTTGCCCGAGGACAAACTCAATCGCGTACTCAAGGAAATCGACAATGGCTTCCGGCCGATGGTGGTCGGTGACGGCATCAATGATTCCCTCGCGCTCAAGGCGGGCGTGGTCGGCGTGGCCATGGGCGCGGGCGGAGCGGACATCGCACTGGCCTCGGCCGATATCGTCTTGATCGGCAGTGACCTGCGCCGTCTCGGTACGTGTGTACGGCTCAGTCGCCAGTGTCGCAGAACGTTGCAGGTCAACGTGATCATCGGCTTGGGCTGGACGCTGGCCATCGTCGTGTTCGCTGCATTCGGTTGGCTGGGTGCTGCCGGGGCGATGATCGCTGCGCTGTTGCACAACCTCAGCACATTGCTGGTCCTCGGTAACGCCGGGCGCTTGCTGCGCTTTCAGGAACCGCTGCTCAAACTCGAAAAAGACCTTTGAAATTATTTTTCGATCCTCTGTAACGCCGTTGGGGCCGCTCTCTCTAGTGCTATGTCGGGACTGAACAACCTTCCAGCCGACACCCCTGACGATTACCGAGGATAAGAAAAATGACCATCAAGACCACTGCTGCTGGTGCCGCTCTCGCTTTGGCCGCCGCCACAATGTTTGCCGGTGTTGCTACTAATGCGATCGCTACCGATGCCCAGGTTCATTGCTACGGCGTGACCGCTTGCAAAGGCCAGAACGACTGCAAAACCAAAGACCACGCCTGCAAAGGCATGGGCGCCTGCAAAGGCCAGGGCTTCAAGGCGATGACTCAGGCGGCGTGCGAAAAAGCCGGTGGCAAGGTCGGCGAATAACTGACCGGCAAGTGTTGCCGCAGTGGCTTGCGCCACTGCGGCCACTTTTTATCAGGAGTCCGCACATGTCTGTTTCTCTTCCTTTTCTGGGTTATGGCCTCGGTTTACGCAGCGCTTACTACCAGCAGATCCTTGAGCAGTCGCCGGATGTCGACTGGTTCGAGGTGGTTTCGGAAAACTTCATGGTGCAGGGCGGCAAGGCTCTGTATTACCTCGATGCCTTCGCCGAGCGCTATCCGTTGGTAATGCATGGCGTATCGTTGTCCATCGGCGGGCCGCATGCCCTCGATCCGGATTATCTGCAACAACTCAAGCAATTGGCCGAACGGGTCCGACCGGCATGGATCTCTGATCACCTGTGCTGGAGCCGCGGCAATGCCCATCAGTTACACGACCTGCTGCCGTTGCCCTACACCGAAGAAAGCCTGGTTTACATCGCTGCCCGTGTGATGCAGGTTCAGGACATTCTGCAGCGCCCGTTGGTGCTGGAGAACGTCTCCAGTTACGTGCGCGGTGCCTCGGACGAATTCACCGAGTGGGACTTTCTCGCAGCGCTGAGCCGCGTGAGTGGCTGCGAATTGTTGCTGGACGTGAACAATGTATACGTCAGTTCACGTAATCATGGCTTCGATCCATGGGCCTTCATCAGCAGCCTGCCCGTTGATAAAGTCCGCCAACTGCATCTGGCGGGGCACAGCGATTACGGCGATTACGTGATCGACACCCACGACCATCCAGTGAGCGATCCGGTCTGGGCACTCTATCAACGCACACTCGAACATTTCGGCCCGGTGGCCACGTTGCTGGAACGCGACGATCATTTTCCGCCCTTCGAAACGCTGCTTGATGAACTGCAAAAAGCCCGTCAGCTCGGCAACAAGGTTCTGGCGGGGAGACAGCCATGCTCCTGAAAGAGTGGCAACTGGCGTTTGAAGCGTTTCTGCTCGAAGAAGTCCCCAACGCGAATCCGACGTTGAGCGAGAGCCTGATCGGTGGCCCGACACTGGATGTCGGCACGGGGCTGGCGATCTATCACAACGCTTACAAAGCGCGTTTGCTGGACGTGTTGCGCAATGACTTTCCAACGATCCTGCATTGGATGGGCGATGAGGAGTTCGACGGCCTCGCGACTGCGTACATCCGCCAGTCTCCGTCAGCGCATTTCAGCCTGCGCTGGTTGGGCAAAGGCTTCGAAGGCTTTGTCCGCGAGCATCTGGTGCCGAAACAGAGCGCACCGCTGGCCGAACTGATTGCGCTCGAATGGGCCTTCACACTGGCTTTCGATGCGCCGGCCGCCGAGCCGCTGACAATTGAGACCATGGCGGCCCTGGCCCCGGAGGAATGGCCGGAATTGCGCGTCAGAGCGGTGCCGTCGATGCAGTGGCTGAAGTGCCGCTTCAACAGCCTTTCTCTATGGCGCTCGGTAAAGGAAGAAACAGCGTTTCCTGACAGCGTGCCCCTTGAAATCCCGCAGATCTGTCTGATCTGGCGCAATGGGTTGATCTGCAATTACCGCAGTCTCGACCCGGCCCAAGCCTCAGCTCTCGATGGCGTGCTCAACGGTGGCTGGAGTTTCTCCGAACTGTGCGCCGAGTTAGCAGTCACTTATGGTAAGGGCGCATCACTTCAAGCTGTGACCTGGTTGAAACAATGGATACAGGACGGTTTGCTGGAGCGTCTGCAACGATAGACAAGGTTAATCAAATCGATAGCCTGCTATTTTTCTGTGATGGTCTACCCTCAGATCAGACGTCTGAAACAAGGGGGATTTTTCATGCTCGCGCAACTTCCACCGGCCTTACAGAATCTGCAGCTTCCGCTTCGCCTGCGACTCTGGGATGGCCATGAGTTCAATCTGGGGCCGGCGCCCAGCGTCACCATTGTGGTCAAGGACCCACAAATGGTCACCCAGTTCAGCCATCCAAGTCTTGATGCGCTCGGAGCGGCATTCGTTGAAGGCAAGCTTGAACTGGAGGGCTCGATCAGCGAAGTGATCCGCGTCTGCGACGAATTGAGCAGTGCCTTGCTTGATGAAGAAGACGGCAGTCAGCCGGTGCGTACCTTGCACGACAAGGAAACAGACGCCAAAGCCATTTCCTATCATTACGACCTGTCCAATGCGTTCTACCAGCTCTGGCTGGACAGCGACATGGCCTATTCCTGCGCGTATTTCGAAACCGGTAGCGAATCCCTCGAGCAGGCACAACAAGCCAAATTCCGCCACCTGTGCCGCAAACTGCGCTTGCAGCCGGGGGAGTATCTGCTGGATGTCGGCTGTGGCTGGGGTGGGCTGGCCAGGTATGCCGCGCGGGAGTTCGGCGCGAAGGTCTTCGGCATCACCCTGAGCAAGGAGCAACTGGAACTGGCCCGCGAGCGGGTCAAAGCCGAAGGCCTGGAAGACCTGGTCGAACTGCAATTGCTCGACTATCGCGATTTGCCTCAGGACGGGCGTTTCGACAAGGTGGTCAGCGTCGGCATGTTCGAACACGTTGGCCATGCCAATCTGGCCGAATACTGCAAAACCCTGTTTGGCGCGGTGAAGGAGGGCGGTCTGGTGATGAACCACGGCATCACCGCCAGACACACCGATGGCCGTCCGGTGGGACGCGGTGCCGGGGAATTCATCGAGAAATACGTATTCCCCAACGGTGAGTTGCCGCACCTGGCAATGATCTCGGCCGAGATCAGCGAAGCCGGTCTGGAAATTGTCGACGTCGAAAGCCTGCGCCTGCACTACGCACGCACGCTGGATCACTGGAGCGAGCGGCTGGAGGACAACCTCGAAGCGGCTGGCAAGCTGGTGCCGGACCAAGCGCTGCGCATCTGGCGCCTGTACCTGGCCGGCTGCGCCTATGCGTTTGCGCGCGGCTGGATCAACCTGCACCAGATCCTCGCGGTGAAGGCACATGCAGATGGCAGCCATGAACTGCCGTGGACTCGCGACGACATCTATAACCCTTGATCCTTGTTGAGTCCTCTCCCGGTGAGAGGACTCTCAAAGAATCGGTGAAATCAGCCGGGCGATCCGCATGCCGATCTGTTGAAGGCGGTGGATCTCCCGGCTTTCTTCTTTGGCGACTTCGTAGGCTTGCGCGAAATCGGCGACGAGCATGTTTTCCACGCTGGCGGCGAAGTCAGTGTCGACGGTCAGCAGCATCACTTCGAAATTCAGCCGGAACGAACGGTTGTCCAGATTAGCGCTGCCGATTGCGCTGATCTCGCTGTCGATCAATACCACTTTCTGATGCAGGAAACCGGGTTCGTAGCGGAATACCCGCACGCCGGCGCGTACGGCTTCAAAGGCGTAGAGGCTGGACGCGGCGTAAACGATGCGGTGATCGGGACGCGACGGCAGCAGCAATCGCACGTCGACGCCTCGCAACACGGCCAATCTCAGGGCGGCGAATACGGCTTCATCCGGGATGAAATACGGACTGGTGATCCACACCCGTTCGGTCGCCGCGTGAATCGCCTCGACAAAGAACAGCGAGCAGGTTTCGTAGGCATCCGCCGGGCCGCTGGCGAGCAATTGGCAGAGCACGCCATCATCCGGATACTCGTCGGGCAGGATCAGCGGCGGCAGGGCGCGCGCGGCCCAGAACCAGTCTTCGGCGAAGGATTCCTGCATGCACGCGACCACGGGGCCGCGCACCTTCACATGCGTATCGCGCCAAGGCGCCAGTGGTGGTTTTTCACCCATGTATTCATCGCCAACGTTATGTCCGCCGACAAAACCGACGACGCCGTCGACCACGACAATCTTGCGGTGGTTACGAAAGTTGACCTGAAAGCGATTGAGCCAGCCGCTGCGTGTGGCGAAGGCTTTGACCTCGACGCCGCCATCACGCAGCGTCTGCACATAGCCGTGGGGCAGGGCGTGACTGCCGATGCGGTCGTAAAGCAGATGAATTGATACGCCTTCAGCAGCCTTGCGCAGTAGCAGATCACGTAAGCGTCGACCGAGCCGATCATCGTGGATGATGAAGAACTGGATCAGCACGGCTTCTTTCGCTTGGTCGATGGCGTGGAAAATCGCCTCGAAGGTGGCCGCACCGTTGATCAGCAATTGCACTTCGTTGTTCGCCAGACACGGCATGCGCCCGAGTTTGGGCATTGCGCGCAGCGAGGCGTAGGCATTCGAGGCGCGCGCGGTCAACGCCTCTTCCACCCACGGGCGCCAGTTCAACTCGGAGATGGCCTGACGCATCTGTTCGTTGGCCTGGCGCCGTGCCTTGATGTAACCATCAAAAGTGCTGCGCCCGAACACCAGATACGGAATTAGCGTGAGATAGGGAATGAAGATCAGCGACAATGCCCAGGCGATCGAACCTTGGGCCGTGCGCACGGTGAGCACCGCATGCACGGCGGCGATCAGACCGAGGGTGTGTATCAGGGCGATCAGATAACCGAAAATGTGCGGTCCAAAATAATCCATGGGGCAGCCTTGCTCCGCAAGATTCTAATGCCTTAACAGACCATGTTCTGTCGCGAATGTCGCTATTTAATTGGGGCATGAACCGAAGCAATCGGCCGACGTCTAACGGCCACTACTGATCAGGAGTTTTTCGATGAACGTTCGTCTGCTGGGTTTGGCGCTGGGCCTGGGTTTGGCATTGCCGGTGGTTGCGCAGGCGCAGATGCTGCAGCCGGGACTGTGGGAAATGACATCGAGCAACGTCAAGGTCGATGACCAGCCAATGGATGTGCAATCGATCCTCGGTCAGTTGCAGGGCCAGATGACCCCGCAACAGCGCGCGGCGCTTGAGAAAAACGGGATCAATATCGGCGGCAAGGGCATTCGTGCCTGCCTGACGCCGCAGCAGGTGGCAACCAACGATATTCCATTGGCCGACCCGCAATCGGGCTGCAAACAGCAGATCACTGATCGCACCGGTAATCAGTGGAAATTCCGTTTCAGTTGCCCGAAAGCGCAGGGCACCGGGGTGGCGACATTCCTCAGTGATCGTGAATTCACCACCGTGGCCAACGGCACGTTCAACGCGATCGGGATCAACCAGAAGGGCAGTCTGGAAACCCGAGCAGTCTGGCTGGGTCAGGACTGCGGCGCCGTTAAACCCCGCGCATAAAAAGGTCGCCTGCAGGCTGGCTCCCACAGGGAAATGCATTCCACATGTGGGGCGAGCCTGCTCGCGAAAGCGTCCTCGAAATCAGCGCATGAACCTCAGCGCCAACCCCCGACACCCGTCATTCACCTGACCTTCCCGCCAGGCAATTTGCCCTGAGACAATCGTCGTACTCACCTGATGGCGAAAGCTGCGTCCGGCAAACGGTGTCCATCCGCACTGCGACAGGATGGGTTGCCGATTCACCTCCAGGGCTCGCGGCTCGACCAATACCAGATCTGCCCAGTACCCCTCACGTAGATACCCACGATCGGGAATCGCAAACAGATCCGCGACTCTGTGACTGGTCTTTGCCACCAGCGTGGTGATTGGCAGCATATCGTCCGCGACCAACTCCATCAGTGCCGGCAACGCGTGCTGCACCAATGGCAAACCCGCAGGTGCCTGGGCATAAGGTCGCTGCTTTTCATCCCAGGTATGCGGTGCGTGGTCACTGCCGATCACGTCCAGCCGATTGCTGTTCAGCGCCGTGCGCAACGCGTCGCGATCGGCCAGGGTCTTGATCGCTGGATTGCATTTGATCAAGTTGCCGAGGTGGGGATAGTCGCGATCATCAAACAGCAAATGGTGCAGGCAGACTTCAGCCGTGATGCGTTTTTGCGCCAACGGTCTGTCCTCGAACAACGCCAGTTCACGCGCCGTGGTCAGGTGTAAAACGTGCAGACGCGTGCCGTGACGTTTCGCCAGATCAACCGCCAGTGAAGAAGAGCGATAACAGGCCTCGGCATTACGGATCAACGCATGCGCCGCGGGCGGCAAGCGATCGCCGAACAACTCATGCAAGTTGGTTGCATTGGCATCGATGCTGGGCGTGTGTTCGCAGTGAGCCAAGAGGATCGTCGGCACCTCGGCGAACAGCCGCTCAAGAGTCTGCGGATCATCCACCAACATGTTGCCGGTCGAGGCGCCCATGAACACTTTCACGCCTGCCACTTCGCAAGGATTGAGCGCCGCCACCGTGTCGAGGTTGTCCTGACTCACGCCAAAGTGAAAGCCGTAATTGGCCACCGAGCTGATCGCTGCCCGGCGCTTTTTATCCGCCAGTGCGTCGAGGGTAAGAGTGGCCGGCTGGGTGTTGGGCATGTCCATGAAACTGGTGATGCCTCCGGCGACCGCCGCACGGGATTCGCTATGAATGCTGCCCTTGGCTGGCGCACCGGGTTCACGAAAATGCACCTGGTCATCGATCATCCCCGGCAGCAGCCATTGGCCCTTCGCATCGATTTCCACCTTGGCATTTTCGCCTTCGATGCTGCGGGCAATCTTGACGATACGCCCGTTGCTGACCAACAGATCGCCGTCGAGCTCGCGTCCTTCGTTGACCAGCCTTGCGTTGCGAATCAGCACGCTGCCCATGGTTCAGAACTCGTTCTGCAAGGCTTTGTAGCCACGTACCAGATCGACGTTGGTGCGCGCCACGTCTTCGGAAAACTCCGAGGCGCTGATGCTCACCGGTGGAAATTGCGAGAGATCGGTGTTCGGGCCGATGCGAGTCGTGGAGGGCACATAGAAGGCATCCGGCAAATCCCGACCGTCGACCACCGAGTTGTGCCGCACCACGCAACCGTTGCCGACGACGCAATTGAACAGCACGCTGTTGAAACCGATGAACACGCGATCGCCGACGACGCAGGGGCCGTGCACGATCGAGCGGTGGGCGATTGAACTGTACTCACCGATGGTCACTGCCGCGCCGGATTTGGAATGGATGACCACGCCGTCCTGGATGTTCGAGTTGGCGCCGATGATGATCGGCTCCATCTCGCCCGAGGCGTCCACTTCGTCGGCGCGGATGACCGCGTAGGGACCGACGAAAACGTTCTCGCCGATCACCACCTTGCCGCAGATGATCGCGGTTTTATCGACGTAGGCCGACTCGGCAATGTGCGGTAGATCACCTGAAGGATTCTTACGGATCATGGCTGGCTCAGTGCGTCGTAAAGGGTGTTGAGGTTGTATTCGAACAGACCGGTGAAAGTGCTGGCCGGACCGCTGGCCGCGAGGGCATCCGAGTAGAGCGTGCCGCCAATGTGCGCGCCGCTTTCGTCGGCGATCTGTTTGAGCAGGCGTGCGTCCTTGATGTTTTCCATGAACACCGCTTTGACGTGGGCCTGGCGAATCTGGGTAATCAGCGCCGCGACTTCGGCGGCGGAGGGGTCGCGTTCGGTGGACAGACCTTGCGGTGCCATGAAGTCGATGCCGTACGCCTGACCGAGATAACCGAAGGCATCATGGCTGGTGACGATCTTGCGGTTGCCCGGTGGCAGCGCACCGAGTTTGGCCTTGGCCTCAGCGAGCAGGGCGTAGATCTGCTTCAGGTAGGTTTGGCTGTTGCGTTCGTAGTCGGCTTTATTCGCCGGGTCGGCAGCAATCAGGGCCTTGGTGATATTGGCGACATACAACTCGGCGTTCGCCAGATTGTGCCAGGCATGCGGGTCGGGAACGGTCTCGCCGTCTTCATCCAGCGAGCGTGGAATCACGCCGTGGCTGGCACTGACGATCGTGGCTTTGGTCTCGGTGCTGGTGACCAGACGATCCAGCCATGGCTCGAAACCCAAGCCATTTTTTATGATCAGTTTGGCTTTTAGCAGGGCTTTGGCATCGTCTGGCGTTGGTTCGTAAGTGTGTGCGTCGGCGTCCGGGCCGACCATGTTGGTGATCTGGACATGCTCGCCGCCGACCTGATGGACCATGTCGGCGAGGATGCTGAAGCTGGTGACCACGGGCAGTTTTTCCGCGGCCGACAAGGACATCGACAGCATCAGGCTGAACAGCACGAGTAGAGCGCGCATCGGGAAACACCTCATTGGGATGTGAGCAAAGGCGGGCGGCGCAACAGACCGTGCACCGGTCCGAACACCACGGACAACAGATAGCCGAGGCCGGCGACCAGGACGATGGCCGGGCCGCTCGGCTGCGAGTAGTAGAACGACAGCAGCAAGCCGAAACATACCGAGAGACAACCAATGACCGCTGCGATGGCAATCAGGATCGGCAAACGGCGGCTCCAGAATCGCGAAGCCGCGGCGGGAAGCATCATCAGCCCGACCACCATCAGCGCGCCGATCGCCTGAAAACCGATCACCAGATTGAGTACGACCAGCGTCAGGAAGACACCATGGGCGAGTGGGCCGAGGCGGCTGACGGTTCTCAAAAACAACGGGTCGAGAGTGTCGAGCAACAGCGGCTTGTAGATCAGGGCCATGGCGATCAGGCTGAATCCCGACACCCACAACATGCCGGTGAGGGTCGGTCCGTCGACGGCCAGTGCTGAGCCGAACAGCAGGTGCAACAGATCGAGGCGTTTGCCGGCGATGCCGAGGATCAGCACGCCACTGGCCAGCGAAATCGGATAGATCGCAGCGAGGCTGGCGTCTTCGCGCAGACCGGTGCGGCGGGTAATCCAGGCGGCGAGACCGGCCATGCTCAGCCCTGCGCCCAAGCCTCCCAGCGTCAGTGCGGGCAAGCTCAGTCCGGCAAACCAGAAACCCAAGGCCGCGCCGGGAAGGATGCCGTGGGCCACGGCGTCACCGATCAGGCTCATCCTTCGCAGGATCAAGAACACGCCGAGTGGCGCGGTGCTGCACGCCAATACGAGGCCGCCGAGCAGGGCGCGGCGCATGAACACGAACTCATTGAACGGTTGCCAGAGGTGGGCGACGGTGAGCATCAGGCCACCTGTGTGTGAGGTGTTTGCTGAATGAGTTCTGCGCTCGCGCCAAACACGCAGTCGCGGTTTTTGATCAGCAACGTTTCGGGAATGTGTCGGCGCACGGCGGCAAGGTCGTGGCACACCACGACCAGTGTTCGACCTTCGCCATGCCAGGCGTGGATGTGCTGCCAGAGCAACTGCTGACCGAGTTCATCGAGTGCGGCGTGGGGTTCGTCGAGCAACAGCACGGGCGCATCGGTCAGGCTCAGTCGAGCGAGCAGGGCGCGTTGCAGTTCGCCACCGGACAGGGCCATGAGGGGACGGTGCTCGAGTCCGCTCAGGTGCCAGTTCGCCAGTGCGTCTTTCAGGCGCTGGCTTCGTAGTTGAGTCGATAGCCTGCGTCCCCAGAATCCGGCGGCGACCAGTTCTTCGAGACTGATGGGGAATTGGCGATCCAGATGCTGTTGCTGGGGTAGAAAGGACAATCCGCTTTGACGTGGAACACTCAGGGCGACTGTACCTGCCAGAGGCTTCTGCAATCCGGCGATCACTTTCAGCAGGCTGCTTTTGCCACAGCCGTTGGCGCCGATGATCGCCGTCAGGCTGCCGCTGTCTAGCTCAAGGTTCAGGGGCGCGGTCAGTGCTTGGCCGGGTGCGCCCCAACTCAGGGATTGGCAGCGGATCATGCTTGCTCACGCTGCCAGTGGCTTTCAGCGACGGCGTCGTGGGCGTGCAGACTTTCGGCGTGGATCACTCGCAGGTGAAAAGCGCTGACCCCCGGAGTACGACGCAACGCCAGATTCAGTCGACGTGCCGCGTCTTCGCAGAACATCAGGTTCTGCCCGTTGGCGAGGGCGAATGCTTGTTCGTCGGCGCGCTTCACGGCGGTTTGTACTGCGGTGCCGAGGGCAGCTTCAGCGTCATTGATGATCACGCTCATAGGTAACTCATCAATGAATTCGTCGAGATGAAGGTGCAGTTGTGCAGTGCTGCGTTGACTATGTGGCGTGGCAATGATGCCTTGGGTCGAGCCCAGCCAAGCCAAAACGTCTGCGTGCTGAAGGGCTTTGTTGGCGAAGTCGTCGATGAATTGTTGCTGGATCAGTTGTCGCGCCAAGGCCGCAGAGCAAGGACAAGTTGAGGAGTAGGGCACTTCGATTTTGAGTTCCACGTGGAACACTTCATTTATCAGACTGGCGAAGATGCTCGCGGGGTAAGACTTCCAGCCTGCCAATGGACTGATAAGCGCCGGCCGCTTTAGCAGTAAATCGGTATGGATATTCAGGTAGGCGCGGGTGGATAAACCCTCGTGGCTTTGCAGGAAACGCTTGAGCACCTGATGCAGTAGCGTGGGGGACAGGTTCTTCTGTTCGAGTGTTTCCAGAGCCAAATACAACCGCGACATATGAATGCCGCGTGCTTCGCCATCATCAAGACTGACGCCCGCATCAGCCTTCGCGCTCACGCGCTCACCCTCTAACAAAACAGGTAACGCGATGCCCCGCATGCCCACCCATTCAAGTGGCAAAGCCTGGCGTGCGACCTGCGCGGCGATATCCGGAAGTGTCATCGAATTCATGTTCGGGACCATCGTGTTGATTGAATTGAATGTTACATTATAACAATTCAAATCACGATGCCTTTTTCATGAACAGGTTTTCATATGCACAGACGCCATCTGCTTAATCTGATCCTGGCCAGCGCGGCCTTCGCCCTCCCTTTCAGTGCTTCTGCCGCGCAGATTCGCAATGCCCGGCTGTGGCGGTCGGATGAAAAGCTGCGATTGGTGTTCGATCTAAGCGGCTCGGTACGCTACAAAACCTTCACCCTTACGGCCCCGGAGCGGCTGATTATTGATGTGTCCGGTGCGAGCGTTGGCACAGATTTCAGCCAGCTAGCGCTGAACGGCACGGTCATTCGTTCGATTCGCTCCGGGATTTTTGGCTACGGTGATACGCGGATTGTTCTGGATTTAAGCAGTCCGGTTCTGCTGAACAGCTTTCTTTTGGCGCCACAGGATGGCCAAGGGCATCGACTGGTTTTGGATTTGGTCAGCGCAAAATCCGAGCTCAATGTCCCAATGGTTCCACGTGAAACACCTCCAATGAAGGCACATCCCCGGCGAGACATCATGGTTGTCGTCGATCCAGGGCATGGTGGAAAGGATCCGGGCGCAGTTGGCGCCAAGGGCGAAAGGGAAAAGGATGTGGTGCTTTCCATCGCGCAACTGCTTGCCAAACGCCTGAAAAAAGAGAAAGGCTTCGATGTGAAACTGGTGCGCAACGACGACTTTTTCGTGCCGTTGCGCAAACGTGTGGAGATAGCCCGTCAGCACAAGGCTGACATGTTTATTTCAGTGCATGCCGATGCAGCGCCGCGTCTGACCGCTTCCGGCGCGTCGGTGTATTGCTTGTCTGAGGGCGGTGCGACATCGGCGACGGCGCGTTTCATGGCGCAGCGGGAGAACGGTGCGGATCTGCTCGGCGCTACCAGTCTGCTCAATCTGAAAGATAAGGATCCGATGCTGGCGGGAGTGATTCTCGACATGTCGATGAACGCTACGATCGCCGCCAGTCTGCAATTGGGCAGCACGGTACTTGGTAGTTTGGCTGGCATCACCACACTGCATCAGAAACGTGTGGAGCAGGCAGGATTCGCGGTTCTGAAATCGCCAGATGTACCTTCGATTCTGGTGGAGACCGGCTTCATTTCCAACGCGCGCGACAGTCAACGGCTGGTCACGGCGCGACATCAGCAGGCCGTGGCCAACGGATTGTTTGAAGGGCTGCAGCGTTACTTTGCAAAGAACCCGCCCATCGACAGCTACCTTGCCTGGCAGCAAGCGCAGCAAAGCACGCCGGTTTAACAGCCGGTAATACGGCTGCAGGTGAATTTCGCACTGCTGCCGCCCGAGCTGGAGAAGCGATTGATGGTCGTCCAGCCGACACGTCGGGTGTAGCCAACCCAGGCTTCGCCATCAGAGGCGATCCCGGTAAAGAAGGTCAATTGGCCGAAACGGCTGTTGGTCTGCGCCCAATAACGTTGGCCATTCTTCTCAAAACCGCGCAGATACAGCGTGTTGCCGGCTGTGGTGACGCTATAAGCGTTGCCGTCGGCGTCCACGCACGCCAGCAGATTAGCGCTGCGCGTGCAGCTGGCGAGAGCGGGAAATTGAGCGCAGGCGTTGCCGGTCAGTAATAACCCAAGGCTCAACATTGAGCATTTCAGCGCATTTTTCATGGTGATTTCCGGACTCGGTATTGGCAGAGCTTCCGGCTCTTTGTCGATCAAGACAAGAGAAGGCTGGTTTCTTACTGTTGTTATACTATAACATAAATCCACATTAAGCCTGGGCAGGCCGATTTCAAAGCGTTGGTTTTCTACGTGATCCACCGTGGGAAGCGCGAAAACGCCACGCGCAGCAAAAGCGCTGATTGGCTGCTTTCTAAAGAGGATTATCCAATGTCAGCAGAGTTGCCCGTCACCGTACTTTCAGGATTTCTCGGCGCCGGAAAAAGTACACTTTTGAATTACGTACTACGTAATCGGGAGGGTTTGCGCGTCGCTGTTATCGTCAATGATATGAGCGAGATCAATATTGATGGCAGCGAAGTCCAGCGTGATGTCAGCCTGAATCGTTCAGAAGAAAAAATAGTCGAAATGAGTAACGGCTGTATCTGCTGTACGTTACGCGAGGACCTGTTGGAGGAGGTCAGCAAGCTCGCTCGTGAATCTCGCTTCGATTACCTGCTGATTGAATCCACCGGGATTTCCGAGCCACTGCCCGTGGCAGAGACGTTTACCTTCCGCGATGAGCACGGTCAGAGTCTCTCCGACATCGCGCGTCTGGACACCATGGTCACTGTAGTCGACGGTGTGAACTTCCTGCCGGACTACCAGGCAGCGGAAAGCCTCGCCTCCCGTGGCGAGATCCTTGGCGAAGAAGACGAGCGCTCCATCACGGATCTGTTGATCGAACAGATCGAGTTCGCCGACGTGCTGTTGATCAGCAAGATCGACTTGATCAGCCAGCGCGAGCGTGAGGAGTTGATCGCGATCCTCCAGCGTCTCAACGCCCAAGCGGAAATCATCCCGATGGTAATGGGCGAGGTGCCGTTGGAAAAAATCCTCAATACCGGACGTTTCGACTTCGAAAAGGCCGCCCAGGCGCCGGGTTGGCTGCAGGAGTTACGCGGTGAGCACGTGCCGGAAACCGACGAGTACGGCATCGCCTCCACAGCTTATCGCGCCCGCCGGCCCTTTCACCCGCAACGCTTTTTCAGCTTCATCGACCGTCCTTGGCTGAACGGTAAATTGCTGCGCTCCAAAGGCTTCTTTTGGCTGGCGAGCAAACCCACCGACGCCGGTAGCTGGTCGCAGGCCGGTGGTTTGATGCGCCACGGCTTTGCAGGGCGCTGGTGGCGTTTCGTGCCAAAGGAGCAGTGGCCACAAGATCAGGAAAGCACCGCCGCGATCATGGAAAACTGGACGCCGAGCGTAGGAGACTGCCGCCAGGAACTGGTGTTCATCGGTCAGAACATCGATTTCCTGCAGCTCTCAGTCGAACTGGATGAGTGCCTACTCACCGATGAGGAGATGGCACTCGGTGTAGAAGGCTGGCGTGCGCTACCGGATCCCTTTGGCCCTTGGCACGAAGAGGCTGCCTGATGCTTGCACTCAAATTGCAGCAAAACCGCACCCGCCATCAGCATCAAGGCCCGACACCCAAAGCGCTGGCGCGAATTCTCGAGGACGATACCAACCTCGCCGTCTGGCAACGCCAACTGCCGTTGCACATCAGCGAATTCGCCCACCTGCTGCTGTCGCTCAATGAGCCCTTGGCGGAATCGTTGTGCCTTGAGTTGCCGGATGAGGACGCTGAACCCGATCTCACCGGCCTGGCATCAGGCTTCCGTGATCTGGAAGGCTACGAGGGTTTTATCGCCGACCTGAAATGGCTGGTCAGCGCATTCGCCTGCTTACTGGGGGCAAAGCGTGTAGGCCTGCGTCTGCGGGTGCTCGATAAAGCCATGTGTCCACGCTTCCATGTCGATCACGTGCCGGTGCGCCTGATCACGACTTATGCGGGTGTCGGCAGCCAATGGCTCAAGGAGGGTGTGATGGATCGCAGTCAGTTGGGGCAGGTCAACGCCGAGCCACACGTGCAAATACAGCAACTCAACAGCGGCGACGTGGCGTTGCTGAAAGGCGAGAAATGGCACGGCAATGAAGGCTTCGGCCTGATCCACCGCTCGCCGCAACCGGCTGTGGGCGAACGCCGTCTGATACTGACCCTCGACTGGCTCGGCTAACGACTCAAGGCTTGAGCCACTTACCCTGGCTCTGGCCTTCGCAGTACGGCTTCAGGTACGCCGCATCCGTGGCCACACCGTAATAGTGGATGTCCTGGCGATAAGGCATATTGGCGACTTGTGCGTTGCTGCATACGCCAAATGCACCGCTCGGGCACTGGTCGACGTACTGCACTTCGACTTTCTGCCCGGCCAGCGTCGGCTGACAGAAACCGTCGTTGAACAGTTTCTCCGGGATATTGCGGTTCTGCTGACAGACCTTGACGTCGAGCCGCTCGCCCTGACTGTGCACCACGCAGGCCTGAGCCCATGCTTCACTCGACAGCAGCGCCAACAGCAACGACCATCCCCTCCAACGCATCTTCGAATCTCCCAAGAAAGCTTCCGGCCATGTTGCAGAACATTCCTACCCATGTCATTGCTGGCCCTTTGGGCGCCGGCAAGACCAGTCTGATTCGCCAACTCATGGCCCAGCGCCCGGAAGGCGAGCGTTGGGCGGTGCTGATCAACGAGTTCGGCCAGATCGGTCTCGACGCCGCCCTGTTGACGAGCGACGCCGATGGTATCGCACTGGGCGAAGTAGCCGGCGGCTGCCTGTGTTGCGTCAATGGCGCGCCGTTTCAGATTGGCCTGGGGCGGTTGCTGCGCAGGGCGAAACCGGATCGACTTTTCATCGAGCCGTCCGGACTGGGGCATCCGGCGCAGTTGATCAAACAGCTGAACGAGGCGCCGTGGCGGGGTGTGCTGACGGTGCAGCCTTGTGTGCTGGTGCTGGATGCTCAGGCGCTCCGGGCGGGGAAAGCATTGCCGGCAGCGCAGCAGGAAGCGTTAGCCAGTGCCGGGTTGTTGCTGTTGAACAAGGCGGAAAACCTTG
This sequence comes from Pseudomonas sp. rhizo66, assembly GCF_031931925.1. NCBI lineage: Bacteria > Pseudomonadati > Pseudomonadota > Gammaproteobacteria > Pseudomonadales > Pseudomonadaceae > Pseudomonas > Pseudomonas sp. rhizo66. Next base: position 189,831 of record NZ_JAUJWZ010000002.1, read on the forward strand.
ATGAAAATGAGCGGCAGAAAATCGCCGGTCAGCTCCCGCCGGTCCGGCAGATCTGGACGCAGCAGGCGCGACTCGCCTTGAGCGAGTTACCGGGGCTGGCGGCGCGAGCGGTTATCGGTGTGGATAATCTGGTGGTGCCCCAAGGATTGGCGCAGATGCCGGCCGTCTGGAGTGACCCGACGATGCCGATTTGCCTGAGTCAGGCGCAGGAAGGCGGCTGGAGCATTGGTTGGCGCTGGCATCCGGGGCAGAGGTTCGACAAGCGGCGCATTGCCGATTGCCTAGGGAATCTCGATTGGATCAGGGCGAAACTGGTTATCCACAGTGCGGATGGCTGGGTGTCGGCGAATGCGCTGGAGAATGCAGCGTTGAGCTGGCAGGCCAGTGAATGGCGAAAAGATTCGCGAATCGAGCTGATCTTCAGTGAAGTGCAGGATGTTGAGGTGCTGCAGAGAACGCTGTCAGCGTGCCGGGAAGGTCAAGATCAATAGATCACAGCCATTGGCAGGCTTTTACGGCTTCCACTTGGTGTGTTCTTGCCGCCACTGGCTCAATTCGATCACTTCAGCCCGCGGCTTGTGCACTTCCACCACCGGCGGCGTGTCGTCGAACGGCGCCGGGTAGGGCGCCAGTTCGATCTGCGCGCTGTGTGCGCCAAACTGGGTGATGGTGCCGTTATGCCGGGTTTCGCCGGTCACGGTGAACTCGAAGTTGTACACCCGCGCCAGTCGTCGGCGACCGTTGGCGTCCTTGATGAAACCGATCTTCTTCAGGGCCACGTTGCCGTCGAGCAACTCGACCCGCACGTTCAGGCAATGCTGTTTGACCCGCTCCAGCGCGCGTTCGCGCAAGCCGTGGTTGTGCCACAGCCAGGCGCCGGCAGCGGCGAACAGTATCAGCACGAAGATGTTTTCCAAGGTCAGCATCAACATCGAACTCCAAAAGATAGCGTCAGCTTAACTGCGTCGCCGGTCTGTCGTACAGGCTGCGTTTCGTCGCATACTGCGCGGCTTGAATTTCAATCGTTTTACGGAATGACCCGAATGAAACGTACGCCTCATCTGCTCGCCATTCAGTCCCACGTGGTGTTCGGCCACGCCGGCAACAGCGCCGCGGTTTTTCCGATGCAGCGGGTCGGGGTCAATGTCTGGCCGCTCAACACCGTGCAGTTTTCCAACCACACCCAGTACGGCCAATGGGCCGGCGAAGTGCTGACGCCGCAACAGATTCCCGAGCTGGTCGAAGGCATCGCCGCGATTGGCGAGCTGGGCAATTGCGATGCGGTACTGTCCGGTTACCTCGGCAGCGCGGCGCAGGGCCGGGCGATTCTCAGTGGTGTCGAGCGGATCAAATCGGTCAACCCGAAGGCGCTGTACCTGTGTGATCCGGTGATGGGCCATCCGGAAAAGGGTTGCAGCGTGCCGACCGAGGTCAGCGATTTCCTGCTGGAAGAGGCGGCGGCCGTGGCGGACATCATGTGTCCGAACCAGTTGGAGCTGGACAGCTTCTCCGGGCGCAAGCCGCAGTCGCTGTTCGATTGCCTGGCGATGGCGCGGGCGTTGCTGGCGCGCGGGCCGAAAGCAGTGCTGGTCAAGCATCTGGATTATCCGGGCAAACCGGCCGATGGTTTCGAGATGTTGTTGGTGACTGCCGACGGCAGCTGGCATCTGCGCCGTCCGCTGCTGGCGTTTCCGCGGCAGCCGGTGGGCGTGGGCGATCTGACGTCCGGGCTGTTTCTGGCGCGGGTGTTGTTGGGTGACAGTCTGCTGGCGGCGTTCGAATTCACCGCGGCGGCGGTGCACGAGGTGTTGCTGGAGACTCAAGCTTGCGCCAGTTATGAGCTGCAACTGGTGCGGGCGCAGGATCGCATTGCGCATCCGCGGGTGAAGTTCGAGGCGACGGCGATCAGTCTGTAATCGCCTAATCGTTCAAAAAGATCGCAGCCTTCGGCAGCTCCTACATGGGAATGCAAAACCCTGTAGGGGCTGCCGAAGGCTGCGATCTTTTGCTTTTGATCTCAGGCGTCGCCCTTGATCTCCTGATAGCGCTTCTCCAGCTCCTGGCGAATCTGCCGACGTTGCTGCGCCTGCATATAGCGACGCTTGTCTTCACTGTTCTGCGGTTGCAGCGGCGGCACGGCGGCCGGCTTGCGCTGGTCGTCTACCGCGACCATGGTGAAGAAGCAGCTGTTGGTGTGGCGCACCGAGCGCTCGCGGATGTTTTCGGTGACCACTTTGATGCCGACTTCCATCGAGGTGTTGCCGGTGTAGTTGACCGACGCGAGGAAGGTCACCAGTTCGCCGACATGGATCGGCTCGCGGAAAATCACCTGATCCACCGACAGCGTCACCACGTAGCGGCCGGCATAACGGCTCGCACAGGCGTAGGCCACTTCGTCGAGGTATTTGAGCAGGGTGCCGCCGTGGACATTGCCAGAGAAGTTGGCCATGTCGGGGGTCATCAGTACCGTCATCGACAGCTGGGCGTTTCCGGGTTCCATAACGTTCTCACGGATCAAGGCTGATTACTGGAAGCACCTCTGCGGGTGCCTGGTCGCTTTTCAAAAGCACCGTTATCGGGACGCCGGGCGACTGGCCGCCGTCACGCCGGAATCGATCTGTTTCCATATATTGCACCGCCTTCCAGCCGCAAGTCGCGGTGTTAACCTGCAAAAGCCCCTTACAAAGGCAATTCCCACACGAAAAGCGGATTTTTACTTCGCTCGCCCAGACCTTTCTGACGTCTGCTGGCGAGCCTCGTCATTCAAGGAGCCCACGCCATGCATGCCATCAGCTTTATTCAGGATCTGGCAGTGATCATGTTGGTCGCAGGTGTGGTGACTGTGTTGTTTCATCGCTTCAAACAGCCGGTGGTACTCGGCTACATCGTCGCCGGCTTCATCATCGGCCCGCACACCCCGCCGTTCGGCCTGATCCACGACGAAGAAACGATCAAGACCCTCGCCGAACTCGGGGTGATTTTCCTGATGTTCTGCCTCGGCCTGGAGTTCAGCCTGCGCAAGCTGTTCAAGGTCGGCGCCACGGCGTTTATTGCGGCGTTCCTCGAGATCGTCCTGATGATCTGGATCGGCTACGAAATCGGCCGCTGGTTCGACTGGAACACCATGGACTCGCTGTTCCTCGGCGCGATTCTGGCGATCTCCTCGACCACCATCATCGTCAAGGCCCTCAATGACCTGAAGATGAAAAACGAGCGCTTTGCGCAGTTGATCTTCGGCGTCCTGATTGTCGAAGACATCCTCGGCATCGGCATCATCGCGCTGCTGTCGAGCATCGCCGTCAGCGGCACGGTCAGCTCCGGCGAAGTGTTTTCCACGGTCGGCAAACTGTCGCTGTTCATGATCGTCGCGCTGGTTATCGGCATCCTGTTGGTGCCGCGTTTGCTGGCCTACGTGGCCAAATTCGAAAGCAACGAGATGCTGCTGATCACTGTGCTCGGCCTGTGTTTCGGCTTCTGCCTGCTGGTGGTCAAGCTTGAATACAGCATGGTGCTTGGCGCCTTTCTGATCGGCGCGATCATGGCCGAGTCGCGACAATTGCTGAAGATCGAGCGCCTGATCGAGCCGGTCCGCGACCTGTTCAGTGCGATCTTCTTTGTCGCCATCGGCTTGATGCTCGATCCGCTGATTCTGCTCGAATACGCGTGGCCGATTGCGGTAATTACCGTAGCCGTCGTACTCGGCAAGATGTTGTCCTGCGGTCTCGGAGCGTTTATCGCCGGCAATGACGGACGCACCTCACTGCGCGTGGGGATGGGCCTGTCACAGATTGGCGAATTTTCCTTCATCATCGCCGCGCTCGGGATGACCTTGCAGGTGACCAGTAACTTCCTCTACCCGGTCGCCGTGGCGGTGTCGGTGATCACCACGCTGCTGACGCCGTATCTGATTCGCGCGGCGGATCCGCTGTCGATCAAGCTGTCCGGTGCCGTACCCAAACGTTTGGGGCGTGTGTTGGGCATGTACGGTGAGTGGCTGCGCAGCATCCAGCCGCAAGGCGAGGGCGCGATGCTGGCGTCGATTATCCGCAAAATCCTGCTGCAAGTCGGGGTCAATCTGGCGCTGGTGATTGCGATCTTCTTCGCCGGCGCGTATTTCGCCGAGCGCATCTCGCTGTCGCTGCAAGACTGGATCAGTGATCCGAGCTGGCAGAAGGCATTGATCTGGGGCGGGGCGCTGCTGGTGTCGTTGCCGTTCCTGATCGCAGCGTATCGCAAGCTCAAGGCGCTGTCGATGCTGCTGGCAGAGATGGGCGTGAAGCCGGAGATGGCGGGGCGTCACACGCAGCGAGTGCGTCGGGTGATCTCCGAAGTGATCCCGATCCTCTCGCTGCTGGTGATTTTCCTGCTGTTGGCAGCCTTGTCGGCCAGTATCCTGCCGACCAACAAGTTGCTGGTGCTGATCGCCGTGGTCGCGGCCGCCGTGGCGGCGCTGCTTTGGCGCTGGTTCATCCGCGTGCACACGCGGATGCAGGTGGCGCTGCTGGAAACCCTCGACAACCACAAGGAGTCGTCGGGACATTGACCTGCCGGGGCGGCTGGCCGATCAGCTTTCCAGCCAGACGTCCCGCGCCCAGTGCCACACCGACTCCCAGGTTTCTTCGGCAATCAGCTCTTCTTCTGCCTGCCACAGCACTACCGTGCCATCTTCTTCGACGCAGTAGTAGTCATCACCGTCCTGACAGATCGGGATCAGGCTGCGATCAACACCGACATCCCAAGCGTTGGCGGCAACATCCGGCAAATAGGTGTGGGATTGCGGGTCGGTGACGGTCACCGGCTCGAGGCTGCCGTAAACCACATCGCTGACGGTCAGCAGAAACTCTTTGAAGACAAACGGAATGTCGATGAACAGTTGTTCTTCGATTTCAACCAGCAGATCTTCGTCAGGCAACTCCAAAGGAACCGGCACGGGTTCGTTGGCTTCACGCAGTTGTTCGATGATTTCTTCCACGTCCGGGATCCTCTTGCTTGAATGGCGCGGTTTATATGGGCCGGTTTATACAGTAGCTCGCTATAGATGCAACCGCGAAATAGAAAACCCCAGCCGAGGCTGGGGTTTTTATTACCGCAAGTGAAGCGTGAACAGGGATCAGCCGTTCTGGCGGATACCGGCCACCAGCCAAGGCTGGTTGTCGCCCTGCGGACGTTCCATGTTCCAGCTTTCGCTGAACACTTCGCCCTGGTCGAAGCGCGAGGTTTTCGACACACCGCTGAAGGTCAGGGTGGCGATGGTTTTGTCGGCACGATCATCAACGCCGTCCAGTTGCACCTGGAGGTTGTCGATGTAGGTCGACTGGAAAGCGTCACCCAGATCTGCACGCTCACGCTTGAGGAACTCAAGCATTTGCGGGGTCACGAACTCGGCGATCTTGTCCATTTCGTTGGCATCCCAGTGCTGCTGCAGCGACTGGAAGTGGCTGCGTGCAGCTTCAAGGAAGTTCTGCTCGTTGAACCAGGCCGGCGCGTTGATTACCGGACGGGCGGCAGCAGGCGCAGCCGAACCACCGAAGATCGAACCCATGGCAGCAGGTTTCTGCTCGAACACTTCACGCTGCATCGGCGCACCGGCCGGAGCGAATTGCTCTTGCTGCTTGCGGCGACGCGCGGCGATGAAGCGGAAGATCACGAACGCGATCACGGCCATGATCAGGATGTCGAAGATCTGCATGCCCTGGAAGCCACCGCCCATGAACATGGAAGCGAGCAAGCCACCGGCGGCGATACCGGCCAGAGGGCCGAGCCATTTCGAAGCACCACCGGCCTTGGCGGCAGCGCCAGCGGCACCGGCAGCACCAGCGGTCGCTGCTGCGCCGCCGACACCTGGAGAAGAAGGAGCCATCTGGCTGGTCTGGTGCGTCGGCGCAGCGCCGGCGCTTTTGCCACCACCAAAGCGCTTGGCGTTGGCGTCGAGGCTCATCGTCAGGCCGATGCACAACGCCATGGCGATGCTAAGAAAACGTTTCATAAAGGGTATTCCCGTTTGTGGAGACACGCGCGCCATGTTGCACAGCTGAAGTGTTACTGGCTAGCGAGAGAGTGTTTCGGGCTTTTGCCTGACAGGTCGCGTTCAGCTTCGCGAGGCAATCAGCCTATGTACTTTTGTCTGTAGGAAAAGGAGATAGGTTCAGCGGGATTGATGCACTGTGCGCCGTATTACCTGTGGGAGCGAGCCTGCTCGCGAAAGCGCCGTGTCAGACATATGAGTGCTGAATGACACACCGCTTTCGCGAGCAGGCTCGCTCCCACATTTGTTCAGTGCAGGTCGTCAGATTGCTTCCAGCTTGGCGTAACCGAGCATCAGCCACTTGCTGCCTTCGCTGAAGTTCACCTGTACCCGTGCCTGGGCGCCGGCACCTTCAAAGTTGAGAATCACGCCGTCACCGAAGATCGAATGGCGTACCGCCTGACCGAGGCTGAAACCTGTTTCCGGGATTTCGCTGCCACTGAACAGGTTGCTGCCGCTCATCGACTGGTTGCCGCCGAACGGTCGGCTGACGCTGTTCGACAAGCGCACTTCCTGAATCAGTCCTTTCGGTACTTCGCGTACGAAACGCGAAACCTTGTTGTAAGTCTCGCTGCCGTAAAGGCGTCGGGTTTCAGCATAGGTCATCACCAGATTCTGCATCGCCCGGGTAATGCCCACGTAAGCCAGACGCCGCTCTTCTTCGAGACGCCCCGGTTCTTCCAGGCTCATCTTGTGCGGGAACAGGCCTTCTTCCATGCCCACGAGGAACACGTAAGGGAATTCCAGGCCTTTGGCGCTGTGCAGGGTCATCAGCTGAATGCTGTCTTCGTGCTCGTCGGCCTGAGTATCGCCAGCCTCCAGCGAAGCATGGCCGAGGAACGCCGCCAGTGGCGTCAGTTCTTCGTCCTCTTCGGTGTTCTCGAAGTTGCGCGCGGCGCTGACCAGTTCCTCAAGGTTTTCTACCCGGGCCTGGCCTTTCTCGCCTTTTTCCGCTTCGTGATAAGCGATCAGGCCGGACTGCTCGATGACGGTTTGCGTCATCAGGTGCAGCGGCATCTCGGTGCACTTGGCAGCGAGGTTTTCGATCAACTCGATAAACGCACCCAGCGCACCGGCTGCTCGACCGGTCAGGCCTTTGTTGGCGACCAGTTGGCGCATGGCTTCCCACATCGAAACATCGCTGTGCCGGGCGTGCTCGCGAATGGCTTCGACGGTTTTTTCGCCGATGCCACGAGCCGGTACGTTGATCACCCGCTCAAGCGCCGCATCGTTGCCACGACCTTCAAGCAAACGCAGGTAGGCCATGGCGTTCTTGATTTCGGCACGTTCGAAGAAGCGCTGACCGCCATAGATGCGGTACGGAATGCGCTCACGCAGCAAGGCTTCTTCGAGAACGCGCGATTGGGCGTTGGAGCGGTACAGAATCGCGATATCGCTGCGAGCGAGGCCGGTTTTCAGCGCGCTTTCGATGGTTTCGACAACGTAGCGTGCTTCGTCGTGTTCGTTGAACGCGGCGTACAGATTGATTGCTTCGCCATCACCACCGTCGGTCCACAGCTCTTTGCCCAGACGCCCGGTGTTGTTGGCGATCAGTGCGTTGGCGGCCTTGAGGATGCCGGCGGTGGAGCGGTAGTTCTGCTCCAGACGAATGGTCACCGAATCCGGAAAGTCGGAGGAGTACTGATGAATGTTCTCGATCTTCGCGCCACGCCAGCCGTAAATCGACTGGTCGTCGTCGCCCACCACCATCAGGCTGTCGCCACCCTTGCCGAGCAGACGCAACCAGGCGTATTGCACGGCGTTGGTGTCCTGGAACTCGTCCACCAGAATATGCCGGAAGCGCTTTTGATAATGCGCCAGTAGGCCCGGGTGATCGCGCCACAGGTCGAGGGCACGCAGGAGCAATTCGGAGAAATCGATGACGCCGGCACGCTGGCACGCCGCCTCGTAGGCTTCGTAGATGCCGCGCATGGTCGCCAGATACAAATCGCCGCTGGCCTGGATATGTTGCGGACGCAGACCTTCGTCTTTCTGGCCATTGATGAACCACTGCGCCTGACGCGCCGGCCAGCGTTGCTCGTCGAGGCCCAGCTCGCGGATCACCCGCTTGACCAGCCGTTGCTGATCGTCGCTGTCGAGAATCTGGAAAGTCTGGCTCAGGCCCGCTTCCTGCCAGTGCGCCCGCAGCAAGCGGTGCGCCAGGCCGTGGAAGGTGCCGACCCACATGCCGGCCGGGTTGATCCCCAGCAATTGCTCGATGCGGTGACGCATCTCGGCAGCGGCCTTGTTGGTGAAGGTCACCGACAGGATGGAGTGGGGCGAGGCGTTTTCGACCTGGATCAACCAGGCGATACGGTGCACCAGCACTCGGGTTTTACCGGAACCGGCGCCGGCCAGGACCAACTGACGGCCAACGGGGGCTGCTACGGCCTGACGTTGGGCATCGTTGAGGGAGTTCAGCAGAAGGGAGAGATCATCGCGCATCGGGGCATTCTAGGGTGCGCCGCAGGCCCGGGCAAACCGAGCTTTGCATTAGCCGATGAAACTCCCGTCGATGACGACCGGTCGGTCACTGGCTACAGGCATCGGCCCGCCGCGCTCCAAGGGTTTGGCCAGTGGCAAAGGACGGAAAAGTTTCGCGGAAATTATGATGTGGAGCAGTTTGGCAACGGGATCGGCTTGTGTATGCTCCGTCCACGTTTCGGGCGCACGCCCTCCTTATAAGAACAAGAACGTTGCCCATGACCCTCAGCTCCGAACTGTCGGGCCCCTCCGTGGAACCCCGGGTTATCCGCAAGCACTATGCTGTCGAGATGGCGGTCGAGCGCACGCGTCTGCTGTATCAGGGCTCGTTGTTGCCCACGCTGTTCATGTTGATCAATGGTCTGGTCTGCGCCGCTTTGCTCTGGAGCCCGCAGCGCTACTTCGTGGTCAGCGTCTGGCTGGTGTGGTTGCTGTCGCTGGTGGCATTGCGGGTGATTCAGGTGGCGGCGTTCGATTCGGCGATCCCTGATCGTCAGGCGCAACCGATCTGGCGGCGGATGTTTCTGCTCGGCTCGACCATGACCGGTCTGACCCTGGCCGGTGCCGGCATCGCTCTGGTACCCGCCGACAACTTCATTCAGCAGGCCTGGGTGTTCGGCCTGATCGGCGCCGCGACCCTCTCGGCCAGCGTCGCCTACGCGGTGAGCCTGCCGGCGTTTCTGTCGTTTACCTTGCCCTGCCTGTTGCCGGCGATCGGTTATCTGTTCTGGGGCGGTGACGAGCAGGCGCGCGGTTGGGGCTGGCTCGGTCTGATCCTGCTCGGCTCGCTGAGCGTGGTCGCGTGGCAGGTCAATCGGCTGATCGATCGCGGCTTGCTGCGGCGCTTCCAGAATCAGCACTTGATCGAACACCTGCAACAGACGCAGTCGCGCAGCGAACTGCTCAATCAGGAACTGGCCAAAGAAATCGACCAGCGCCGCTGCGCCGAGGGCAAATTGCGTGAAGCGCAGGTTGAACTTGAAGACCGCGTGGCCCAGCGCAGCCTTGAACTGGACGCGGCCAATCAGGCCCTGAGCAAAAGCGAAGCGCGGCTGGCGCTGGCGTTGAAGGCCAGTGAGCTGGGGCTGTGGGACTGGAACCTGCAAACCGACGAAGTCCACCACACGCAGATTCAGGAGCTGTTCGGCCTCGCTCCGGAATACGTCACGGCGCTTTTGCGCGACCTCAAGCCACGTCTGCATCCGGACGATGTGCCGACGCTGAAATACGCGTTGATCGAGCACTTGAAGGGACGCACCGAGGACTATCAGATCGAATACCGCGTACGTCACGGCGATGGCCATTGGGTCTGGATCGAAGACCGTGGCCGCGCCGTTGAGCGCAGCGACAGTGGCCGCGTGATCCGCATGGTCGGCACCCGCCGCGACATCAGCGCCAGCAAAAGCCTCGAAGAGCAGCAGCGCCTGGCGGCAACCGTATTCGAAGCGGCCAGTGAAGGTATCGTGATTCTCGACCCGAACTATGCGCTGATCGCGATCAATCAGGCGTTCAGCCGCGTCACCGGCTACGACATTGAAGACATGCTCGGGCGCAATGTCGTCGAATTGCCGTGCAGCCGCGATGCTCGCCGCCATTACCTGGCGATCCGTCATGCGCTTGAGCAGCACGGCAGTTGGCAGGGCGAACTGGTGGAGACGCGCAAGAACGGCGAGCTGTATCCGCAGTGGCTACAGCTGAATGCGGTGCGCGATAGTCGGGGAAATGTCAGCCATATTGTGGGCTTCTTCGCCGATCTGTCGGCGCGCCGCGAATCTGAAGAGCGCATGCGTTACTTGACCCACTACGACGAGCTCACCGGGTTGGCCAACCGCTCACTGTTCCGCGAGCGTTTGCATGAAGCGCATCAGCGCTCGCGTCAGGGCCGGCGCAGTCTGGCGTTGCTGCACATCAATCTCGATCGTTTCAAATTGCTCAACGACAGCCTCGGCCATGAGATTGCCGACCAGTTGCTGCAAAAAATGGCGCGCCGCCTGGTCAACGCCTTGCCGGAAGCGGACACAATCGCCCGTTTGTCCGGCGACGAATTCGCCGTGCTGTTCGATGCCTACGGCAATCTGTCGAGTCTGGCCCGGGTCGCCACGCGCCTGTCGAGCAAATTACGCCTGCCACTGACAGTCGAAGGGCATGAGCTGGTGGTCAGCGCCTCTATGGGCATCAGCATGCTGCCGGACAACGCCCGGGAAATCTCCGCACTGGTCAGCCAGTCGAACATGGCCATGCAACATGCCAAGCACCTGGGCGGGAACAACTTCCAGTTCTACACCGACAGCCTGCAGGCCAGCACCCTTGAGCGCTTGCAACTGGAAAACCAGTTGCGCAAAGCCATCGAGGAAAAACAGTTGAACGTGTTCTATCAACCGAAGCTGTGCCTGCAAACCGGACGGCTGAATGCGGCGGAAGCGCTGGTGCGCTGGGATCATCCAACCATGGGCCGGGTGCCGCCGGGGGAGTTCATCGGATTGGCGGAGGAAACCGGTCTGATCGGGCCGATCGGCGAGTTCGTCTTGCGCCAGGCGTGCTGGCAGGCCTGCGAATGGCAGCGGCAGGGGCTGGAACCGATCCGTGTTTCGGTGAACCTGTCGGTGCATCAACTGCGTCAGGGCAAACTGGTCAGTCTGGTGCGGCAGGTGTTGGAGGAGACCGGTCTGGCGGCGCATTTTCTCGAGCTGGAATTGACCGAAAGCCAATTGCTCGACAGCGTCGAGCACATCATCGCAACGTTCCAGCAACTGCGTGATCTGGGGGTGAAACTGGCCATCGATGATTTCGGCACCGGATACTCCTCGCTGAGTTACCTCAAGCGTATTCCGGTGGATTACGTGAAGATCGATCAGGCGTTCATACGCGGTTTGGGGGAGGGCAGTGAAGATGCGGCGATCACTCGCGCGATCATTGCCATGGCCCATGGCTTGTCGCTGAAAGTGGTCGCCGAAGGTGTCGAGCGCCAGGAGCAGCTGGATTTTTTACGCGCCGAGCGTTGCGATGAAGTGCAGGGTTATCTGATCAGTCGCCCGGTCGAAGCCGCTGCTCTGGCTGGGCTTTTGCGCGAACAGGACAAACCGCTTTAAGGGCTACATGCGGTCCATCGCGCCTGATACGGGGACATGGAGTTACGCATTGAGCAGGCAAAAAGCCAATTCATGTAGTATAACTACAAGCGTGCTACATCCTTGCCCATAAGAAGAGTCCAGCCCCTTGAATCTGCTGCAACACATCGCCCAGTCACGTCACCTGTTACGCAAGTCGGAGCTCAAGGTCGCCGACCACGTGCTGCTTGACCCTGCGGCAGTGATGCACAGTTCCATGGCCGACCTGGCCCACAGCGTTGGCATCAGTGAGCCGACCATCGTGCGCTTCTGTCGCGCCATTGGTTGCTCCGGCTTCCAGGATCTCAAGCTCAAACTGGCGCAAAGCCTGGCCGCCGGTGCCAGCTTCGGCCAGTTCGCGATCCATGAAGACGACTCGGTCGCCGATTACAGCCTGAAGATTTTCGATACCACATTGCACACCTTGATGGAGGTTCGCGAGAAGCTCGATCCGGTGGAGTTGCAGCGCGCGGTGACGTTGATGTCGCAGGCGCAGCGGGTCGAGTTCTACGGCTTCGGTGCGTCGGGCGCTGTGGCGGCGGACGCGCAGCACAAGTTCTTCCGGTTGCTGCTGACGGCGGCGGCGTATTCCGATCCGCACATGCAGGCAATGTCGGCAGTGACGTTGAAGCCGACCGATGTGGCGATCTGCATTTCTCAGTCGGGGCGTTCCAAGGATCTGCTGATCACCGCCAATCTGGTGCGTGAGAGCGGCGCTTCGCTGATTACCTTGTGCCCGAGCCAGACGCCGTTGGCCGAACTGTCGACGGTCAATCTGGCAATCGATGTACACGAAGACACCGAGATCTATACGCCGCTGACTTCGCGTATCGCGCATCTGGTGGTAATCGATGTGCTGGCGATGGGCGTAGCGATGGCGCGCGGGCCGAGTCTGGTCAATCACCTCAAGAGCGTGAAGCGCAGTCTGCGCAGCTTGCGCTTGTCGCCGAAAGCCGTGAAAGCCCTCGATGACTAAGATCAAAAGATCGCAGCCTTCGGCAGCTCCTACGGGGAAATGCATTCCAATGTAGGAGCTGCCGAAGGCTGCGATTTTTGCTTTTCGAAGTAAACCTTCATCAGTTTGTAACCCCGAAGAAGCCAAACCGTCATCCCTCCCGCCTATCGTGAAACTCCCGTACTCGCCTTGGGAGAATCGAAATGGCTCAGCCCTACGAAGAACGCAACAGCGCCGCGAAAACCCGTCGTCAGCAGGAAGACCAGCGCCGCATGGAGTTTCGCCGCGCAATCGAAGATCGCTTCGAACTTCGCCAGCTTCAAGCCGAAATCGGCGATTTTCCCGAGATCAACCACTGGCAGGCGGCTCCCGCAACTTCCCGTCGAAGCGCTCAACCAGCGCGCTGATCTGCACCCGTTCGCTGCGGATAAACGCCAGGAAGGCGTGTGCCACCGGTGACAAGCGCTTGGCTTTGGCTTGTACCAGGCACCAGCTACGGAACAGTGGCAATTCTTCGACCGGCAGTTCGACGAGTCCGCCGGTCGCCAGCTCCAGGTTCAGGGCGTGGCGCGTCAACAGCGCCAGGCCCAGCCCCGCCTGCACGCATTCACGCTGAGCTTCGGCTGAGGCCACTTCCTGAGTCTGGGTGAAGTGCACGCGTTTCTCTTTGAAGTACTCTTCGCACGCCAGTCGGGTACCTGAACCCGGTTCGCGGATCAGCAGCGTGTAAGGCTCAAGATCTTGCAGGCGCAGTGGCCCCATGTGCGCCAACGGGTGATCCGGGCGCGCCACGGCAACAATCGGGTTGTTGAGGAAGGGCAGGAATTCCAGGCCCATGTCCTGCGGCACCATCGACATGATCACCAGATCGTCGCGGTTGTCCGACAGCCGTCGAATCACTTGGCCACGGTTGACCACCGTCAGTTGCAGATTCACTTCCGGGTGCTGGCGCTTGAACGCGGCGAACAGATGCGGCACGAAGTATTTGGCGCTGGATTCCACCGCGAGTTTCAGCTGACCTTGCAGCGACCCCTGCATGTCCGACAGCTGCATATCGAGGTTTTCCAGCCGCCCGAAGATGTCCCGACTGGCGCGCTGAAGGGCTTCGGCGGCCTCGGTCATATAGAGTTTTTTGCCGACATAATCGAATAATGGCTGGCCGATCAGCTCTTCGAGCTGACGAATCTGTAGGCTGACGGCCGGTTGGGTGAGGGACATTTCCTCGGCGGCGCGGCTGTAAGAGCGTAAATCACACACTTCGTTGAAGATCTGCAATTGACGCAATGTCATACGCATCAGGGACTTACGCATTTCTTATAGGCTCTGACGGCAGGCTGATCACTCAACTATAAGTCTTTACTTATGCATGACCCAATTTTTATTCATTTTTGTTAATCCCTCATGAGCGCTAGTGTGGACCTGCGACCAAATTGAAACATTTGGTCACGCGTCGACCTGGTCTAGCAGGTCGTGGTGCTACCGGCTCAAGGGAACCTCCAAGTGATAACAAAGATCCTGATCGCCAACCGTGGTGAGATTGCCGTACGAATCGTACGAGCCTGCGCCGAAATGGGCATTCGCTCGGTTGCGATTTTTTCCGACGCCGACCGCCATGCCTTGCATGTGAAGCGTGCGGACGAGGCTCACAGCATCGGTGCCGAGCCACTGGCCGGTTACCTGAACCCGCGCAAGCTGGTGAACCTGGCGGTGGAAACCGGTTGCGATGCACTGCACCCCGGTTACGGTTTCCTTTCGGAAAATGCCGAACTGGCCGACATCTGCGCCGAGCGCGGAATCAAATTCATCGGCCCGTCGGCAGAAGTCATTCGCCGCATGGGCGACAAGACCGAAGCGCGCCGCAGCATGATCAAGGCGGGCGTACCGGTGACGCCGGGCACCGAAGGCAATGTCGCCGACATCGAAGAAGCCTTGGCCGAAGGCGACCGCATCGGTTACCCGGTGATGCTCAAAGCCACCTCCGGTGGTGGCGGTCGCGGTATCCGTCGCTGCAACAGCCGCGAAGAACTTGAACAGAATTTCCCTCGGGTGATTTCCGAAGCGACCAAAGCCTTCGGTTCGGCGGAAGTGTTCCTGGAAAAATGCATCGTCAACCCCAAGCACATCGAAGCGCAGATCCTCGGCGACAGCTTCGGCAACGTCGTGCACCTGTTCGAGCGTGATTGCTCGATCCAGCGCCGCAACCAGAAGCTGATCGAGATCGCCCCGAGCCCGCAACTGACCCCGGAACAGCGCGCCTACATCGGCGACCTCTCGGTACGCGCGGCCAAGGCTGTGGGTTACGAGAACGCCGGCACCGTCGAGTTCCTGCTCGCCGAGGGCGAGGTGTACTTCATGGAGATGAACACCCGGGTGCAGGTGGAACACACCATCACCGAAGAAATCACCGGGATCGACATCGTCCGCGAACAGATTCGCATCGCCTCCGGCCTGCCGCTGTCGGTGAAGCAGGAAGACATTCAGCACCGGGGTTTTGCGTTGCAGTTCCGCATCAACGCCGAAGACCCGAAAAACAACTTCCTGCCGAGCTTCGGCAAGATCACCCGTTACTACGCCCCCGGCGGTCCGGGCGTGCGCACCGACACGGCGATCTACACCGGCTACACCATTCCACCGTTCTACGACTCGATGTGTCTGAAGCTGGTGGTCTGGGCACTGACCTGGGAAGAGGCAATGGATCGTGGCCTGCGCGCCCTCGACGACATGCGTCTGCAGGGGGTGAAGACCACCGCCGCGTACTACCAGGAAATCCTGCGCAACCCGGAATTCCGTAGCGGCCAGTTCAATACCAGCTTCGTTGAAAGCCACCCTGAACTGACCAATTACTCGATCAAGCGCAAACCCGAAGAGCTGGCCCTGGCCATCGCCGCCGCCATCGCCGCCCACGCAGGCCTGTGAGGAATACAACAATGTCCAAGAAGATCTTTGTCACCGACACCATCCTGCGCGACGCTCACCAATCGCTGCTCGCCACCCGCATGCGCACCGAAGACATGCTGCCGATCTGCGACAAGCTCGACAAAGTCGGCTACTGGTCGCTGGAGTGCTGGGGCGGGGCGACATTCGACGCTTGCGTACGGTTTCTGAAAGAAGACCCGTGGGAGCGTCTGCGCCAGCTGCGTGCGGCGCTGCCTAATACGCGCCTGCAAATGCTCCTGCGCGGGCAGAACCTGTTGGGCTACCGCCACTACAGCGACGACGTGGTCAAAGCCTTCGTCGCCAAAGCTGCAGTAAACGGCATCGACGTCTTCCGTATCTTCGACGCGATGAACGACATGCGTAACCTGCGCGTGGCGATCGAGGCGGTCAAGGCTGCCGGCAAACATGCCCAAGGCACCATCGCTTACACCACCAGCCCGGTGCACACCATCGACGCCTTCGTGACTCAGGCCAAACAAATGGAAGCCATGGGTTGCGACTCGGTGGCGATCAAGGACATGGCCGGTCTGCTGACCCCGTACGCCACTGGCGAACTGGTTCGCGCGTTGAAAGCCGAGCAATCGCTGCCGGTGTTCATCCACTCCCACGACACGGCCGGTCTGGCGACCATGTGCCAGCTCAAGGCGATCGAAAACGGCGCTGACCACATCGACACCGCGATCTCCAGTTTTGCCTCGGGCACCAGCCACCCAGGCACCGAGTCGATGGTCGCAGCGCTCAAGGGCACCGAGTACGACACCGGCCTGAACCTGGAACTTCTGCAAGAAATCGGTCTGTATTTTTACGCCGTGCGCAAGAAGTACCACCAGTTCGAGAGCGAATTCACCGCCGTCGACACCCGTGTGCAAGTCAACCAGGTGCCGGGCGGGATGATTTCCAACCTCGCCAACCAGTTGAAAGAGCAGGGCGCCCTCAACCGCATGGCCGAAGTGCTCGCGGAAATCCCACGGGTGCGTGAAGACCTCGGCTTCCCGCCGCTGGTGACCCCGACCTCGCAGATCGTTGGCACCCAGGCGTTCTTCAACGTGCTGGCCGGTGAGCGCTACAAGACCATCACCAACGAAGTGAAGCTTTACCTGCAGGGCGGCTACGGCAAGGCGCCGGGCGTGGTTAACGAGAAGCTGCGTCGCCAGGCCATCGGCAGTGAAGAAGTCATCGACGTGCGTCCGGCCGATCTGCTCAAGCCGGAAATGACCAAGCTGCGTGCTGACATCGGCGCTTTGGCCAAGTCGGAAGAAGACGTGCTGACTTTCGCCATGTTCCCGGACATCGGTCGCAAGTTCCTCGAAGAGCGTGCCGCCGGTACCCTCACCCCGGAAGTGCTGCTGCCGATTCCTGAAGCCGGCAGGGTCGCCTCGGCGGGCGGCGAAGGCGTGCCGACCGAGTTCGTCATCGACGTCCACGGCGAAACCTACCGCGTCGACATCACGGGCGTCGGCGTGAAGGCCGAAGGCAAGCGTCACTTCTACCTGTCCATCGATGGCATGCCGGAAGAAGTGGTGTTCGAACCGCTCAACGAATTTGTCAGCGGCGGTAGCAGCAAACGCAAGCAGGCGTCGGCACCGGGCCACGTCAGCACCACCATGCCGGGCAACATCGTCGATGTCCTGGTCAAGGAGGGCGACACCGTCAAGGCCGGCCAGGCTGTGCTGATCACCGAAGCGATGAAGATGGAAACCGAAGTCCAGGCTGCGGTTGCCGGCAAGGTCACCGCGATTCATGTGGCCAAGGGTGATCGGGTGAATCCGGGTGAAATTCTGATCGAGATCGAAGGCTGAGATAACCGCCGCGAACCAACGCTTTAAACCTCGGGGGGGCATGTGCTCCCCTTTTTTTTGTCTGAATTTTTCACCTGTAGGAGCTGCCGAAGGCTGCGATCTTTTGATGTTGTTTTGGGTTAATAAAAACAAAGATCAAAAGATCGCAGCCTTCGGCAGCTCCTACAGAAAATGTTGTGTCAGTTAAAACTCCATGCGCCATTGGCCCATCACGCCGTGAGTGCGGCTGTCAGTGGCCATTTCACCGGTGAGACCAACACCGATCATGTGATTGGCTGACAGCCCTAGGTCGAGGCCGGCGTCCACGGACAGGCTGTTTCGATCCAGCGCCGCACCGGCAATTTCAAAGCGTTTTCCGCCCTTGACCAGTTGCTGGCGGGTGTCGCTTTCGATCTCGCCAAAGGTGTGTTTCCAGCCGGCACTGAATCGCGGTGTCAGCGTCATGCCGTTATCCAGCCGACTGATTTTTGCCGTACGCAGGCCAAAGGTGCTGCTGAGGTTGTCGCGGGTTTGTCCGAAGACGTTCAGCGCCGCATCCCCACCTTTTTCACTGTAGCTGTCGCGCTGATAGCGCTGATAGCCAACACTGGCAAACGGCTCGAGCGTCGCGTTGTGTCGGCCAATATTGACCGCCAGTTCGGCAAAGGCCTGTTGGGTGTTGGCGTCGTAATTGCCCTTGAGGCGATCACTGAAACCGTTGAAGGCCACGCGACGTTTGCTGTCGCCGTCATGGCTGGCGTAGGTCGCCCCGAGACGCAGTGAGATCGGTCCGTCCTGGCGCACGGCATAGGCGCCAAGATGCCAGCTGTCGAGATCACCCTCATATTGGCGGGCGTCGAGTCGGGTCTGCGATTTACCGCCGATCAGGCCGACATGCCATTGCTCGTTGAGCCGCCAGTCCGCGCCCATGACCAGACCTTGGGTGGCGTGTTTGAGGGTACTGTCGAAGTCGCGGTCGACCTTGCCGCCATGACCGAGCGCCTGAATCCACACTCGCCCGGAATCGGCAGCGCCGGCAGCCTGACGCGGCGAGGTGCCGGAACTGTAAGCCGAGCCGTAACGGCTATTCAGCTGCTGCATGGCCGAAAGCATGCTCGCGCTCACCGGAGTGATGCTGCTCAGGGTGGCTTTGGCGAGATTGGCATTGCTGCCGGCGGCGAGTTGTTCGAGGGCGACCGGTGCGGAGGTTTTGTCGCTGGTCAGCAATGCCGCGACGGCGGTGTTTGAAGGCTTTGTTGTTTGAGATGTTGCCGGTTTGTCGGCAGCGTCAGTGCGTGCAGGTACTGTTGCTGCGCGCGCCGTCGGTTCGACAATACTACTGGCGACTGAACGTCCATTGCGGGTCTTGGCAAGTACTGCGAGCGCTACATCACTGCGGGTGTAATTGAGGTTCACCCTTTGTTCTTCATAGGACAGCGTCGGAATCATGTAGGCGAGGTTGGTGGTGACCTCGCCGAATTCTCCTTCAATCATGTCGGCGGTCAGAATCAAGTGCTCCGTGTTGTCCGCGTAATTTCCGGGCATCCCGTGAACCTGAACCTGAGCGCCTCCCAAGGTTGCGGTGCCTTCGACCATTACGGGGTCTGACCCACCATCAGTAGAGACGCCATAGGAAAATACTGCGTCCTTAGCGAACTCCAGATCACCCTGGATTCTCGGCGCTCCATGCGCCCGGGACGCCACCAATGATCCGCCGACGTATAAGTTGGCAACGTGGCCGGAACCACCGAATACCGCCCCCTTGTCTACGGTTACCCCTCCGATCGAGCCATAGTTGACCAGTGCCGCCCCCGACTTGACGTCTGCGTCACCAGCAAATTCATGGCTGAGCGTCCATAGGCCACGGGCGACACGCAGACTTGAAAAATTGCGCGTCTCACCAATTTCACCGCCCTCGGTTCCGTTCAGTTGCAGGCCGTTGATGCCAGCGCCGCCGTCCAGGCGTCCACTCCAGCGGGCGCCGTTGTTGATCACCAGTAAATCGTCTCCTTCGCCCAGTTGCAGGGACACACCACCGACGCTCTCAACCGGACTGGAAAGAAACGAAATTGCCGTTGTGTAGGCATGCATGTCCCGATCAAAGGGATCGACGAGGTCAAACTCCTGGTCATCGTGTTCTTCCATGACGATCTCGGGAAATTCCAGATCCGCGTAGAAAGCATCGTCAAAATTCACCGTTGCGACGGCGGGCTTTCCAAGACTCCTGAGGAACGGTGCAGAGTGTTCGAGCGGTCCGATAAATTCCTCCACCGCAAAGAGGTCTTCGATCGGTTCCATCACGTTATCTGGAATAGCCGGAGCCACTGTTTTGGGGGCGCGAGTTTTTTTTCGCGGCTTGCTGTCTTCTGTTTCTGCAGCGACGGGTGATTCGGGTTGTTGCGCTAGCGAGGTTTCTACACAGCCGATTGCCAGTGCAATCGCCAAAGCCAGATGTTTCGGTTTGCAGATGTGTTGAGCGGGCATTGAATCGAGCCTCTGTTAGCAGGAGACCCAACTCTATTGATGCACCGAAAAATCCGATGTCGGCTGCTTCCCGCAGGCTTGCAGGCGACATCGCATCGTTTTGTAGAAAATGACCGTGTGATCTTGAACCCGAAGTTTTACTCGGCTTCAGCAGTGCCGTTTCCTACACTCAATCAAGACCCCGCCGACTGTTCAACCTCAAAAACTCATCTGCCACTGCCCGATCAGACCGTGATTGCGGCTATTACTGCCGATCTCACCGCTGTATCCCACACCCAAGGTATGCCGCGCCGAGATTCCCACATCCAGCCCGGCCTCCAGCACCAGGCTGTCGCGATCCAGCGAGCTGCCATCGACACTGAACGCTGTGCCGCCGGTCACGAACGCCTGGCGCGTGGAGCTGCTGACATCGCCATAGGTGTGTTTCCAGCCAGCAGCCATGCGCGGGGTCACGCTCATGCCGTTGTCCAGGCTGTTCAGGTGCGCCAGGCGCAGGCCGAAGGTGCTGCTGAAGTTGTCCTGGGTCTGGCTGTCGACTTGCAGCGCGGCGGCGCCACCCTTTTCCTGGTAGCGGTCGCGGTGGTAGCGCTGATAGCCGAGGCTGGCGAACGGCTCGGCGCTGAGGCGGCCGCTGCCCATGGCGTAGCCGAGTTCGGCGAAGGCTTGCTGACTGTCGGCGTCGTAATCGCCTTTGGGGCGGTCGCTGAAACCATTGAAGGCGATGGTGCGTTTGCTTTCACCCTGATGGCCGCTGTACGCCGCGCCCAGACGCAGCGACATCGGGCCGTTCTGATGCAATGCATAGACACCGGCGTGCCAGCTCTCGACGTTGCCGTCGACGCCGGTCGCGTCCAGATCGGTTTTCGAATAGCCGCCCAGTACGCCCAGGCGCCATGCCGGGTTCAGTGACCAGTCGGCGCCCAGCACGCTGCCCTTGGTGCGTTGTTCGAGACCACTGCTGCCGTGTTCGCCATCGAGCTTGCCGTAGCCGCCGATGCCTTGCAGCCAGAGGCGCCCGCGAGCATTCGGATCATTCAGATTGCGCGCCTCGGACGGCACGCCATTGGCTGCCAGTACGGGTGTGTCGCGCTGATCAAGGCCGACCAGCAGTCCCGGGCTGACGCCCATTTGCTGCATTGCCGAGAGCATGCTGCTGCCGACCTGACTGCTGGCGCCGAGGGTGGCGCTGGTCAGGTTGGCGTTGCTGGTGCCGGCCAGTTGTTCGATCGCCGCACCCGCACTGCTTTGGCTGGTATTGAGCAAGGCGTTGTACAAGGCGTTGTCTTTGCCGATCGAGGCGAGGCTGTTGGCGGCGTTGCTGCCGTTGCCGGACGTGGCGAACGCATTGAACGCTACGTCATTGCGGGTGTAGGTCAGATCGACCTGCGTCGGCGTGTAGGCGAGGGTCGGCGTCAGGAACGCATAGTCGCTGCTGACCTTGCCGAAGGTGCCGTTGACCTGCGCCGCTTGCAGCACCGTGTAGTGGCTCTGCCAGGGATAGGTGCCAATGCCGGGATTGACGGCGAGCGTTGCGCCGTTGAGGTTGGCGATGCCGCCGACCTGTACCGGCGCGCTGCTGCCGTCGGCGTTGACGCCATAGGCGAGGGTGGCTGCGCTGCCCATGTTCAAATCACGAACGATCGTGGCGCGGCCGAGGCTGGTGTCGGTGCGCAACGTGCCGTTGACGTTCAGATTGCCCACCGAACCGCCACCGGCATACACACCGCCGGCATCCACGCTCAGGTTGCCAGCGATGCTGCCTTGGTTGATCAGGGTGGCGCCGTTGCGCACCGCGCCGCCGTCGCTGAAATCATCATGTCCGGTCAGCGTCCACGCGCCTTGCTTGACCTCCAGCCATTCGAAATTGCGACTGGCGCCGAAGCTGCCACCGGCCGCGTCATCCATCACCACCCGGTCGTAACCGCTGCCGCCATCCACCACGCCGACAAAGCGACTGCCGTTGCGCAAGGTCAGGCTGTCGTTACCGCCGCCCAGATCCAGCGCCAGGCCATTGCTGCCGCTGATCGTGCCGCCGTTGATGACGTTGTCGGCGAAATCACCGACGAACTTCACGCCGAAACCGTTGAGGCCTTGAATGGTGCCGAAGTTTTCCAGGGTGGTCGCCGCCAGCCCCGAACCGCCACTGCCATCGTCGACCAGAATGGCGCTGTCAGCCCCGCTGATCAGCGCGCCGCTGGCGTTGAGAATGTAGCCGCCACCCAGCGCGATACCTTCGCTGCCGTTGGCGAAACCGCCCTTGTCCACACCGCCCGCACCGACGCCCTGAATGGTCCCGTAGTTTTCGATATGGGCAATCTTGTCGATGTCGACACCGTCGCCGTCACCGTTCGCTTGCAAGCCTGAGTAGGCCCCGGTGATGGTGCCGTGGTTGATCACCGTGCCATCGCCGTCGGAACCGAAGCCGGAACCGTTGCGGCCAGTAATCTGCCCGTAGTTGGTCAGCGTCGCGCCAAGATCGGTGGTGATGCCATGCCGGCCGCCGGAAATCACCCCGTAGTTGGTCACGCTGACACCGCTTGCAGAATCGATATCGATGCCGTCGAACTTCTCGTCGGTATTGTGCGAATCGCCGGACGAAATCTCGCCATAGTTGCTGATCGTCGCATTCGCGCCGGTCTTCATGCCGTCGCTGGCGTCGCCGCGAATCAGCCCGCCGACGCGGTTGATAATGGTGGTCTTCACGCCGTCACTGCGCAGCGCATCGAGATCCAGTCCCTGGCCGGTGGTGGAGCGAATCACGCCGCTGTTGTCGATCAACAGGCTGCCGCTGACAAAGTTGCTGTCGATACGCAGCGCGTCGTTGGCACCGAGAATCTGCCCGCCGCTGCGGTTGTAAATCGTGTAGTTGCGCGCCTGGGTCAGGTCGCCACTGCTGTCGATGGCCCGGCCACCGCTGGAAACGATTTTGCCGGCGTTGTCGATCACCACACCGGCACCGCTGGTCTTGTCTTTCAGGCTCACGGCCTTGCCGCTGTTGGTGATGCTGCCCGGCGCGGAAATCGTCAACGTGTCGCTGCCACCCAGGGTTTGCGCTGCAGTGGTGGCGGTGTCGATCTGCACGGTTTTAGCGTTTGCCGACGTAGCGGTGATCAATAGGGCAATGGCGAGAGACAGACGCTGAGGCGGGAACGGCATGGGTGGACGGCCTTTTTGTTATAAGCGGGCCGTCCTGTATAGCGAAGGGTTTTTACAGAATGATGTCTTTGAGGTGATGAGTCACTGATCACGACGCACGTAAGCCTTACCGTAATGCCGCTCCATGCGCGCTTGAATCAACTCCAGGCCAATCGACATCAGCCAGTAAATGATCGCCGCCGTCGTCAGCATTTCGATGTAGCGGTAGCTTGAGCGTCCGTAGGACTGGGCGAGAAACATCACTTCCCAGACCCCCATCACCGAAATCAGTGACGAGTCCTTGAGCATCGAGATGAACTGGTTGGTCGTGGGCGGGATGATCGTGCGCATGGCTTGCGGCAGGGTGATGCGCCAGAAAATCACCGTCTCGCGCATTCCCAAGGCCAGTGAAGCTTCGCGCTGGCCGTGGTCGACACCGAGGATGCCGGCGCGGAAGATTTCGCTGAGATAGGCGCCGTAGTTCAACGACAGGGCAATGATGCCCGCGACGATGGCGCCAGGCACGATGCCCAGTTGCGGCAAGCCCAGGTAGATCAGCAGGATCTGGATGAGCAGTGGCGTGCCGCGAAAGAACGAGGTGTAAAAACTGGCGATGCCGAACGCCACGGCGCTTTTCGACAGCCGCGCCAATGCCGTGACGAAGCCCAGCAGGGACGAGGCAACAATCGAGCACATACACAGGAAAAGCGTCAGCGCCGCACCCTGCAAAAAGCCGTTGGGCGCGAGGTGCAGGCCGACCAGATTCGGCAGTTTGTCGAGGATGATCGAGAACTTCAGGTCGAAGCTCAGGAAGAACCCGGCGAACAGACAGAACAGCGCTGCCCACGTCAGGTACAGCCGCGTACGAAAACCGAACAAGCGTTGCAGGCGTGATTCAGCCACCGGTTGCGGTGGCTGTGGAGGTGTCGGGAAAGAAGTCATTGGCTGATATCAGCACCGATCCATTTTTGCGACAGCTTGCTCAGGGTGCCGTCCTGTTTCAGTTGCGCGAACACCTCGCGAACTTTGGCATCCCATTGCGCGTCACCCTTTTCGATGGCCACCGAATTCGGTTCCGAATACAACGGCGCCCCCGCCAGTTTGAAGCGTTTGTCCTCGTTAAGGCGTGGTTGCGCGGTGACGAGGTTGGTGAGGATGGCATCCAGGCGCACGCCGGCGCCCAGACCCAAATCCTGGAAGGCGACGTTGTCGGTGTCATACGGCGCGATCTGCACATCGTCGAACGGATACTGCAACTGCGTGTCTTCGGCGCCTTCGATGACCAGGTTCTTGTTCAGATAGCTTTCGTAACTGGACGCGCTGGTGAGGCCGACTTTTTTGCCGCTCAGATCTTTGGCAGCGTGGATCCGCTCATCCTTGGCGTTGACCACAATCACTGCCGGCGAGGCGTAGTACTCGACCGGGAAATCGAACACTTCGGCGCGGGCCTTGCTCGGTGTCATCGAGCAGATGCAGATGTCGTAGCGCCCGCTCCAGCGGCCGGCGGCAATGACGTCCCACGACGGCGTTTCGAGTCGCAACTTGACGCCTAACTTGTCAGCCACGGCTTTGGCGACATCCACGTCGAAGCCATCGAGCTGGTTTTGGTCATTGAGAAACGAGAACGGCGGATAGCTTTCCATCAGTACGCCAACCAGTTCTTTCTTTTGCTCGATACGGTCCAGCGTAGTGCCACCAAAGGCTTGCGTGGAGGCGGCCAGAATGGTCAGGCCCAAGGCCAGTAGCGGTTGAAATTTCACAGTCGATCCCTGAGCAAAAAAGAGGTTGTTATTAACCGGATGGTGCGTATTAAATAGTTATAAGAACGACTCTGATAGTGAGTTATTTTCATAAGCATATGAGTGAAAAGCATATGGGCGCAGGAAGCACGATTATTCTCGATGGCGGCATGGGCCGTGAGTTGCAGCGCGCCGGGGCGCCATTTCGTCAACCGGAGTGGTCAGCGCTGGCGTTGAGCGAGGCGCCGCAAGCGGTCGAGGCGGTACATGCCGCTTATATCGCCAGTGGCGCCAACGTGATTACCACCAACAGTTACGCCGTGGTGCCGTTCCATATTGGCGAAGAGCGTTTCGCCGCTGAAGGGCAGGCGCTGGCAGCATTGGCCGGTGAGCTGGCGCGGCGTGCGGTGCAGGCCTCGGGGAAATCCGTGCGAGTGGCCGGCTCATTGCCGCCGCTGTTTGGCTCCTATCGTCCGGATCTGTTCAACGCCGAGCGAGTGACCGAGTTGCTGGCGCCCTTGGTCGATGGCCTGGCACCGCACGTTGATCTGTGGCTGGCGGAAACCCAGAGTTCGATCGTCGAGGCGCGCGCCATTCGCGCCGGGTTGCCGAAGGATGGCAAACCGTTCTGGTTGTCGTTCACCTTGAAGGACGAGGACACTGATGAAGTGCCGCGCCTGCGCTCTGGTGAGCCCGTCGCCGAAGCCGCTGCAGTGGCGGCCGAGTTGGGCGTCGAGACATTGTTGTTCAATTGCAGTCAGCCGGAAGTGATCGGTGCCGCGATTGATGCCGCGCGTGACACCTTCGAGCGTCTGGGGGTGAACATTCACCTTGGCGCCTATGCCAATGCGTTTCCGCCGCAGCCAAAAGAGGCAACCGCCAATGACGGACTCGATCCGTTGCGCGATGACCTGGATCCGCCGGGTTACTTGCACTGGGCGATTGACTGGCAGCAGCGCGGTGCCAGCCATTTGGGCGGTTGCTGCGGGATCGGGCCGGAGCACATTGCGGTGCTGGCGCAAAAGCTGGGCTGAAAATAGATCAAAAGATCGCAGCCTTTGGCAGCTCCAGGGTCAACGTCAATCCCGTGTAGGAGCTGCCGCAGGCTGCGATCTTTTGCTTTTCAGATAATCAGGAACGGCACTCGACCAAACCTTTCACCTGCCCGTCGGGCGTCTGATTTTCATCCGACAGCCACCGCTCGAAACCTGCCGCAATTGCCGGCCACTCGCCATCCAGAATCGAGTACCACGCGGTGTCGCGGTTCTGCCCTTTGACCACCATATGCTGGCGAAACACACCCTCAAAGCTGAAACCCAAACGCTCGGCGGCGTACTTGGAGCGGGCGTTGCCGTTGTTGCATTTCCATTCGAGGCGACGGTAGCCGAGGTCGAAGGAATATCTGGCCAACAGGTACACCGCTTCGGTGCTTCTCGGCGAGCGTTGCATCGGCGCGCCGAAGGTGACGTGACCGATTTCGATGCGGCCCTGGGCCGGGACAATCGACATCAGGCTGAGGATGCCTTGCACCTGACCGCTGGCGCGATCAACGACGCTGAAGAAATACGGGTCGCTGGCCGCCGCGTGGTTGTTCAGCCATGCGTCGAACGCTGTGCGCTCCGGGAATGGGCCATAGGGCAGATAATCCCAGAGTTTCGGGTCGGCACCGGGGCCTTCGAGGGCGGCGAACAGCTGGTCACCGTGGCGCGCCGGGTCGAGTCTTTCCAGACGAATGAAACGCCCTTCAAGCAATGTGGCAGTGGGGGCGGGGACGCCTTTCCAGTCAGCGAGTGAAGCGGTCATGCGTGCGTCTCCTTAAAGGGCTTTGCGAAACTGGATGAAGCCCGGGCGTTCGGCGATGCGCTCATAGAGCTGGATCGCGGTGGCGTTGGTTTCGTGGGTCAGCCAGTGCACTTTGCAGCAGCCGTCAGCCTTGGCCGTGGCGTAAACGTGTTCGATCAGCAGACGGCCGACGCCAGTGCCGCGAGTTTCTGGCGCAACCAGCAAGTCTTGCAGGTAGCAGGAGTTTTCAATACTCCAGTTCGAGCGATGGTAGATGTAATGCACCATGCCCACCGCTTTGCCATCGGACCAGGCGAGGGCGGCGTGCGTTGGTTCGTTCGGGTCGAGAAAGCGCTGCCAGGTGCTTTCCGTCACCGCTTCTGGCAGCTCGGTGTTGTAGAAACGCAGATAGGCCTGCCACAGCGGCAACCACGCGGCGTGGTCGTCGACGCTGACCGGGCGAATATCGATCTGACTCATGGTGATTTCCTTAGCGCATCAGTCGGGCGAGGGTTTGATCATTGATTTCCGGGCTGGCGGCCAGGCCTTCGCGCACGCCGGCAATGTCTTCGGCGCTGCGGTTCTGGCTGAGCTTGCGCTTGCCTTCGAGACGGTCGATGGGAATGGCAAATCCGACGATCGCTTTGAGCATGCCGTCGATGTAGTCGGCGGGCGCATCGGCGACTGCCCACGGCTGTGCGCGGCCGGCTTCATGGCGGTCGGTGAGGGTGCAGACGATGTCGAGCAGGCGCCCGCCATCGCTGAAGGTTTCGGCGTGGCCATAGGCATGCACGGCGATGTAGTTCCAGGTCGGCACGACTTTGCCGTGTTCGGCTTTGCTCGGGTAAAAGCCCGGGCTGACATAGGCATCGGCGCCGGCAAAGATCAGCATCGCTTCGGCGCCGTCGCGCAGGTCTTTCCACTGTGGGTTGGCGCGGGCCAGGTGCCCGTACAGCGTGCCGTACTCGCCTTGTTCGCAATGCAGCAGCACCGGTACATGACTGGCCTGCAGGCCGCTTTCGCCATGGGTCACCAGAATGGCGAGACGAGTAGCGAGGATCAGTTCGTGCAGTTGGGACAGGTCTTCGATGGCAAAGGCGCGTGGCGTGTACATGGACAGATTTTCCTTGGCGAATGCCAGCATCGTAGGCAGGCTATTGGTCTGTTGTAAGAGCCATTGATGACCAATTTCATAGGTCCATTGTCATGCCCGAGTCGCCGCCGCTATCCATGCCCTTCAACCCTGCCGGAATCGAGCTTGATCGACGCCAGGGTTTGAGCCGTCAGCTGTATCAGGCTTTGCGCCTGCGCGTACTGGATGGACGGCTGGCAAGTGGCACACGGTTGCCGGCCAGTCGCGATCTGGCGGCGGCGTTGGGGATTTCGCGCAACAGCGTCGTGCGCGCCTACGATCAACTGTATGCCGAAGGCTTTATCGAAGGGCGAGTAGGGGACGGGACCTACGTCGCACAGTTGATGCCGGCAGGGACCTCGTCAGAAAAACTATCCACAAAAGTATCCACAGGGTTTTCAACAGGCTTACCCACAGACTTATCCACAAATTGGCTGGATTTACCTGTGATTCCATCCAGTAAAGTTATCCACAGTGGTGGTTTTTCCCGCATCGAAAACAACCATTTACCCAGACCGCCGAGTGGTCCACCGCGCGCTTTTCGGGTCGGGGTTCCAGCGTTTGATCTGTTCCCGTTTGAGGTGTGGGCCAAGCTGAATGCGGCTTTCTGGCGCAAACCGGATCTGGAGCAATTGTGCTATGGCGATCCGTCTGGCGATGCGCGTTTGCGCGCGATGATCGCCGCCTACTTGCGCAGTTCGCGTGGCATGCAGTGTTCGGCTGAACAAATTGTGATCACCAGCGGCGCCCAACAAGGCATCAGCCTTTGTGCACAGTTGCTGGTGGAGCCCGGCGATGGCGTGGCAATCGAGAATCCGGGCTACCGCGCGGCCGGTCATGCGTTCGCGGTGGCGGGAGGTCGTTTGCATGGTATTGCGGTGGACGAAGAGGGCATGGACTGCTCGGCGCTGTCGGCCACCCACGATTGTCGAGTGGTCTATGTGACGCCCTCTCATCAGTACCCGACCGGCGTAGTGATGAGCCTTGCCCGGCGCCTTGAGTTGCTTGCCTGGGCCGAGCGCAACCAAGGCTGGATTGTCGAGGATGACTACGATGGCGAATACCGCTACACCGGTGCACCGCTGGCGCCGTTGGCGGCACTCGATCGACAGGGGCGAGTTCTGTATGTCGGCACCTTCGGCAAGGTTGCCTTTCCGGCATTGCGCCTCGGTTATCTGGTGCTGCCCCCGGCGCTGGTGGATGCCTTCTCGCAACGCCGGGCAGTGGATGTCCGCCATTCCGAGGTGAGTACCCAAGCGGTGATGGCCGAGTTCATGGCAGCCGGGCATTTCCAGCGGCATATCCGGCGCATGCGCCGCGCCGCCCTGAGCCGCCGCAATACCCTGCTCGAGGGTTGGCCGACCGTCCTCGACGGGGTGGGCGATTTGCCCGCTGTCTCGGCGGGGCTGCACCTGACCGTGGCCGTGGACAGCATCGAGCGTGAGCAGCAATTGATTGCGCAAGCGGCTGGCGTCGACGTCGAGATCAACGGCTTGAGCCGTTACTGGCTGCCGGACTCCACGACAGCGTCGGACCAGCGCGCCGGGCTGGTCCTGGGCTTTGCGGCCGTCCCTGAACCTGACATTACAGCGGCGCTGAAGCGCTTGCGGCAGGTTTGGCAGGCGTGAAGAACAGACGCTCGGCTGACTGCCGGGAAACCTCGCTGCGATGGATTTCGATGAGCTGCGTACTGCTGAGATTGCTCGGTTCGTAGGAGCCGCCCAAGTGTCGTTGCGCAACTGTTTTCATATGCCCGGCGGTGAACGAAGCGGCGGAAGCGTCGGCACTGTTGTAGTGGAAATGGGCGTAACACAGCACCTTGCCGGTGTGGGTATCGCGTACTTCGTACTCGTCTAGAAAATCTTTTGTACGACCTTTGAGCCGGCGACGGGTGATGGTTTGAGTGATCTTCACTTCACCTTTGTCTTTGAGCCATTGGACCCCCGCCGCACTCGGCGGCTGTTGCTTGATCAGTCTGATGCGGGTGCTGGTACCTTTTTCGTCGAGGGCGTTAGCGGCCTGATCAAGCTTGTGCCCGAGTTCTTCGGTGGGTTTTTTGAGGTCCGCAGTCAGATTGCTCGCGGTCAGGGCTTCATCGAGAGCCGCATTGGCTTCGCGCAAGGCAGCGGCATGTCTGTGGTATTCCTCCTCGACTTCGACCGGTATCCGCCGCCCTCGTTTGAGCTGAGCCTCGATCCGTCGATGGAACGCCGCCAAGCCATCGATCAGGGCCTGGCCTTCACGAATGCTGGTATTGAGCGTGGGGCTGGCCTTGGCCGGTTTGGGTTGGGTCTTGCGCTGTTCCACCCAAACACCGGGTGACTCTTCCTGGAATGTGGCGATGACCCCGGTCAGGGTGGTTCGCACCTCTACCTGGTCGGCGTCCTGACCTTTGATGCGCTGTTTCCGTTCGCCGACCACCGTGCCTCTGGACTTGGTTTTGATGATCCGCCGCGTCGAAGATGATGCAGGTCGGGATCTGGAAGTCCCGGGCTCTTGCTCCAGCAAGTGCTTGTAGCGCAGCAGCTCGACCAATTTTTCATCTGTGCGGACCTTGAACGCGATCACCCGGTTGCGCACATGCTCAAGTCGTGCGGTATTGATCTGCTCGGGATAATCGATGAGCAGATCGCCAAAGCGTTGATCGATGGCGGAAAATCGTTCGGCCACGTTGCTCAGGACAGCCGTGCGTTCGCGTAGGTTGTCGAGGCTTTCATCCGCGGTCAGATTCAGCGTGCTCTGGATGCTCAGCGCAGCGTCTTCGATGAGATTGGCCAGTGTCCGATAGGCATTGGCGGTGTTCGCTGTTGCACCGGCCTTGATGCAGATCTCCTGGCCGAGACTGATCTGCAAGAGTTTGAGGTCGTTCAGATCATATTCAGGCAACGAGTTGCGATAGGTGTGCACGACCTCGACAGCTTTTTTCCCCAACAACTTCAGTTCGTCAAAACGGCTCTGCGCCAACTCCGTTTTTTCAATGATGGCTTGGGTCTGTTCGGTCATTTCTTCGAAGATCCGCACAAACGCCTGTGGTGCGAAGCCGGCTTCATTGGCAAGCATTACCTTCATTATGCTCAGGTTGGCGTCGAACTCCGTGGCATGCAGGTCGAGCCATTCCTGCCCAAGAAACAGCTGCATCTGCAGCCGTTGAATCATGACGGTGCGGTAGTTGGGAATGGGCTCCATTTGGTTCAACTCCTTGATCTGCTCAATGTTCGCACCGTACGCCTTGTGCTGTGAATCGAGCGTCGTC
The DNA here is from genome assembly GCF_031931925.1 of Pseudomonas sp. rhizo66. NCBI lineage: Bacteria > Pseudomonadati > Pseudomonadota > Gammaproteobacteria > Pseudomonadales > Pseudomonadaceae > Pseudomonas > Pseudomonas sp. rhizo66. The sequence continues at coordinate 220,642 of NZ_JAUJWZ010000002.1, forward strand.
AGGTATTGCTCGCGCGCCTGTGCGCGTGCTGGCGCGAGCGCTGCATTGAAGTTGTCGTGGTCGGCGTCACGTTGAATGCTCTTGGCTTCCATCGTTGCGTCGAACGCACTGATTTCGGCGGTCAGTTGCCTGGCATGAGGTTTGTTGGCGCTTTGAGCGTTCTCGAGAGCGCTGTCGAGTCCGCCACCGCGCAAGCGCAATCGAAGGTCGACCACCCATTGGCCGTTGGCAGTGCGCGCCAGTGGCGGGCCGTTACGCGGCAATTGCTGGCGCGAGTCGATGATCTGCACTTGATCGTGTTCATTGATCACCACCTCAAACCAGCGCGTGCCCACGGGGGCGTACCATTTGTTCTGATGAGCGTAGAGGTGCTGGTGCGTGCCCTCTCTGGCGGCGTCGCCGATGTCTTTGGGTTTGGCGATCTGCAAACCGTCGAGCAGCGCTGCCAGCGCGACCGGAGATCGTTTCAGTGCGGTAAAAGGGTTGACCACCATCTCATGCGCGATGGGCAGCTCGGTGCTGGAAATGTCCGGCAATTGCAGCGGTTTGCTGACAACGAGGTCGGTTGTGACGGTGGGTGTCGGTTCTTCCACAGGGATCGGCTCGCTGCGTGGCTTGTCGCCCACCGCTGCGCGATGAGCGAGCACCATGCCCAACGCCAGCAGCATGTCAGCGAGGGCTGTCCAGGCCATCTTGCCCGGTTGCTCATTAGCGACGTCGCTGATTTCCTGCAGGTCGTCCATCATCTGCCAGATCCACGCCGCCGTGCCGACGCTGCGCCCCAGGAACGGTAAAGCCGCGTTGAACATCAGCCAGCCGCCGTGTTTAAGGGTGGCCCAGCGTGCTTCTGCATCAGAGACCGATTGGCGGTCAGCCTGGGTAATGACCGCTTGCACATTGCTGTTATGCAGAGTCGCCAGTACATCGTAACCAATCGCAGCAGTTGCCAGTGCGACAGGGCCGGACATGTCGAGGGCGGTGAACGGATTCACCAGCAATTGCGGGATCGTCCAGACCGAAGGCAGTCGGGCGGTGAAGACGAACTGGCTGTAGTTGAAGCGCACATCGTCCGGCAACCAGGCCAGGATCGATTCGCGCAGATCGCGTGAATGCTGGATCTCGTACAGCAAGTTGGCGTGCGAGGGGAATTGCATCAACGGCGTTTCGAACAGCGGTCGATAGAGCACGCACGGTCCTTTATCGACTTCGCGCGGACCAATGACGAACATGTTCATGACGGTGTCCGCCCGTGAACCGCTGCGATGGGCGAGGAACGCCAGCGGGCGAATAACGATTTCGTTGCGATCGACATGACGCTCATCGTCAGTGCTGGCCAGTGCCGCAACGACATAGCGGTAACCCTGGTCGGTGATGCCGGCCTTGCCCTGTATTTTGTGCTGCAACGCCAGCAGCGGCAGTTCGATGGGCAACTGGCTGGTGTAAAGCCCCTGTAGCGTCGAGGCCTGTTCGCTTTCGTCGATCAGCAGGTTTTTCAGGTGCGCCGGGTAGGTCTTGCCGATATCGACGCGGGTCACCAGTTGTTCCAGATAGCTGGCGGTCATCCACTCAGGCAACACACCGCCATTCTTGTAACGTACGATTTTGTTGCCTGCCGGTTGTCCCGCGAGGTTCTGCAATGCCAGTTCAATGAGTGACAGCGTCTGGGTCTGGGTATTGCCCGGCAAGACGAATGTGCCCCAGACCACCAGACTGGTGATGCTGATTTCGATGTCATCGATCCTTACCTCGCCGGCCTGTGGATGATCCTTGGCGATCAGTCGTTGCAATGCATCGCGGGCAAACGCTTGCAGACTGATGACTTCGTTCTGGAATGATTTTCCCTTGTTCTCATGCTGCACCGTGGTCAGGTCCAGCAAATGCCGGCTGTAACGGGTCTGGTCTGCGGGGGAGGCGTTATCGAGCCAGGCCGGCAGCATCGGCCGCAGGCCCTCGAAATGAGGTTTGAGGCGCGGTGTCGGTGTGCGCGGATCGCCGCCGGTTCCGGTGTGCGGGTACAGCTCGGTGGCGTTCGAGCCCTGAAAGAAATTGATGGCCCCCAGCGCTTCGGCTTCCAGTGCGATCAGCGTGCAGGCCTGGTAGTCGAAGAAATGGCCCTGCGGTTCCACCAGTCGCCATTGCAAACCGGCCCCGGAGGCGCCTTTCCAGTAACGACGGGGCAGGGCTTCTCCGAGTTTTTCCAGTGATTCAAAGCTCTCGAATCCGTGGATCACCGAATGGGTCATGACCAGCGTGCGCTTGCCGCTGGTGCCGATCAGCACGGCGGTATCGAGCAGGGTCACGTGGCTTTGTTGATCGCCCTCGCCGCGATCAAGATCAATCAGGCAGGTACGTGTCTTGTATCTGTCGGTGGGCAGTCGCTGATGTTTCTCGGGATGCTTGTACACCGCTTCGACCATGGCGCGCTGGTCGGCATCCCAGCCATGACTCGCATCGACCTTCCACAAGTTGTGCAAGGCCTGTGACAACTGCTGCCAGCGCGGTTGACCCGGGTAGGTGAATTCGTCCCAGTAATGGACCTGATGTTCCTTGAAGGCAGTGAACAGCAACGGCGCCAGCTCATTGAGCAGTTTGCCGATCGCGCTGATTTTCACCGGTAACTGGATGGCTGACGGCAGGTCGGGCTGCAGGGTCAGATAATGCTCACCGTCGAGATACGCCACGGTGGTGCCGGAAAGACCCAGACGTACCAGTGTGTCGGTCAGCGATTCGATGAGGTGGCGGCCGGGGACGACCTGATCATCCTCAATGACCCAGGTCGGTCTCACGACCATGGCCAATAGCGGGTCGAGATCGAGGTCGGGGTACAACTTCCTGAGCGCCGGGCGCAGCGTTTTCGAGGCGACTTCGCGCAGCGAAGGGCCGGTCACCAGTTGGGTCACGACATCGATGGCACTGGGCGAGGGTATTTCGGGCATGGGCAACTCCTGCTCTGATGGGCGCGCCCAAGGGCGACGGTTTCGAGCACGGTAGCGGCGGCCAGCGGGAGGCGTGCGGTACATAGGTATTACGGGCAAAAAAAGACCCGCACGGGCGGGTCTGGTTTTATGCGTGTGGCTTGTGCCTGGTTATTGTTCGAAGCCTTCCAGCACGTTCACCGCGTTGATGCCGATTTCTTCCACGGCGTAACCCCCTTCCATGACGAACAGCGTCGGTTTGCCGAGTGCGGCAATGCGCTTGCCCATCGCCAGATAATCGGGGCTGTCGAGTTTGAACTGCGAGATCGGGTCATCCTTGAAGGTGTCGACGCCCAGCGACACAACGATGACGTCGGCGCCGTAGCGATCGATCTCGTCGCAGGCCTGATCCAGCGCCGCACTCCACACCTCCCAGCCGGAGCCGGCGGGCAGCGGGTAGTTGAAGTTGAAACCTTCACCGGCACCTTCGCCACGCTCATCGTCGTAGCCGAGGAAAAACGGAAATTCTGCTTCCGGGTGGCCGTGGATCGATGTGAAGAGCACGTCGCTGCGCTCGTAGAAAATCGACTGCGTGCCATTGCCGTGGTGATAGTCGACGTCGAGGATCGCGACTTTTTTGTGGCCTTGGTCGAGAAACGCCTGCGCGGCGATCGCAGCGTTATTGAGGTAGCAATAACCGCCCATCAAGTCGCTCGCAGCGTGGTGTCCCGGTGGTCGGCACAACGCGAAGGCACTGCGCGCACCGCGCTGGATCTCTGCTTGTGCGGTCAGCGCGACTTGCGCTGCGCTGTACGCCGCTTGCCAGGTGCCGGCGGTGATCGGTGCGCCACCATCGAAACTGTAATAGCCGAGCTGGCCATGCAGGCTGGTCGGTTTGATTGCACGCAGGGTGCGTGCCGGCCAGGTGTAGGGCAGCAGATCACCGTCGGTGTTGAATTCAGTCCAGCGCGCCCACGCGCCTTGGAAAAAGTCGAGATAGTCGCGGCTGTGGATGCGGGCGATCGGCTCCAGACCAAAATCCTTCGGCGCCTCGACCGGGCCCAGGCTCTGTTTTTTAACGCGTTGCAGCACGTGGTCGGCGCGCGACGGCATCTCGAAACACGGCTTGAGCTGGCCATCGATAAGCTCGCAGCGGCCATGGTGCAGGTGGTGATCGTCCGAGTAGATCGTCAGCATTTGTTGTTCTCCGCAGGGCTGATTCAGTTGCCCCCAGTGTTGCGGCGCGCGGCGAATCGGAGAACGGCAGGAAAGGCCAAAAGGGGATGGATATGGCCAAAAACACTGACCGCAATTCGCCCCTCAGGCCCTGAACTGGCTGGGCGCCACGCCGCTCCAGCGCACGAAGGCATGGCGAAAGCTTGCGGTCTCACTGAAGCCGAGGGTTTCGGCGATGCGGTAGATCGGCAACTGATCCTCGCACAACATCTGCTTGGCGCGCTCGAAGCGTAATTCATCGAGCAGCTCCTGATAGCTGCTGCCCATGTCCTTGAGGTGCCGGCGCAAGGTGCGTGGTGAACACTTCATCTGTTGCGCCAGACCTTCCAGCCCCGGTGCCGCGTTCAGTTGAGCGCTGAGCAACTGGCGGATGCGCCCCAGCCACGCCTGACGCCCGGTGAACTCAAGGTTCTGCTTGCGGCAGCGTTCGGCCATGGCTTGATGGGTGATGGCATCGGCCAGCGGCAGCGGTTGATCGAGCCACTGGCGGTCGAAGGCGAAGGCGTTGTCCTTGGCGCCGAAATGCAGCGGGCTGTCGAAATGCTCGGCATAACTGTCACGATAAACTGGAGCGGCGTGTTCGAAGCGCGTGGCGAGCAAGGGCAGCGGATGCCCGAGCAGGTCATCGCAAATGACTTTCAGCGACACCAGGCAGAACTCGGCATTGAACACCGCCATCGCCGGGCTCTCGCGATAATCGGCGGCGACGAACCAGATGCGCTCGCCGTCGTCTTCCAGACTCAGTTCGAAAAGTGTTCCCAACAGCGCCGGATAACGGATTGCCAGACGCAGAGCGTCACCGAAGGTGGCACAGGTCAGCAGGGCGTAACCGAGGATGCCGTAGCAGGAAACATGCATGCGCCGTCCCAGTTCCAGGCCGATGTCATGCTTGAGCGCGACCGCGTTGGCGCAGACCTGCATCTCCTGATTGGTGGTGATCCGGGTGTCGGCACGGCTGAGGTCCGCCGCACTGATGCCGCTGCCGGCCAGCAACGCCTCGCTCGACAAGCCTTCGGCCTTGAAGGTGTTGAGCACCAGCGAAACAGCGTTGAGGGTGGTGAGGTGGGAGTGGAGCATAAGATCTTCCAGCCTGTAGATGGCAGGAACGCAGCAAGTTGCATGCCGCAGTAGCCCCTCACCCCAGCCCTCTCCCAAAGGGAGAGGGGGCCGATTGGGGGATATTGGCCAGATACGCCGACCTGAAAAAGCTCTGCCGAATCCATAATCGACAACTTTTTTCAGGTCGTCGCATAGCGCAAGACACTAAGGTCAGTCCCCTCTCCCTCTGGGAGAGGGTTAGGGTGAGGGCCGATCCAGAGTCATGCTCAGAGCAGCTCACCACACAGATCCAGTTCGATCAGCCGACGCACTTCTTGAGTTTCAAGGCCAGCACCGAGCAAGCCATGCAACTTGCCGAACGCCGCTTCGCGAGTCATGCCACCACCGGACAACACGCCCACACCGCGCAAGCGGCTGCCCGCCTCGTACACATCCAGCTCGACGCCACCTTCATGGCACTGCGTGACCGCTACCACCACCACGCCGTTATCCCGCGCGCGGCCGAGGCTGGCCAGGAATTGCGGGTTGTCGCTCGGCCCGGTGCCGCTGCCGTAGCACTCCAGCACCAGACCCTGGATGCCGCTGTCGAGAAGGCCGTCGAGCACTTCGGCACTGATACCCGGGAACAACGGCAGCACGGCGACCTTGGCCAGTTGTTTCGGCTGGTTGTAGTTCAACGGCGCTGGAATCGAAGGCGCTTTCACGCCGCCGCCCTGACGCTCCAGTCGTTTGAACGGATGACGGCCAGAACTGCGCACTTTCGCGCAACGGGTTGGCGCCAGCAGCTCGCCGTGGAAGTACAGGTGCACGCCCGGCGCAAGGCCTTGGCCGAGGGCAACCAGCGCACCGCCGAGGTTTTCCCAGGCATCGCTGTCGGTCACGCCCGCCGGCAGCATGGAACCGGTGAAACACACGCGAGCATTCAGCCCCAGTAACTGGAAGCTCATCGCCGCCGCACTGTAAGCCAGGGTGTCGGTGCCGTGCAGGATCAGCACGCTGTCGCAGCCTTGCACATCCACGGCATCGACTACTGCTTCACGCAGTTGCTGCCAATAGGCCGGGGTCATGTTGGCGCTGTCGATCAACGGCGACATTTCACGGAAGCGCCACTGCGGCACAACGAGATCAGGCTGGCTGTGCAGGTAGTCGCGCATCCGCGCTTCGAAACCGGAGGCCGGGGCCAGACCGTTGGCGCTGGCCTGCATGCCGATGGTGCCACCGGTGTAGAGCACCATGACGTGTTGGGCGGCGGGGTAGGTCGACGAATTCATGGGGATTCTCCGAAAGGATGAGGTCCTTGTGGGAGCGAACCTGCTCGCGAAGGGGGCATGCCATTCAACATTAATGTCGACTGTTCAACCGCTATCGCGAGCAGGCTTGCACCCACAGGTATTGCATCACAATAACTGACGGGCGCAGAGGATGCGCCCGTCATTCACCTGTCAGCGTTGCGCTGCAGGCACGCCTTGCGGCTCGGCTTCGGTCTTGCCGGTAGCTGGCGCGTCGGCCGGCCAGGCTTTCAGGTCGAGGTCCAGATCGGAAAATTTGCTGGAGTCGAACACTGGCTGCTTGACGCCGGCGCGGCGCTGCTCGTCGTAGTCGCGCATTACACGCATGCCGACCTTGAACAGCATGGCCAGGGCCATCAGGTTGACGAAGGCCAGGCAGGTCATGGTGATGTCGGCGAAGGCGAACACGGTCGACAGGTCTTGCATCGAACCCCATACCACCAGCGCCAGCACCAGGCCGCGGAAGACCATCAGCAGGGCGCGGTTGCGGCTGAGGAACTGCAGGCTGTTCTCGCCCAGGTAGTAGTTGTAGAGGATGCAGGTGAAGACGAACAGCGACAGCGCGACGCTGACGAAGATGCGGCCCCAGTCACCGACCACGGCGGCCAGCGAGTTCTGGGTCAGGACGATGCCGTCACCTTCGAAGCCCGGGGTGTAGAAGCCCGACAACAGGATCAGCAGCGCGGTGCAGGTGCAGATCACGAAGGTGTCGAGGAACACGCTGAAAGCCTGGACCACGCCCTGGGCGCCCGGGTGTTTCACCGAGGCCACGGCGGCGACGTTCGGCGCACTGCCCAGGCCCGCTTCGTTGGCGAACACGCCACGCTTCACGCCCATGACGATGGCGCTGCCGAGCAGGCCGCCGAAGGCCGGGTCAAGGCCGAAGGCGCTCTTGAAGATGGTTTCCAGCATGGCTGGCACGTGTTCGATCTGGGTGCCGATCACGTACAGGGTCACGCCGATATAGGCCAGGGTCTTGACCGGTACCAGCAAGTCAGACACTGCGGCGATGCGCTTGATGCCGCCGATGAAGGTGATGGCCAGCAGCACCGCCAGGACGATACCGGTGTGGCGCGGATCGAAGTCAAAGGCGTTCTGCAGCGAGTGGGTCACGGTGTAGGACTGCAGGCCAATGAAGGCAAAGCCGTAGGTGACCAGCAGCAGGATCGAGAACACTACCGCCATGCCTTTGAGTTTCAGGCCGTGCTGGATGTAGTAGGCCGGGCCGCCACGGTACAAACCGTCGCCATCGGCGCGTTTGTAGACCTGAGCCAGGGTGCATTCGAAGAAGCTGCTGGACATGCCGACCAGTGCGGTTACCCACATCCAGAACACCGCACCCGGACCACCGAGGGTCACGGCGATGCCGACACCGGCGATGTTGCCGGCACCGACACGGCCGGCGAGGCTGAGCATCAGGGCCTGAAACGAGCTGAGTTGCCCGCCGCTGCTTTTCAGGCTGTCGCGGAACACCGCGAACATGTGGAAGAAGTGGCGCAATTGAACGAAACGCGAGCGAATCGTGAAGTAGCTACCGAGCCCGACAATGAGCACGATCAGTACTTTCCCTGAGAGGAAGTCGTTAATGACTTCGAGCATGGATTTTTCCTCGCTGTTTTTTGTGTGAGCAAATGCTGGATGGAAGAAACATCGTGTTACACCGGTGTGCGCGCGGCACGACGGGTGAGGCGAAGATTTCGTCCCGGTTCCATATCGCGGGTTTGTTATTAGTTCGGGTTTCACATGGGTTATGGCCTCGTTACCGACGACCGCTCATGCGAAGAGGGGCGGCACTATACCGATCAGTGGCGCGCCCGTCTGCACAGTCGTGGTGCAAGCGACGAAACGAGGCTTTGAAACACCCGGCGTTACCGGCGCCGGGCTTGTGCGGAAACTGCTCTTCTGTGGGAGCTGACTCCCCCATTGTTCAGTCCCCGGACATACGGGTCTCAGGGTCAGAAAGTTAAAAAAAAGGGCTTGGGGACATATCCCCAAGCCCTCAAAAGGTGAGAGGTGTCTAGTCCCTCGACCTGGTGAGCGGTGCTACACGTAACGCGTCGGCTCAGGCTTTGAGCGGAACCAGACGCGGAGCAATCATGTTTTCCGGGCGCAGGATGTCGGCGAGACTGGCTTCGTCGAGCAGACCTTCTTCGCGCACCAGTTCCAGCACGCCGCGGCCGCTTTCAAGGGCGATACGGGCGATGCGGGTGGCGTTTTTGTAGCCGATGTACGGGTTCAGCGCGGTGACCAGACCGATCGAGTGCTCGACCAGTTCGCGGCAGCGGGCTTCGTTGGCAGTGATGCCGACGATGCAGTGCTCGCGCAGCATGTCCATGGCGCGTTGCAGCAGGCGGATCGAGTCGAAGATCTTGAAGGCGATCAAAGGCTCCATCACGTTCAGCTGCAATTGGCCGCCTTCGGCTGCCATGGTCAGCGCCAGGTCGTTACCGATGACCTGGAAGGCCACCTGGTTAACAGCTTCCGGGATGACCGGGTTGACCTTGCCGGGCATGATCGAGCTGCCTGGCTGACGCGCCGGCAGGTTGATTTCGTTGATGCCGGTGCGTGGGCCGCTGGACAGCAGGCGCAGGTCGTTACAGATCTTCGACAGCTTGACCGCGGTGCGCTTGAGCATGCCGGAGAACAGTACGAAAGCGCCCATGTCGGAAGTCGCTTCGATCAGGTCGGCCGCCGGCACTACCGGTTGACCGCTGATCAGGGCCAGACGCTGTACCGCCAGCGCTTGGTAGCGCGGGTCAGCGTTGATGCCGGTACCGATCGCGGTGCCGCCCAGGTTCACTTCGGTCAGCAGTTCCGGGGCCAGCGTCTTCAGACGGGCCAGGTCTTCGCCCATGGTGGTGGCGAAGGCACGGAATTCCTGGCCGAGGGTCATCGGCACGGCGTCTTGCAGTTGGGTACGGCCCATTTTCAGGACGTGATCGAACTCTTTGCCCTTGGCCGCGAACGCCTGAATCAGGCTGTCGAGGCTGGCCAGCAGGGTGTCGTGACCGAGCAACAGGCCCAGACGGATAGCGGTCGGGTAGGCGTCGTTGGTCGACTGCGCCATGTTGACGTCATCGTTCGGGTGCAGGTACTGGTACTCGCCTTTCTGGTGACCCATTGCTTCCAGAGCAATGTTGGCGATCACTTCGTTGGCGTTCATGTTGGTGGAAGTACCGGCGCCACCTTGGATCATGTCGACCACGAACTCTTCGTGGAAATCACCGCGGATCAATCGGGCACAGGCTTCGCTGATGGCAGCGTGCTTGGCTTCGCTCAGGTGACCCAACTCGCGGTTGGCGTCAGCAGCGGCCTGTTTGACCATTGCCAGGCCGACAACCAGTTTCGGGTAGTGCGAAATCGGAACGCCCGAGAGACGGAAGTTGTTCACCGCTCGCAGGGTCTGGATGCCGTAATACGCTTGAGCCGGTACTTCGAGGGCGCCAAGCAGGTCGTTTTCTGTGCGGAAAGATGCAGCGGAGGACATGATAGAAATCATCTCGATATGGACCCGGTCTGTGCCGGAACGCTGCGAATGCTAGGCTTGTGGGAATTTTTGGGCCAATGCTGTTCAGCACTGCCCTATGCACATTCGGCATAATGCCCGTGTGACGCCGCCCACGCGGCAGACGTGTGACCTGTTTTGGTGCGTGTCCGGGAGGACGTGATGAATCTGGAAAGCAAATGGCTTGAGGACTTCAGTGCTCTGGCCGCCACCCGCAGCTTCTCGCAGGCGGCCGAACGGCGCTTCGTGACTCAGCCGGCATTCAGTCGGCGGATCCGCAGCCTGGAGGCTGCGTTGGGGCTGACCCTGGTCAATCGCTCGCGTACGCCGGTTGAACTGACAGCGGCGGGGCAGTTGTTTCTGGTGACCGCGCGCACCGTGGTCGAACAGCTCGGGGAAGTGCTGCGCCACCTGCATCATCTGGAAGGCGGGCAGGGCGAAGTGATGCAAGTCGCGGCCGCTCACTCGCTGGCGCTGGGTTTTTTCCCGCGCTGGATCGCGCAGCTGCGTAATGAAGGCTTGAACATCGCCACGCGCTTGGTCGCGACCAACGTCGGTGACGCGGTGCATGCGTTGCGTGAAGGTGGCTGCGATCTGATGCTGGCGTTCTATGACCCGGATGCGGCGATGCAGATGGATCCAGAGATTTTCCCTTCACTGCATTTGGGCCAGACCGAGATGTTGCCGGTGTGCGCGGCGGACGCCGAGGGCAAGCCGTTGTTCGATCTGGAAGGTGATGCGAGCGTGCCGTTGCTGGCGTACAGCGCCGGGGCGTTTCTCGGGCGTTCGGTGAATGGCTTGCTGCGTCAGCGTCAGTTGCGCTTCACCACCATCTACGAAACCGCGATGGCGGACAGTCTGAAGAGCATGGCGCTGGAAGGGCTCGGCATCGCCTGGGTGCCGCAGTTGAGCGTTCGCGCGGAACTGGCTCGCGGCGAGCTGGTGGTCTGCGGTGGCCCGCAATGGCATGTGCCGCTGGAGATTCGCCTGTATCGCTGCGCACTGGTGCGCAAGGCCAACGTGCGCCTGTTGTGGCGCAAGCTCGAAGGCGGCGCTGCGCAAGCCTCCTGAAAAGATCGCAGCCTTCGGCAGCTCCTACATTGGAATGCATATCCCTGTAGGAGCTGCCGAAGGCTGCGATCTTTTGATCTTTCTGGCTGACCTTCAGGTCAATAAAACCGGGCTTTTGCGGCAGATGACAGATGGTCGCGCAGGGGGCTGTTTATTGCTTTCTTTGCGGTATACTGCGCGGCCTTCGGCCGGTACGTCCGGCCATTTTTCGTACAATCAAGCCACGCAACCTGCGTGGCTTGTTGTTTTATGACGCGCCTGCGGGCGCTCCAGAGAGAAGAGGCGCGACGATGAGTGCACTGGTTGGCGTGATCATGGGCTCCAAGTCCGATTGGTCCACCCTTAGCCACACCGCCGATATGCTGGAAAAGCTCGGCATCCCGTACGAGGTCAAAGTGGTCTCTGCCCACCGCACCCCGGATCTGCTGTTCCAGTACGCCGAAGAGGCTGAAGGCCGCGGCATCGAGGTGATCATCGCCGGTGCCGGTGGCGCAGCCCACCTGCCAGGCATGTGTGCGGCCAAGACCCATCTGCCGGTGCTGGGCGTGCCGGTGCAGTCGGCCATGCTCTCGGGTGTCGACTCGCTGCTGTCGATCGTGCAGATGCCAGCGGGCATTCCGGTCGCCACCCTGGCCATCGGCAAGGCTGGCGCGATCAACGCCGCCCTGCTCTCGGCAAGCATCCTCGGCGCCAAGCATCCACAGTTCCACGCGGTACTGAAAACCTTCCGTGCCGAGCAGACAGACAGCGTCCTGGACAATCCAGACCCACGTATTGCCTGAGGTTGTTGAGATGAAGATCGGTGTAATCGGTGGCGGCCAGTTGGGTCGCATGTTGGCCTTGGCGGGTACTCCGCTGGGCATGAACTTCGCTTTCCTCGACCCTGCGCCGGACGCCTGTGCGGCCGCATTGGGCGAACACCTGCGGGCCGATTACGGCGATCAGGATCATCTGCGCCAACTGGCTGATGAAGTCGATCTGGTGACCTTCGAATTCGAAAGCGTCCCGGCCGAGACCGTGGCATTCCTCTCGCAATTCGTCCCGGTCTACCCGAGCGCCGAAGCCCTGCGCATCGCTCGCGACCGCTGGTTCGAAAAGAGCATGTTCAAGGACCTGGGCATCCCGACTCCGGCTTTCGCCGATATTCAGTCGCAAGCCGATCTGGACGCTGCCGTCGCTTCAATCGGTCTGCCGGCCGTGCTGAAAACCCGCACTTTGGGTTACGACGGCAAGGGCCAGAAAGTCCTGCGCAAGCCGGAAGATGTGGTCGGCACCTTTGCCGAGCTCGGCAGTGTGTCCTGTCTGCTGGAAGGCTTCGTGCCGTTCACCGGAGAAGTCTCGCTGATCGCCGTGCGTGCCCGCGATGGTGAAACGAAGTTCTATCCACTGGTGCATAACACCCACGACAGCGGCATCCTCAAGCTGTCCGTAGCCAGCACCGATCACCCGTTGCAGGCGTTGGCCGAAGACTACTCCAGCCGTGTGCTGAAGCAGCTCGACTATGTAGGCGTGATGGCGTTCGAGTTCTTTGAAGTCGACGGTGGTCTCAAGGCCAACGAAATCGCCCCGCGCGTGCACAACTCCGGGCACTGGACCACCGAAGGCGCCGAGTGCAGCCAGTTCGAAAACCACCTGCGTGCCGTTGCCGGCCTGCCGCTGGGTTCGACGGCCAAGGTCGGCGAGAGCGCAATGCTCAACTTCATCGGTGTGGTTCCGCCGGTGGAGAAAGTCATCGCTATCGAAGACTGCCATCTGCACCACTACGGCAAGGCCTTCAAGGCCGGGCGCAAGGTCGGTCACGCCAACCTGCGCTGCGCCGACATGGCCACGCTGCAGGCGCAGATCGTCAAGGTCGAAGCGCTGATCGCCGAATAACGACAGTTTCATGTGGCAGCGGCGGAACCATTCAGGGGCCGCCGTTCTCTCATGGCAGGATGCCAAAGTCTGTCTAGGCTTCGCATATCTACTATTCAGAGGGAAATGCCATGGGAATTATCGGAACCATCTTTATCGGCCTGATCGTCGGCCTGCTGGCGCGGTTCCTGAAACCGGGCGATGACAGCATGGGCTGGATCATGACCATCCTGCTCGGTATCGGCGGTTCGCTGGCGGCCACTTACGGCGGCCAGGCCCTGGGCATCTATCACGCAGGTGAGGGCGCAGGTTTCATCGGCGCACTGGTCGGCGCCATCGTGTTGCTGGTGATCTACGGCCTGATCAAAAAGAACTGATCCAAAGCGACAAAGCCCTCTCTGCCAAAGCGGCGGGGAGGGCTAGAATGCTCGGCGATTCACTGTTCCTTCCTTTCTATACCGAGCACCTACATGCGCCGTCTTCTGTTGACTCTCCTTTTCCTTTGCAGCGGTTTGGCCCATGCCGGCGAACTGCCGGAAACCGACTGGCTCGAACTGATGCCCAAGTCGGACCAAAAGGCCCTTGAGGCCATGCCTGAAATCGACCACAACTCCCCGGAAGCCACCGGCACCTTCACCGAGAAGGGCGGGATGAAGCAGGCCAAAGGTCTGCCGGCGGTGATGTATTCGACCAAAACCGTGGCGTCGATGAACGACAAGCACATCCGCATCGGCGGTTATCCGGTGCCGCTGGAGTCCGACGCCAAGGGCCGCAGCACGCTGTTCTTCCTCGTACCGTATCCGGGCGCGTGCATCCATGTGCCGCCACCGCCGCCGAATCAACTGGTGCTGGTGCGTTATCCGAAGGGTTTGAAACTGGACGATATCTACACGCCGCTGTGGGTGACCGGCACGCTGAAGGTCGAGAAGGTCAGCAATGATCTGGCCGATGCGGCGTATGCGCTGGAAGCGGACAAGGTGCGGGTGGTGCAGGAATCGGATCTCTAAAGCAAAAGATCGCAGCCTTCGGCAGCTCCTACATTGGAATGCATTTCCCTGTAGGAGCTGCCGAAGGCTGCGATCTTTTGATCTTAAAGCGGTTTGCTGGCGACGCTGACGCCCATGGTATGACTCGCCCCCGGCGCGAGCGTGACGATGTCATCCATCACGTTCGCCGTCTCGATGCACAGCATGCGCTGCCAGCCATCGTTATCCATGTCAACCAGCGCTGCTGCGCGGTCGATCCACGGGTTCCAGATCACGGCGGTACGCGAACCTGTAGCCGTCAGCACAATGCGTCGTTCCCAGGTCGGGTCGACGATGCACAGTTGTGGCGGCGCATTGAGGTAGATGCGGTCGGTCTCACCGGCAAAGCGCAGATCGCCTTGCTGACTGTTGATTTTCCAGTCATCCAGCGTCTCGATGTACTGCAAGCCACCCACGCCATCGACGTGCACATTGCGCACGTCACTCACTGCGAAATAGGTGTGCAGCGCCTGACTCAGGCTGACGCTGTCACTGCCACGGTTGTGGCTGGTCAGGCTGAAACTCAGTTGCTCGGACAAATGCAGGGTCAGGGTCAGATCGACTTCGTGCGGCCAGCCCGGCAGGCCCCCTTCGGTGCGGGGCAGCTTGAATTCGACCTTGACGCCATCAGTCTCTGATTCGATGCCGCCCAGCTCCCAATCAATCGCTCGTACCAGACCGTGCGCAGGTGCCGGCTGCTCACCGGTGTACATCGCTTGCACGCTCTGCGGGTTGCGTTCGAACTTGCCGAACCACGGCCAGCACACCGGCACGCCGGCGCGAATGCTTTTGCCCGTCTTGAAGTCGGCCTTGTCGTTGAGCCAGATGATTGGCGGCTGGCCATCAATCTGATAACTGAGGATGTGCGCGCCTTGCTGGGCCACCAGCACTTCGGCCTGACCGTGGCGGATGCGCCAGCAGTTCAATTCATCCAGCTTCACGGCTTCAACGTTGGGCGTGTTCATGGGACAGCTCTCGATCAGACACTTGGGACGATTATCGACCGCAAAACGACCGCGAGGTTTAACGCGCGCGTGGTGGAACCGAACGAGTGCGACCACTGCCGTCGATGGCGACGAAGACGAAGACCGCTTCGGTCACTTTACGCCACTCGCTGGACAGTGGGTCATCGCTCCACACTTCGACCATCATCTGGATCGAGCTGCGGCCGATTTCCAGGGTCTGGGTATAAAAGGACAATTGCGCACCGACTGCCACAGGCACAAGGAACGCCATGCGGTCGATGGCGACCGTGGCGACGCGGCCGCCAGCCACGCGGCTGGCCATCGCCGTACCGGCCAAATCCATCTGTGCTACCAGCCAGCCCCCGAAAATATCGCCAAAGCCGTTGGTTTCACGTGGAAGTGCGGTGATTTGCAGGGCCAGGTCGCCTTGCGGGATTGGATCTTCTTGTTCGAGCTCTATCATGCCGGGGGTGCCTCTGACCCGTGACTCTTCGTTGGTATTGCTGGTGGTAGCCGTCTTCGGGAAAAACGATTCAGCACCGAACATACTACGTTCGTCACGTTTTCCATCAGGCGCCTAAGGAGAAACTCTGCGAAACCGGCTAATCCCGAGCAAAGGGCGGGCCAACGACGTTTTCGCACAGCAACCCCCTACAAACCGGAGCAGGTTGCGAGTATATCGATCGGTAGACTCCACGACGACCATCCGGTTCTCATTTTGACCGTCAAATACGCGCCTCTATGTGCTTTTTCGAACAATTTGCTATGGTGCCGAACCTGCCCAAGCCACCGCCAGCGTTGTTGTGGCGGCAGATCCGACTATAAGAGAAGCCCTTGCCATGACCACAGCGCCTTCGAGCCTCGCGCAGCCCGAGCAACCCGCACGACCGTTGACCCGCAATGACTACAAGACTCTGTCGCTGTCCGCCCTCGGTGGCGCGCTGGAATTCTACGACTTCATCATCTTCGTTTTCTTCGCCACAGTGGTCGGCAAGTTGTTCTTTCCGGCCGACATGCCCGAGTGGCTGCGGCTGATGCAGACCTTCGGCATCTTCGCCGCCGGCTACCTCGCGCGGCCGCTGGGCGGCATCGTCATGGCGCACTTCGGCGACCTGCTGGGGCGCAAGAAGATGTTCACCCTGAGCATTTTCATGATGGCCGTGCCGACCCTGATCATGGGTCTGCTGCCGACTTACGCGCAGATCGGTATCTGGGCGCCGATCCTGTTGCTGTTGATGCGCGTGATTCAGGGTGCGGCGATTGGCGGTGAAGTGCCGGGCGCGTGGGTCTTCGTTTCCGAACACGTACCGCAAAAACACATCGGTTATGCCTGCGGCACCCTCACCAGCGGACTGACCGCCGGCATCCTGCTCGGCTCGCTGGTCGCCACCGCTATCAACAGCATTTATACGCCTGCCGAGGTGTCCGATTACGCCTGGCGGATCCCGTTCCTGCTCGGCGGCGTGTTCGGCCTGTTCTCGGTGTATCTGCGCCGCTGGCTGCACGAAACGCCGGTGTTCGCCGAACTGCAATTGCGCAAGGCTCTGGCTGAAGAGGTTCCGTTACGCGCGGTGCTGCGTGACCATCGCGGCGCCATTGCCATTTCGATGCTGCTGACCTGGTTGCTGTCGGCCGGCGTCGTCGTGGTGATTCTGATGACCCCGACCGTGTTGCAGACGGTTTATCACTTCTCGCCGACCACAGCTTTGCAATCCAACAGCCTGGCCATCGTATTCTTGAGCATCGGCTGCATCATTTCCGGCGCACTGGCGGATCGCTTCGGTGCCGGTCGCGTGTTTGTGTTTGGTTGCTTGGGCTTGCTGGTCAGCTCGTGGACCTTCTATCACAGTCTCGCCGATCACCCGAACTGGCTGTTCCCGCTCTACGCGTTGACCGGTTTTCTGGTCGGCACCATCGGTGCGGTGCCGTACGTGATGGTCAAGGCGTTCCCACCGGTGGTGCGTTTCAGCGGGTTGTCGTTCTCGTACAACGTGGCTTACGCGATCTTTGGCGGGTTGACGCCGATGGTGGTCAGCCTGCTGCTTAAAGAAAGCGCGATGGGCCCTGCCTACTATGTGGCAGTGCTGTGCGCGATGGGGATTCTGGTCGGGGCGTGGTTGTGGAAGAAGGGGCGCTGATCCAAGTTCAGCTATCTAGGGCTCTCGCCAGCGCAAGAGCCTTGTTTCACACTCGCTTGTTGGGAGTCGAGCTCCATGCTCAAGCATGTGAGCTAAGGCGACCGCAGCATGCGGCTCTTCGATAACTTGGTGTTCAACCATTAAGTCTAATAGCCACAAAGCGCCGTGTACCTGGAGCCCGTCTCGTTGTGCCTGGCGCCTCAACCTACCATCTCCAGTTAGTAAAGGGCGGCGTGTTTCCTGTGCCAGAAGGTAACAGGAAACATCAGCCAGGGAGCTGTTGTTGTGCTCGACTCGCAAGCCGTATAAACGCATTACACTGGCTTCATCGAGCGACTCGATAATCAGACCTTGGTCGAGCAATTCGTCGTGGGGGAAGTCTTCAAGTTCCGGCATCACGAAGTCAGTGCAGCACAAAGTGAAAGGCAATCTAAACATCTGCTCCAGTAATCCGGCATTTCTGAAATCGATCCAGATATTCGTATCACTGATGTAGATAAGACTCATGCACTCTCCAGTGAGCCCAAGAAACTCGGGTCCAAGGTTTTTACTGGCCTTCGCAAGAGTTCGGCAGCCCGAGATTTGGTGATCAGCCCCTCCGCCAGCGCCCAAAATGCTAATGACTCAAACCTTTGCGGCGGTTTGCACGGCATCGGTTCAGGTTCTGACTTTCGCCAACCTTTGGCACTGAATTGGATAGTGAGGGATTTATAACCACCTTCGCTGAGTAGCTTCAGATCCTTCAGTCGCCTCAGGGCTGCGTGCATCGATATACCGTATTGCCGCTTCGCAATCAGTAGTTCCTGTGGATGAACCCTAGTGCGAGGATGGCTGCCGAAATCGCTAGTAACGCTTTTGGCGGGATACAGAAATGCCCCCGCGAAACGGTGGCAGCAGTTCTCTTTATCCTTTTCAGGCATCTCCTCTGGTAATGCCATGACCCAATGACCGAGCTCATGGGCGGCAGTAAACCTGATTCGTTCGCCTGGGCGATCAGCATTCAATGCAATTAGGACATGCTCGCCGTCGCCGGTGGTAGCGCAGGCGCCATCGAAATCGTCTGGGCCATTGAGCATTGCAACCTTGATGCTGTGCTCTTCTAGCTGTTCGGTGAGGTTGGCAATGGGGTCAGTGCCGATTCCCCAGAATTGGCGAAGCTCCTCAGCTGCTAGCTCGGCTTCTTCAAGAGAGGAAACTGCAATCATTTGCGCGGGAGTGACAGGAGTGTGGATGTCTGCGGGATCGAAACATTCCTCTAGGGCGATGTATCGCTCGAGGTGCTCTCGAATTTTTTCTTCTACTTGGGCTTGGCGATATTTAGGCATCCTGGCCAGCTTACGAAATTCCAGAGGCGCCAACGGGACCGCTTCTGCACGGAAAAAGTACTCAGGATTGACCTGCAGTGCTTTAGCTAATTGCAGCAGGCGAGTGGAGTTAGGGGTGCTCAACCCCTTCTCATATTTGCTCAATGCTTGTTTGGTTATGTCGCCGAGCTGGATGGCCAGAGCATCAAGGGTTAGTCCTCGTTGCAAGCGTGCGCGGCGAATTCGGTCGTTTATCATGGTGTCCTCTCGTGGTTGACAAGACTATCTTCTGCTAGTGATTTGTCAACCTGACAAGAGTTTCCTTTTTTTAAGACGAGGTCCATGCTGGCCTTTCATCCAATTGTCATATTTCAGCCATAGAGTGTTCACACGGCCTGCTGATACTTGGCCCCGACTTAACACACCCTATCTGCTAGGAGTAAGGCATGAAACTGAAGCGTTTGATGGCGGCAATGACTTTTGTCGCTGCTGGCGTTGCGACCGCCAACGCGTTCGCCGCTGTTGACCCTGCTATCCCGAGCTACACCAAGACCACTGGTGTGTCGGGCAACCTGTCCAGCGTCGGTTCCGATACTCTGGCCAACCTCATGACCCTCTGGGCTGAGAACTACAAAAAAGAATACCCGAACGTAAACATCCAGATTCAGGCCGCTGGCTCCGCCACTGCGCCACCTGCGCTGACTGAAGGCACCTCCAACCTGGGCCCGATGAGCCGCAAGATGAAGGACACCGAACTGGCTGCTTTCGAGCAGAAGTACGGCTACAAGCCAACCGCTATCCCGGTTGCTGTGGATGCCCTGGCCGTATTCGTGCACAAGGACAACCCGATCCAGCACCTGACCATGGAACAGGTTGATGCGATCTTCTCGTCGACCCGTCTGTGTGGCGCCAAAGCCGACGTGAAAACCTGGGGCGACCTGGGCGTTACCGGCGACCTGGCCAACAAGCCAGTGCAACTGTTCGGCCGTAACTCGGTATCCGGCACCTACGGCTACTTCAAAGAAGAAGCCCTGTGCAAAGGCGACTACAAGCCAAACGTCAACGAACAACCTGGTTCGGCTTCGGTCGTGCAATCGATCAGCTCCTCGCTGAACGGCATCGGTTACTCGGGCATCGGTTACAAGACCGCCAGCGTAAAAACCGTTGCTCTGGCCAAGAAGGGCGGCACTGACTTCATCGAAGACACCGAAGAAAACGCCCTGAACGGCAAGTACCCGCTGTCGCGTTTCCTCTACGTGTACATCAACAAGGCCCCGAACAAGCCTCTGGCGCCGCTGGAAGCTGAGTTCGTGAAACTGGTGCTGTCGAAACAGGGCCAGGAAGTTGTAGTGAAAGACGGCTACATCCCGCTGCCAGCCAAGGTTGCTGCAAAAGCACTGGCTGACCTGGGTCTGCAGGAAGGCGGCGCTGTCGCAAAGAAGTAACAAATTGAGTCCTGGGTGAACCCCACGGGACTCAGGTAACAGGCCGGATCTGCGCGCAGACCGGCCTTTTACACACCTCAAATTTTTGATCCTCTGCCAGCCCCGCTGGCGGTGGATTTGCTGCGTCACTGCATTGTCATCTTTCTGTCATACAGGATCGCTAGGGTGAGCGCATGAATGATCTGGCCAATTCCCAAATGACTACTAATCCTCCCAAGCGCATTGACTTCAATACGCCTGAGCTGCAACGCAAGCGCCGCATTCGTGCGCTCAAGGATCGCTTCACTCGCTGGTACGTCCTCGTTGGCGGTCTGGCGGTGCTGGCAGCCATCACCCTGATCTTCTTCTTCCTCGCCTACGTGGTTGCGCCATTGTTTCAGGGCGCTGACCTGACGGCGAAAGACTCGATCACCCCGGCCTGGATGCAGGACGCCGGCAAGCCGCTGATGATTTCGCTCGAAGAGCAGAATCAGGTGGCGATGCGCGTTTCCGACAAGGGCCAGGCATTGTTCTTTGATATCGACAGTGGCGCTGAGCTGAAGCGCGTCGATCTGCCGGTTCCTGCCGGTGCCACCGTGACCTCCATCGGCGAAGACCAGCCGGGCCATCCGCTGGTTGCCGTGGGTCTGTCCAACGGTCAGGCGCTGGTGTTCCGTCACACCTATAAAGTCAGCTACCCCGATGGCAAGAAAACCATCACCCCGGCCATCGAATATCCGTACGGCGAGACGCCGATCGCGCTGAACGAAGCCGGCGGTGCGCTGGAGCATGTCAGCCTGAATGCCACCGACACGACCCTGATGCTGGTCGGTTCGACCGGTTCGCAACTCAACGTGCTGTCGCTGACCAGCGAAGAAAACATGATGACCGGTGAAGTCACCAACGAGCAGAAGCGTATCGATCTGCCGCAGATGACCGAGCCGGTGAAAAACATCTTCGTCGACCCGCGCCAGCAATGGCTGTACGTGGTCAATGGTCGCGCCCAGGCCGATGTGTTCAGCCTGCGTGACAAGAGCCTCAACGGTCGCTACAAACTGCTGGAAAACGCTGACGCCGAAGTCACCGCGACCACGCAACTGGTCGGTGGTATTTCGCTTATCGTGGGTGACTCCAAAGGTGGCCTGGCCCAGTGGTTCATGGCCCGTGACACCGATGGCGAGCTGCGCCTGAAGCAGATCCGTACCTTCCAGATGGGCACCACGCCAATCGTTGAAATCTCCGCCGAAGAACGCCGCAAAGGCTTCCTCGCGCTGGATGCCAGCGGCAAGCTCGGCGTCTTCCACAGCACCGCGCACCGTACTTTGCTGGTCGATCAGGTGGTTGAAGGCCCGGGCCTGTTCGGTCTGTCGCCGCGTGCCAACCGGTTGATCGTCGAAGCCGGCGGCAAGCTGCAACCGCTGCTGCTCGACAACCCGCACCCGGAAGTCTCGTGGAGCGCGCTGTGGAGCAAGGTCTGGTACGAGAACTACGACGAGCCTAAATACGTCTGGCAATCGACCGCCGCCAACACCGATTTCGAACCGAAACTGAGCCTCTCGCCACTGACCTTCGGCACCCTGAAAGCTGCGTTCTACGCGATGCTGCTGGCTGCACCGTTGGCCGTTGCTGCAGCAATCTACACCGCCTACTTCATGGCCCCGGGCATGCGCCGCAAGGTCAAGCCGGTGATCGAGCTGATGGAAGCGATGCCGACGGTGATCCTCGGTTTCTTCGCCGGTCTGTTCCTAGCGCCATATGTTGAAGGGCATCTGCCGGGCATTTTCAGCCTGCTGATGCTGTTGCCGATCGGCATCCTGGTCGCCGGCTTCACCTTCAGTCGTCTGCCTGAGTCGATCCGCCTGAAAGTCCCGGACGGTTGGGAAAGTGCGCTGCTGATTCCGGTGATCCTGTTCGTGGGCTGGCTGTCGCTGTACATGAGTCCGTTCATGGAGAACTGGTTCTTCGGCGGTGACATGCGTATGTGGATCTCCCACGACCTGGGCATCACCTACGACCAGCGCAACGCACTGGTGGTTGGCCTGGCCATGGGTTTTGCGGTGATCCCGAACATCTACTCGATCGCTGAAGACGCTGTGTTCAGCGTGCCGCGCGGCCTGACCCTCGGCTCGCTGGCCTTGGGTGCCACGCCGTGGCAGACCATGACCCGTGTGGTGATCCTGACCGCCAGCCCGGGGATCTTCTCGGCGCTGATGATCGGCATGGGCCGTGCGGTCGGCGAAACCATGATCGTGCTGATGGCCACCGGTAACACCCCGGTCATGGAAATGAACCTGTTCGAAGGCCTGCGCACACTGGCCGCCAACGTCGCGGTGGAAATGCCCGAGTCGGAAGTCGGCGGCAGCCACTACCGCGTGCTGTTCCTCTCGGCGCTGGTGCTGCTGTTGTTCACCTTCGTCATGAACACCCTGGCAGAACTGATTCGTCAGCGTCTGCGCAAGAAATACTCGTCGCTTTAAGCAAAGGTAGAAGTCTGTGAAACAGAACTCCCTGAAAGGATGGTTCAAGAGCGGCGCCCCGGGCGTCTGGATCAGCGGTGGCGCGGTGTCCATCGCGGTCATCATGACCATTGGCCTGCTGGCAGTGATTGCCGTGCGCGGTCTGGGTCACTTCTGGCCGGCGGACCTGGTCCACGCCAACTACGACGTACCGGGCCAGGCTAATCACCTGGTCATCGGTGAAGTGGTGCAGAAAGAAGAAGTGCCACGTGCCCGTCTGAAGAGCGCCGGTTTGCCGGTGCCGGATGAAGGCCCGGAATTCATGACCCGCGAGCTGATCAAGGTCGGCAACCGTGATTTGAATGGCAACGACTTCACCTGGATCGTCGGCGAGTGGCTGACCAACCAGACCACGCCGCCCGAGCTGATGGCGATCGAGCGTCGTGAGTGGGGCAACTTCTACGGCTACCTGGTCAACGTCAAACAGGATGGCAAAGTCATCGCTGAAGGCGAAGCGGCATGGCCTGAGCTGCAAGCGCGGATCAACCGTGTGAACGGTCTGGCTGCGCAACTGAAGTCGCTGGAAAAGACTGACATCGGTGCAATCAACGCCGGGCTGGAGCGCATCCGTCTGCACGGCCGCAAACTGGAACTGGAAGGCAAACTCGACGCCACCGCGCAAGCGGACATGGAATCCGAGCGTGCCGAGTTGAATGCGCGTTATCAGGACATCGAAGCGCGTCTGGCTGATCTGCACGCGCAGTTCAACCGCGATGCCTTGACTGCTCGCGATGCCAACGGCAAAGAAATTGAAATCGGTCTGGGCAAAGTGGTGCACGCCTACCAGCCGAACGCGATGAGCACCTTCACCAAGCTCGGTTTCTACTTCAGCAAGATCTGGGAATTCCTCTCGGACGACCCACGTGAAGCGAACACCGAAGGCGGGATCTTCCCGGCGATCTTCGGCACCGTGATGATGACGCTGATCATGGCGATGATCGTCACCCCGTTCGGCGTGCTGGCGGCGGTGTACCTGCGTGAATACGCCAAGCAGAACACCCTGACGCGGATCATCCGTATCGCGGTGAACAACCTCGCCGGTGTTCCGGCGATCGTTTACGGCGTGTTCGGCCTGGGCTTCTTTGTGTACGTGCTGGGTGGTTCGGTCGACCGCTTGTTCTTCCCGGAAGCATTGCCGGCACCGACCTTCGGTACACCGGGTCTGCTCTGGGCATCGCTGACCCTGGCGCTGCTGGCGGTACCGGTGGTGATTGTGGCGACCGAGGAAGGCCTGGCGCGTATTCCGCGTACCGTGCGTGAAGGTTCGTTGGCCCTCGGCGCGACCAAGGCTGAAACCTTGTGGAAGATTGTGATCCCGATGGCCAGTCCGGCAATGATGACCGGCATGATTCTCGCCGTGGCCCGCGCCGCCGGTGAAGTGGCGCCGCTGATGCTGGTGGGTGTGGTGAAACTGGCGCCGTCGCTGCCGGTGGACGGCAACTACCCGTACCTGCACCTGGATCAGAAGATCATGCACTTGGGCTTCCACATCTATGACGTCGGCTTCCAGAGCCCGAACGTCGAAGCGGCCCGCCCGCTGGTGTACGCCACGGCGCTGTTGCTGGTGCTGGTGATCGCCACGTTGAACCTGTCGGCGGTGTATATCCGTAACCACCTGCGCGAAAAATACAAAGCTTTGGACAGTTAACACAAATCCTGTGGGAGCTGGCTTGCCAGCGATGCAGGCGACTCGGTCAGCCAGTAACACCGCGGTGATGCCATCGCTGGCAAGCCAGCTCCCACAAGGATCGGCGCAAGCCACAGATTTTCAGTAACCCATTGGCAAGGCCAGTGGTTCAACGAACCGAATTTGTTAGCACAGGGAGCCTCCCATGCAGCACGAAACACATAGCCACGGCATCAATATGTCTGCCCTGGGTCGAGACAAGCAGAGCCTGAATCTGGCGCAGGAAACCGTGGCCATCGAAGTACCGGGCCTGAGCCTGTACTACGGCGAGAAACAAGCGCTGTTCGACGTCAGCATGAACATCCCGAAACAGCGTGTGACCGCGTTCATCGGCCCGTCCGGCTGCGGTAAGTCGACGCTGCTGCGTACCTTCAACCGCATGAACGATCTGGTTGACGGCTGCCGCGTCGAAGGCGCGATCAACCTCTACGGCAACAACATCTATCGCAAGGGCGAAGACGTTGCCGAGCTGCGTCGTCGTGTCGGCATGGTGTTCCAGAAGCCCAACCCGTTCCCGAAGACCATCTACGAAAACGTCGTTTACGGTCTGCGCATCCAGGGCATCAACAAGAAGCGCGTCCTCGACGAAGCGGTCGAATGGGCGTTGAAAGGCGCGGCGCTGTGGGACGAAGTCAAAGACCGTCTGCATGAATCGGCACTCGGTCTGTCCGGTGGTCAGCAACAGCGTCTGGTCATCGCCCGTACCATCGCGGTTGAGCCGGAAGTGCTGCTGCTCGACGAACCGTGCTCGGCCCTCGACCCGATCTCGACCCTGAAGGTTGAAGAGCTGATCTACGAGCTGAAATCCAAGTTCACCATCGTCATCGTGACCCACAACATGCAACAGGCCGCGCGGGTCTCCGACTACACGGCGTTCATGTACATGGGCAAACTGGTGGAATTTGGCGACACCGATACCCTGTTCACCAATCCGGCGAAGAAGCAGACCGAAGACTACATCACCGGTCGTTATGGCTGACAGTTGCGGGTTATTCACAGAATTGACGCTGCGGCCCACCGCACCTTACCGGACGCTCCAAGGACGCCAACATGATTAGTAAAGAAGGCCTTACCCACCACATCTCCGCGCAGTTCAACGCCGAGCTTGAGGAAGTGCGCAGCCACCTCCTGGCCATGGGCGGGCTGGTCGAGAAGCAGGTCAACGACGCGGTGACCGCACTGATCGAGGCCGACTCCGGCCTGGCTCAGCAGGTGCGCGAGATCGATGACCAGATCAACCAGATGGAACGCAACATCGACGAAGAATGCCTGCGCATTCTCGCCCGTCGTCAGCCGGCGGCGTCCGACTTGCGTTTGATCATCAGCATTTCCAAGTCGGTGATCGACCTGGAGCGCATCGGTGACGAAGCGACCAAGATCGCTCGCCGTGCGATTCAACTGTGTGAAGAAGGCGAAGCGCCGCGCGGTTACGTCGAAGTTCGTCACATCGGCGACCAGGTGCGCAACATGGTTCGCGATGCACTGGACGCGTTTGCCCGCTTCGACGCCGATCTGGCGTTGTCGGTGGCGCAGTACGACAAGATCATCGACCGCGAATACAAGACTGCACTGCGTGAGCTGGCCACCTACATGATGGAAGACCCACGCTCTATCTCGCGGGTTTTGAGCATCATTTGGGTGCTGCGTTCGCTGGAACGCATCGGCGATCACGCGCGCAACATCTCCGAACTGGTCATCTACCTGGTGCGCGGCACCGACGTGCGCCACATGGGCCTCAAGCGCATGAAAGAAGAAGTTGAAGGCACAAGCGGCGAAACCGCTAATGTTCCGGGCAATGCTGACGATAAGTAAGATTGCCTGAGAAAAGCGCCCGGCCCTTTGGCCGGGCGTTTTTGTTTGTGCTTTTCATGGGCAGAACCGAATTAAAAAGCAGCACCCGCGAACGAAAAGTCCCGGCGTGACTGAAGAGTTTTGGCAATGTGCCATCAGCCAGCGTTATGCTTGCCGGGATTTTAATAGGGGTGTTGGATGAGCAAGATCAGTGTGTTGGTCGTGGACGATGCTTCGTTCATTCGTGACCTGGTGAAAAAGTGCCTGCGTAATTACTTCCCGGGGATCCGCACCGAGGACGCCGTCAACGGTAAGAAGGCTCAGGCCATGCTGGCCAGGGAAGCGTTCGACCTGGTGCTGTGCGACTGGGAAATGCCGGAAATGTCCGGTCTCGAGCTGCTGACCTGGTGCCGCGAGCAAGACAACCTCAAGACCATGCCGTTCGTTATGGTCACCAGCCGTGGCGACAAGGAAAACGTGGTGCAGGCGATTCAGGCCGGCGTTTCCGGCTACGTCAGCAAGCCGTTCACCAACGAGCAACTGCTGACCAAGGTCAAGCAGGCGCTGAACAAGGTCGGCAAGCTCGACACCCTGATGAACAGCGCGCCGACCAAAATGAACTCGGCGTTCGGCAACGATTCCCTGAGCGCCTTGACCGGTGGCAAGCCTACCGTGGTCGGCGGTGCCCCGACTGCTGCTGCGGTCAACCCGTTCGCCAAACCGGCTGCTGCTGCACCAGCGCCGGCCGCTGCGCCATCCCGTGGCCTGCTCAACAGCCCGCCGGTCAAGGCGCCAGCCGCCGCGTCCGCTCCGGCAAGCGGTCGTGGCCAGGGCCAATTGCGCCTGCCAAGCGGCACTCAGCAATGCGTGATCAAGGCTCTGAGCATCAAGGAAGCGCTGTTGGTGGTGAAACGCACCGAGACCCTGCCGCAGATCCTCGACAGCGCCGTGCTCGATCTGGAGCAGGGCGACAACGCTGAAATCGCCCGCCTCAATGGCTATCTGCACGCGGTTGTCGCTTTTGAGCCGAAACCCGACAGCGACTGGCTGCAACTGACCTTCCGTTTCGTCGACCAGGACGCGCAGAAACTCGACTACATCTCGCGCCTGATCGCTCGCGGCACGGCGCAGAAGCACTTCGTTCCGGGCGCGTGATCTTCGTCGCCTGACAGTCCGCCTTCGCATGCAGGCTCGCTCCCACCTTGGAATGCATTCCAAATGTGGGAGCGAGCCTGCTCGCGAAGGGGCCATCACGTGCACCACCAATCTCCCAGACTGGCCAATTTGAAACATCTGTCGACTAGCCTGGTCTGTCTCAGCTGCTAGGCTCATTTCCAGGCCTTCCTTTCGACAGACTTTTGCCCATGCTCGCGCGCCTGCTGTTTTTCTATGGTCTTTTCATGGCCTCCACTTCGGTTGTGGCCATGACCATCTACAAATCCACTGATGCCAACGGCGTGGTGTCGTACAGCGACCGGCCGAGCAAAGGCTCGCAGGTGTTCGTGTTTCAGGACCGAATGGTCGAGCGCCTGGAGCGGCAGGTTTACCTCGATATCAAAAAGCAGAAGGGCACTGACGTGGTCTTCGTGCGCAACGATCTGTATGCGCCGGTCAAAATTGCCTTGGCATTCACCGGGCTGAGCAATGTGCGCGGTGCGCCGGCGCAAACCATCCACCGGGTGCTGCCGGCGCGCAGCAATACGCGGTTGGCGTTGCTGACGGCGATATCCGGCAAGCAGCCGCTGGTGTATACGCCGCAGTTCCACTATTCCCTTGGTGACCCCACTGGTATCGCGCAGGGCTATCGCTATCCGCTGCCATGGCGGGGTGGGCCGTTTCGTCTGAGTCAGGGCGCCAACGGCCAATACAGCCACTACGGGCCGAAGAATCGCTATGCGATGGACATCGCCATGCCGGTGGGCACGCCGATCATTGCCGCGCGGGCCGGGGTGGTGGTGAAGATCGAAAATTCACAGAGCGGTCGCGGCTCGGATGCGTCCGGCAATTTCGTGCGGGTGCTGCACGATGACGGCACCATGGGCGTGTACCTGCACCTCAAGCAAGGTTCGGTGAGCGTGCGCGAAGGGCAACGGGTGGCGGTGGGCAGTCCGCTGGCCCTGTCGGGCAATACCGGCAACAGCAGTGGCCCGCATCTGCACTTTGTGGTGCAGCGCAATACCGGCGAGGGGCTGGTGTCGATTCCGTATCAGTTCGTCCAGCCGCTGGGGGCGTTGCCCAACTTTGCGTTGGGCAAGCAATAAAGCAAAAAAGATCGCAGCCTGCGGCAGCGCCTACAGGATCGCATTCCTGTGTAGGCGCTGCCGCAGGCTGCGATCTTTTAGCAGGCAATGCGGTTTCCCGCATTGCACTCAATCCAGCATCAACACCTTCGCCAGTACAATCTTCGGCCCTTTCATCTTCTTGATGATGATCCGCAGGCCTTCGACTTCCAGTACTTCTTCCTCTTCCGGCACCCGTTTCAGGGTTTCGTAGACCAGCCCGGCAAGGGTCTCGGCTTCGATGTGATCGAGGTCGATGCCCAGCAGGCGCTCGACCTTGAACAGCGGCGTGTCACCACGCACCAAGAGCTTGCCCGGCTGATAGGCGAGGATCCCGCGCTCAGCTTTGCGGTGTTCGTCCTGAATATCGCCAACCAGCACTTCCAGCACGTCTTCCATGGTCAGGTAGCCGATGATGTTGCCGTCAGCCTCCTCGACCACGGCGAAGTGCGAGCCGCCCTTGCGGAACTGCTCCAGCAACTGCGACAGCGGCATGTGCCGCGACACGCGCTCGAGCGGGCGGGTCAACTCAGCCAGGTTGAACGACTCGGGAATATGGTCCAGCGCTGCCAGTTCCAGCAGCAGATCCTTGATGTGCAGCAGGCCGACGAACTCCTGGCGCTCGCTGTCGTACACCGGATAACGACTGAACTTGTGGCGACGGAACATCGCCAGGATTTCTTTCAGCGGCGCGTTGAATTCGAGGGTGATCAGGTCTTCCCGGGAGTTGGCCCAGTCGACCACTTCCAGCTCGCCCATTTCCACCGCCGAGGCCAGCACGCGCATGCCTTGGTCGCTCGGGTCCTGACCACGGCTGGAGTGCAGGATCAGTTTCAGTTCTTCGCGGCTGTAATGGTGTTCGTGGTGCGGGCCGGGTTCGCCCTGGCCGGCGATGCGCAGAATCGCGTTGGCGCTGGCGTTGAGCAGGTAGATCGCCGGGTACATCGCCCAGTAGAACAGGTACAACGGCACCGCCGTCCACAGCGACAGCAGCTCGGGTTTGCGGATCGCCCACGATTTAGGGGCCAGTTCGCCGACCACGATGTGCAGGTACGAAATAATGAAGAACGCGGTGAAGAACGACACACCTTTGACGATTTCCGGCGACTGCACGCCGACCGCGCTCAGCAGCGGCTCGAGAATGTGCGCGAACGCCGGCTCACCGACCCAGCCGAGGCCAAGGGAGGCGAGGGTGATACCGAGCTGACAGGCCGAGAGGTAGGCATCGAGCTGACTGTGTACGGTGCGCAGGATGTGTCCGCGCCAGCCGTTCTGATCAGCGATGGCCTCGACCCGGGTCGAGCGCAGTTTGACCATGGCGAATTCCGCCGCAACGAAAAAGCCGTTGAGCAAAACCAGGATCAGAGCAAAAAGAATCATGCCGAAATCGGCGAATATTGTTGCGAGGGACAAGCCAGGGGAAGGGTCCATGATGGAGTTTTGCGGGTTCCGTGTGATTCAAGAAAGAGAAAAGTCGCGCCTGAAAGGCAGGCACAAGTCAGCCAATGTAGCGGCTGACCTGGCGATTGCCTAGTGCGACATTACTCAGCGGCGCTGATCGCCCGTGCCTGGGCCACTTGGGCCGGGGCGAAATGGCAGGTGAACGTGCTGCCGTGACCGGGCACGCTGCTGATCTCCATGCGCGCGCGGTGGCGCAGCAACACGTGTTTGACGATGGCCAGACCCAGCCCGGTGCCGCCGGTGTTGGAGTTGCGGCTGGAGTCGACGCGGTAGAAGCGTTCGGTCAGGCGTGGCAGGTGTTTGCTGTCGATGCCGATCCCGGAATCCTGCACGCTCAGGTGCGCGCCCTGATCGTCGCTCCACCAGCGAATGCGGATGTTGCCCTCGGCCGGGGTGTACTTCACTGCGTTGAACACCAGGTTGGAAAACGCACTGCGCAACTCCGCCTCGCTGCCCTTGAGCCACAGGCGGGGGTCAGCTTCCAGGGTGATGCGCTGGTTCTTCGCGCCGGACAATTGTTGCGCATCGCTCTTGATCGACTGCAGCAGGCTGTCGATCTGCACCGGCTGGTTGTCCGACGGGTAATCGGTGGCCTCCAGTTTCGCCAGCAACAACAAATCGTTGAGCAGCGTCTGCATGCGCCCGCCCTGTTGCTGCATCTGCTGCAGGGCGCGGCTCCAGCGTGGGTTCACTTCTTCGACGTTGTCGAGCAGGGTTTCCAGATAGCCACAGATCACCGTCAGCGGTGTGCGCAGTTCGTGGGAGACGTTGGCGATGAAGTCTTTGCGCATCTGTTCCAGCTGATGAATGCGCGTGACATCGCGCACCAGCATCAAGTGTTCGTTGTTGCCGTAGCGGGTCAGGTACAGCTGAATGCGCACGCGATCGTTGGTCGGCGAGGGGATTTCCAGCGGCTCGGCGTAGCTCTCCTGCTCGAAGTACTCCTTGAAGCGCGGATGGCGCACCAGGTTGGTCACCGGTTGGCCGCTGTCCTGTGGGGTCTTGAGACCGAGCAGGGTTTCGGCGGCGCGGTTCCACCACTCCAGATTGCCGTCGCTGTCGAGCATGATCACCGCGTCTTTCAGCGCGGCGGTGGACTCCTGAACCCGGTCGATCACCGCTTGCAGGCGCCCGCGCACGCGTTGGTCGCGGCGTTGCAGGTGGTAGATGCTGTCGAACACTTCGCCCCACAGGCCATAGCCATCGGGCGGTGCTTCGTCGGGTTGATGCTGGCGCAGCCATTCATGCAGACGCAGCAATTGCTTGAGCGTCCAGGCCAGATAAATCCCCAGGCCCGCCGCGAGGCTCCAGCCGTAATAGCCGGTGATCAGGCCGATCACCAGGCAGGCGGTGACCAGCAGCAGCATGTGGCGAATCAGGGTGCCATGCCAGTTTTGATTCACGGAGCGTCCTTAACGCAGCTTCGAGTTTCAAGCCACAAGCTTCAAGCTAAAGCGGATCGGCTTCAACTTGCCGCTTGTAGCTAGAAGCTTGCAGCTGTTTTTTTATGCTTTGGTGGAAAACCGGTAGCCGGTGCCGCGCACGGTTTGTACCAGATTTTCGTAGGCGTCGCCGAGGGCCTTGCGCAGGCGCCGGATGTGCACGTCGACGGTGCGCTCTTCAACATAAACGTTGCCACCCCAGACCTGATCCAGCAACTGGCCACGGGTGTAGGCGCGCTCCTGGTGGGTCATGAAGAATTGCAGCAGGCGGTATTCGGTCGGGCCCATCTCGGCCGGTTTGCCGTCGATGGTCACGCGGTGGCTGATCGGGTCGAGCAGCAGGCCGCCGACTTCGATCGGCGCTTCACCGTCGGTCGGTCCGGCGCGGCGCAGCACGGCTTTGAGGCGTGCGACCAGTTCGCGCGGGGAAAACGGTTTGGTGATGTAGTCGTCGGCGCCGACTTCAAGCCCCTGGATCTTGTTGTCCTCCTCGCCCTTGGCGGTGAGCATGATGATCGGGATGTCCCCGGTCAGCTCATCACGTTTCAGACGACGGGCCAACTCGATGCCGGAGGTGCCGGGCAGCATCCAGTCGAGCAGGATCAGGTCCGGTTTACGGTCGACGATGATGGCGTGTGCCTGCTGTGAGTTCTCCGCCTCAAGGCAGTCATAGCCGGCCATTTCCAACGCAACGGCGATCATTTCGCGAATGGGCGCTTCGTCGTCGACGATCAGAATGCTCCTGCCAACCATGCCTTAATCCTCTTGTCATTTAACTGTCTTGCGCCGCATTAGATAACGGAATTATTGCAGTCGTGTGACAGTATTTTAGTCCGGCGGCGATTGTGCGAATGCTGAACTAAGCTCTAAGTCCGAATCCTGACAACCACAAAAGAAGGTTTCCATGACTCAAATGACTGTTTCTTTCAAAGCACTGCTGCTTGCCGCTGCCGTTGCATTACCGTCGATGGCCTTCGCCGCTGATCCGGTCATGATGAAAGACGGCATGATGACCGACCACAAAGGCATGACCGTGTACACCTTCGACAAGGACACGGGCGGCAAATCGATGTGCAACGGCGATTGCGCGAAGAACTGGCCGCCGATGATGGCGCCGGCGGGTGCCAAGGCTGAAGGCAAATTCACCCCCATCAAACGTGATGACGGCATGATGCAATGGGCATATGACGGCAAGCCGCTTTACACCTTCAAAATGGATGAAAAACCAGGCGACATGAAGGGGGAAGGCTTCAAGGACATGTGGCACATGCCGAAACACTGAGTCCTGC
Organism: Pseudomonas sp. rhizo66; assembly: GCF_031931925.1. Lineage (NCBI taxonomy): Bacteria > Pseudomonadati > Pseudomonadota > Gammaproteobacteria > Pseudomonadales > Pseudomonadaceae > Pseudomonas > Pseudomonas sp. rhizo66. Next base: position 252,892 of record NZ_JAUJWZ010000002.1, read on the forward strand.
AGCAACTGCGTCCCTGTGGGAGCGAGCAAGCTCGCTCCCACAGGTTTGCGGATCAGCGCAACGCGTAATCCAGCACGATCCCGACGAAAATCGCCAACCCGGCCCAATGATTGTGCAAAAACGCCTTGAAGCAGCGCATGCGGTCACGATCGCGGGTGTACCAGAATTCCCACGCATAACACCCGGCAGCCACCAGCAAGCCGAGATGGAACCAGATCCCCAACTCGAACTTCGACCCCGCCAGCAGCAGGCAGCCCAGCGACAACGCCTGCAGGCTCAGGATGATCACCCGGTCCGCCTCGCCAAACAGAATTGCCGTGGATTTCACGCCAATCTTCAAATCGTCATCCCGATCGGTCATCGCGTAATAGGTGTCGTAACCCACCGTCCACAGCAGATTGGCGATCCACAGCAGCCACGCTGCCGCCGGCAACTCACCGGTCTCGGCAGTAAATGCCATCGGCATCCCCCACGAGAACGCCGCACCCAGCACCACTTGCGGGTAATAGGTGTAGCGCTTCATGAACGGATAAGTGAAGGCCAACGCCAGACCACCCAGCGACAGCCAGATCGTCGGCGCATTGGTGCACAGCACCAGCAGGAAACTCACGCCCATCAACAGGGCGAAAAACACCAAGGCTTCTTTCGAACTGATCTTGCCGCTGGCCAGCGGTCGTTGCGCGGTGCGTTTGACGTGGCCGTCGACCTTGCGATCGGCCCAGTCGTTGATTACGCAGCCACCGGCGCGGGTCAGTACCACGCCGAGAACGAAAATCACCACGTTGGCCAGCGATGGCGAGCCTTTGCCGGCAATCCACAATGCCCACAGGGTCGGCCACAGCAGCAGGTAAATGCCGATCGGCTTGTCCATCCGGGTCAACTGAATGAAATCCCAGGCGCGCGGGTTCAAGCGGTTCAGGGACTTGAGCAGGCTCTGATACATCAGCAGTTCTCCGGATGGGCGCGGGCGGCGCGCCACAGGCTCGGCAGGAAGATTTCCGCGACCAGCACGCTCAACGCGCCACGGTCGAAACGCGAACGTCGGCCCCACAGCTCAGGCGCTTTCACGTCTGACGGCAACCATTGTTCAGGGTAGTGGCAAACTTCGAGGGCGCGGCGCTGGAACGCCTGATCGCAAAACAGCAATTCGCCCAGCGAGCGGCTGCCCAGTTCATCCATGTGCAGGCCGTCACCCTGTAAGGCGGCGCGCGAAGCGACGCTGCGGGCAAACACCCAGGCCTCGCCGTGACCGCGCAAATACACCTCGCGCACCCAGCCCTCGCTGCCCTCGGCCAGATCCAGCGCCGCGCATTCGTCGGCGCGCAGAGTGTTCCAGCCTTCGAACAACGGCGTGACGCTGAAGCCATCATTGGACAGCCGGGTCAGGCGGCGGGTGAGGGAGCCTTCGTCGAACAACCAGTCGAGGGTTAACGAATCGGGGAGGGGCGTCAGTCGGCTTCGGGTCAGCCAGAGCGGGGCCGGGCAGGCATTTGAATGTTGCACAATGAGTCATTATTGGCCGCAAATGAGGCGGCGAGCTTACCATGGCGAGCTGCGATATTGATTGATCCGGGTCGCCGTTGCGCCGAACAGGCTTGCATCTGCCCGGCACCATCAGTACAAAACGCCCTGAGCCGGATGGCAGCGCAACACCCATCGACCGTCCGCGCCGGCAATAAGCCTGAACCCTGAGGAAGTACTTGAATGAAAAAGTGGCAATGTGTGGTCTGCGGCCTGATCTACAACGAAGCCGACGGTTGGCCGGATGACGGCATTGCGCCGGGCACCGCTTGGCAGGATGTGCCGGAAGACTGGCTGTGCCCCGACTGCGGCGTCGGCAAGATGGACTTCGAAATGATCGAAATCAACTAAGCACAAACAAGGAGTAAGGCATGAGCGCACCTGTCGTCATCATTGGCACCGGCCTGGCGGGCTACAACCTGGCCCGCGAGTTTCGCAAGCTCGACAGCGAAACCCCGCTGCTGCTGATCACGGCTGATGACGGCCGTTCTTACTCCAAGCCGATGCTCTCCACCGGTTTCGGCAAGAACAAGGACGCCGACGGCCTGTGCATGGCTGAACCGGGTGCGATGGCCGAGCAATTGAATGCCGAAGTGCGCACCCACACGCGCATCAGCGGCATCGACGCCGGCCATAAGCGCCTGTGGATCGGCGAAGAAGCGGTTTACTACCGCGATCTGATCCTCGCCTGGGGCGCAGAAACCGTGCGCGTGCCAATCGAAGGCGATGGCGGCGATCAGGTGTTCCCGATCAATGATCTTGAAGACTACGCGCGCTTTCGCGCAGCGGCGGCCGGCAAGCGCCGGGTGCTGCTGCTCGGCGCCGGCCTGATTGGCTGCGAGTTCGCCAACGACCTGATCCTCGGTGGCTACGAAGTGCAACTGGTGGCGCCGTGCGAACAGGTCATGCCGATGCTGCTGCACCCGGCTGCTGCGGCAGCGGTGCAGGCCGGGCTGGAAAGCCTCGGTGCGAAATTCCACCTCGGCCCGGTGCTGACCCGACTGCAAAAAGTTGCCGATGGCCTGGAAGCGCATCTGTCCGACGGCCAGGTCATTCCTTGCGACGTGGTGGTTTCGGCCATTGGCCTGCGCCCACGCATCGATCTGGCGGCGGCTGCCGGTGTACAGGTCAATCGCGGTGTGGTGGTCGACCGCTACCTGAAAACCTCCCACGCCAATATCTACGCCCTGGGCGACTGCGCCGAGGTCGACGGGCTGAATCTGCTGTACGTGATGCCTCTCATGAGCTGTGCGCGAGCGCTGGCACAAACCCTCGCCGGAAACCCTACCGCCGTGAGCTACGGCCCGATGCCGATCACCGTGAAAACCCCGGTGTGCCCGCTGGTGGTTTCGCCGCCGCCACGGGGCAGCGAAGGCGTCTGGACGGTTGAAGGGCAGGGCGCCGACATCAAGGCCCTGTGCCACAGCGCCGACGGGCAGTTGCTCGGTTATGCACTGACCGGTGCGGCGGTAATGGAAAAACTCGCCCTGAACAAACAGCTTCCGGCCCTGCTGGCGTAAATACCGGTCGTTCTGTCGGAATCACCCCGCTTTTGCCCCTACAAAGGTCGCGGGGAGACTGGCGCCGCCGGTATCCGCGTGCCATTCTCACTCCCGTCTGCCGCAGAGTAGAGCCTGCGGCGCCTTGGGCGCTGTTCCAACGAGAACAGCACGGACATAACAACAAAAAACCGTCAAAGGGGCTTCACTAATGCGTAAACCAGAACTCGCCGCTGCAATCGCTGAAAAAGCAGACCTGACCAAAGAGCAGGCCAACCGCGTACTCAACGCCGTTCTAGAAGAAATCACCGGCGCTCTGCACCGCAAGGACAGCGTGACGCTGGTCGGCTTCGGCACCTTCCTGCAACGCCACCGCGGCGCCCGCACCGGCAAAAACCCGCAGACCGGCGAGCCGGTTAAAATCAAGGCCAGCAACACCGTGGCATTCAAGCCAGGCAAGTCGTTGAAAGACAGCGTTAATCCTTAATTGCGGCGAACTTCTCGAATAACGAGGAGAACCGTGTAGAAAAATGGGCACACCGATTGCGGTCGGGTGCCCATTTTTTATGCCTGCCTATTGGTAATGGCGTACAGCAATAATAAACGCCGCGTAAGTGATTGCATTTGTTGGCTATCGATCTGCCTCACACTTAAATCATTACCCTATATATAAAAGCCATCATAGTGATGGCACTTTTACGATTGTTGGATGTCTCGCTGTGAATTGTTGAAACAACACCAAGGTCTTTCGGAATCATCCTACATCCGAATTTTTTAAAACCCGGCATGCTCCCCCACCATGCTCGTCGGCCCCCGTTTACGGCGATCGGCGACACTTGGGACGATCGCTCTAAATCAAGCGTTCCAGGCATTTTGTACGGGTATCTGAATATAAACAGAGGATCGGGGATTCCCTGACGGAATATAGGGAAAACTCCTACAACAAACAAAGAACACTTCGTCTTGTTGTTTAATCAGATGCTTGCTAGTGGCCATCATAGTGATTACGATGCGCCCACTTGAAAGAGCACATCTCAATTGGATGAGTCGCTGCACCGCTCTTCGATACTGTCCCGCGCCGCGGTAACTCCAATAGGCGCCTGACTGTAATCCTTAATAAAGGCCATGGATGTCCTACTCAAGCAAACTTTCCGCCCATTACCTCGAACTCGCAAAAGTCTCTGTTTCCAAAGAGAATTTCGCGGGCGAAGACGTTCGTTTTTCGAGCGAATTCGAGGCCTTGGAAAGTGAGCTGGCCAAAGCCTCGTCGATGCACGAAAGCGGGCAGATCGACTGGCTGAAAATTCGCGAAAACAGCGAAAATCTGCTGCGTACCCAATCCAAGGATTTGCGTGTCGGCGCCTGGCTGACCTGGTCGCTGTATCAGCGTGAATCCTTCCCCGGGCTGCTGGCCGGCCTCGGTCTGCTGCACCATCTGTCGGAAAATAATTGGGCCGACGTTCACCCGCTCAAACCCCGCACCCGAGCCGCCGCCATCGGCTGGCTGGTGCCGCGTCTCGAGCAGGTCATCACCGAAAACATTGCGATCAAAGAGCAGTTGCCGATGTTCCGGCAGCTCTCCGAGCACCTGTCCGGCCTTGAAGCGGCATGTGCTGAGCATCTGGGCGATGATTCGCCGCTGCTGCTGCCGATCTCTCGTCGCCTGAAAACCATGATCCAGCGCGCCGCCGACAATCAACCGGCCCCCGGTGTGGTCGGTGCAGCAGTGGCGCAGGTCAAGCAGGCCGCGAGCCAGTTGCTCACCCCAGGCGCACCGATCGATAACGAACGAGACGCGCACAAAGCCCTGCGCGCGCAACAGGAAAGCGCCCGACCGTTGTGCGCCTGGTGGCTCAAGCAGAAGGCCACCGACCTGCGCGCCCTGCGCCTGAACCGCACGCTGCTGTGGATGACCATCGACGCAGTACCCGAGCGCAATGCCGAACAGATCACCGTGTTGCGCGGCCTGCCGCTGGAAAAGCTCAAGCTCTACCAGGACCGCTTCGATCAGGGCAAATACGCCGACCTGCTAGTGGAACTGGAGGCGAGCCTGGCGAAGGCGCCGTTCTGGTTCGATGGCCAGAGGATGGTCTGGGAATGTCTCCAGAACCTCAACGCCGAATTGGCAATGCGCGAAGTGGAAATCCACTTCGCGCTTTTGGTTCAACGCCTGCCCGGCATTGTCGAGTTGCGCTTCCATGACGGCGCGCCTTTTGCCGATCCGTCCACTCGGGCGTGGATCGCCGCCAACGTCATGCCGCACCTGCAAAGCGCCAGCGCGCCGCGCAAGGTCGAAAGCGAAAACGTCGAAACCCAGCCGGCCTGGGAAAAGGCCCTTGAAGAAGTCCTGCCGTTGCTGCGCAAGGAAGGCCTGAAGCCCGCCGTGCAGATTCTCAAGCAGGGTTTGCAGTCGGCCCACGGTGGCCGCGAGCGCTTCTTCTGGCAGTTCGCCCTCGCACGCCTGTGCTTCATGGCCAAGAAGTACGAACTGGCCAAGAACCAGCTGGAAACCCTCGATCAGACATTACAGGACTCAGGCCTGCACGCCTGGGAGCCCGATCTTGCATTGGAAGTGCTGCACCTGCTGCACAGTTGCTGCGAGTTGTTGCCGCAGAACCATGCCGTACGTGAACGCAAGGAAGAGATTTATCGCAGGCTGTGCCACCTCGACCTCGAAGTGGTACTCGAATAGGCCCCAGGGCCACAACCGCAAGGAGAAAAGCCATGGCCAAAGAAGGCTCGGTAGCCCCCAAGGAACGCATCAACGTCACCTTCAAACCCGCCACCGGCGGTGCTCAGGAAGAGATTGAACTGCCGCTGAAGCTGCTGGCAATCGGTGACTACACCCACCGCAAGGACGATCGCAAAATCGAAGATCGCAAGCCGATCAGCATCGACAAGATGACCTTCGACGAAGTGTTGGCCAAGCAAGAACTGGGTCTGACGCTGAGCGTGCCGAACCGTCTGCAGGAAGATGGCGAGGCCGACGAGCTGGCTGTGCAACTGCGCGTCAATTCGATGAAGGACTTCAACCCGGCCAGCCTGGTCGAGCAAGTGCCTGAGCTGAAAAAACTGATGGAACTGCGCGATGCGCTGGTGGCCCTCAAAGGCCCGCTGGGTAACGCACCTGCGTTCCGTAAAGCGATCGAAGGCGTGCTCGCCGACGACGAATCCCGCGGTCGCGTACTCGGTGAGCTGGGCCTGAACGCCGCAGCCCCGGACGCCTGAGACTCCAGCCAAGGAAGCCAACACAATGAGCACTAGCGCAGCACAAGAGAAGAGCGCCGGCAACGGCGAGTACAGCATTCTCGACAGCATCATCGCCGAAACCCGTCTGACTCCGGACGACGAAGCCTACGACATCGCCAAGCGCGGTGTGTCGGCGTTCATCGAAGAACTGCTCAAGCCGCAGAACAACGGTGAGCCGGTCAAGAAGGCCATGGTTGACCGCATGATCGCCGAGATCGATGCCAAGCTCAGCCGTCAGATGGACGAAATCCTGCACCACCCGGACTTCCAGGCGCTGGAATCGTCGTGGCGTGGTCTGCAGTTGCTGGTCGACCGCACCAACTTCCGCGAAAACATCAAGATCGAAATCCTCAACGTCTCCAAAGAAGACCTGCTGGACGATTTCGAAGATTCGCCGGAAGTCATGCAGTCGGGCCTGTACAAGCACATCTACACCGCTGAATACGGCCAGTTCGGTGGTCAGCCTGTGGGCGCGATCATCGCTAACTACTACATGTCGCCAAGCTCGCCAGACGTCAAGCTGATGCAGTACGTCGCCAGCGTTTCGTGCATGTCCCACGCGCCGTTCATCGCTGCGGCCGGCCCGAAATTCTTCGGTCTGGAAAGCTTCACCGGCCTGCCGGATCTGAAAGATCTGAAAGACCACTTCGAAGGCCCGCAATTCGCCAAATGGCAGAGCTTCCGTACCTCGGAAGACTCCCGTTATGTTGGTCTGACCGTGCCGCGTTTCCTGCTGCGTAACCCGTACGATCCGGAAGAAAACCCGGTCAAATCGTTCGTGTACAAGGAAACCGTTGCCAACAGCCACGAGCACTACCTGTGGGGCAACACCGCTTACGCGTTCGGCACCAAGCTGACTGACAGCTTCGCCAAATTCCGCTGGTGCCCGAACATCATCGGCCCGCAGAGCGGTGGCGCGGTTGAAGATCTGCCTCTGCACCATTTCGAAAGCATGGGCGAAATCGAAACCAAGATTCCTACTGAAGTTCTGGTTTCCGACCGTCGTGAATACGAACTGGCCGAGGAAGGCTTCATCTCCCTGACCATGCGTAAAGGCTCCGACAACGCGGCGTTCTTCTCCGCGAGCTCGGTGCAGAAGCCGAAGTTCTTCGGCATCAGCGCAGAAGGCAAGGCTGCAGAGCTGAACTACAAGCTCGGCACCCAACTGCCGTACATGATGATCGTCAACCGTCTGGCTCACTACTTGAAAGTGCTGCAGCGCGAGCAACTCGGTTCGTGGAAAGAACGTACCGACCTCGAGCTGGAACTGAACAAGTGGATCCGTCAGTACGTTGCCGACCAGGAAAACCCGAGCGCCGAAGTGCGTGGCCGTCGTCCGCTGCGCGCTGCGCAAGTGATCGTCAGCGACGTTGAAGGCGAGCCGGGCTGGTACCGCGTGAGCTTGAACGTGCGTCCGCACTTCAAGTACATGGGTGCCGATTTCACCCTGTCGCTGGTTGGCAAGCTGGACAAAGAGTAAGAGCGACTCATGGACGGATACGGCAGCCTGTTCGAACGCCTCAACGGCGACGCGCAACTACGCAAGGGCAACAGCCTTGAGGCTTGTGCCATGGCGTCAGTGGCTGCCCATCTGGCCAAAATGCTCAGCACCCGGGCCGGCAGCGTGCAAACGCTGTCCGACTACGGGTTGCCCGATCTCAATGACATGCGCCTGAGCCTGCACGACTCCCTGAGTCAGGCCCGTCTGGCCATCGAAAACTTCATCGAAGCCTACGAGCCGCGCCTGAGCAATGTGCGTGTCATTTCCCTGCCGCGTGACCACGATCAACTGCGCCTCGCCTTCAGCATCGAAGGCCTGCTGGAAGTTGAAGGGTTCAAGCGTCAGGTCAGTTTTTCCGCGCGCCTGGATGGCAGCGGTCAAGTGAAGGTCACCTAAGGAGATCCCCGATGTCTGGCAAACCCGCAGCACGTGTATCCGACCCCACCGCTTGCCCGCTCCCCGGCCACGGCACCAATCCGATCGCCGCCGGTTCCGGCGACGTGTTCTTCGACGGCCTCGCGGCCGCCCGCGAAGGTGATGCCTCCGCGTGTGGTGGTGCGATGGTCGGCGGCTTGGCCACGACGGTAAAAATCAACGGCAAGTCTGCTGTCACTGTTGATTCCATAGGCTCCCACGGCAACAAAGTCACCGCCGGTTCCGGGACGGTGATTATCGGCAATTCGCATTCACCAGCCCCGTTTGTGCCGCCGTTGCCGGTGGAGCTCAGTTGGCCTTTTACCCAGCACTTCGTCGCACGCAATCCGAGAACCGGTGCTCCGGTCGCAAACCGTGCCTACACCCTGAGAACGGCCTCTGGCAAAGAAATCAAGGGCGTTACTGATGCACAGGGTAAAACGGCGCCGATTGCTTCCAATTTGGCTGAAAGCGTCACGCTTACCTTCGAACCGCAGTCTTCGCTCGTGATTGCATAGGGTTTATGACATGACCGCACCGGCACCACTCACGACCCAGCTCACGCCTTCTTCTGACAAGACGCCAGTAGAAGTGCCTGTGGACGAATTCCTGATCACAGATATTCCTGGCGCCATGAGAAAAATGGGCTGGGTGCAGGCCGCTCGACTGATGCAGCGCTGGTTCGATGGCAAGCCTTACGAAATGACTATCGACGAAAAAGAGGGGCGTCTTGACGTTAAACAACTCACTCCAGAAAAACTGTTTGATGATCTGGAGTTCGATTGGTTGAACAGTGCGTCACCGCACACAGGTGAAGATGTAAAAGCGTTGCTCGAAAAAGCAGCGTATGCCAGTCAGTACAACGAGCTGATCGGGCGTGCCAAAGGATTGAATCAACTGGCGCCTGGTCTTTTGCAGTTTATGACGCGTCTGAGAGATCTCGGGATTCTTGATCAGGCAAGCATGGATCTGAAAACAGGCGAATATGATTTCAGTTCTATGAGCGCCCAAGAGTTGGAAGTAACATCGCAGTACAATCGCAGGTCTATCGGAACTGATAAGTGGGCAAGAATTACTGATCCACTGGATGATGTTTACGGAACGTTGGGTGGGTTTTCCGTAAAGTTTGCTGTTACCAAATTTTCAACGGTTTCGAAAACCAAAAAAACACCGGCCACTTTGCATATCGAAGAAATTGGTTGCTACATACGTGATACGTATGAGTTTTTGAATGACAGCAGTAATAATCAGCCGCTTGGGTACTGGAGCTTTGAAAGTGGCGTGAAAGGATTTAGTGCGTTGGGTCGAGATACATTTGAGGCCGATGGCCAGTTATATCACAAGGTAACTAACGATAGCTTCAATCAGTACCGTGCTCTACATGGTAAAGGTGGCGATTTGTTTGTTTATTCAACCGTGAAGAAGTTGCCAACATCCATTGACTTTCGTTTCATGAGTGCCGATTTCGGTGAGTTCGTGGCGAGGGCAAAGCCGATGGTAGCGTCATGATCAGTGCTAACAGAAAACGAGGCGTTTATCTGCTGCTGGCTGTGTCATTGCTTCTGGCGATGCTTCTCGCGCTAAAAGTTCACAGTTCTCTGGTTGCAAAGCCATTAAAAACTTATGTGAGTGAATCTGGTAAATGCTACATCGCCAGATATGCAGCTGATTATGGATTTTTGGGAATCGCAGGAAGTTTGTTAGAACTTTTCAGCAGTCAATCCTTCTATCGGGTCTATTCAATGGATGGGGAACTTCTAAAAACATCTGAGTGGTATCTATGGATGCGAGAGGGAGATCCAGGGGCTGCCCCGGAATTTCATGGCGAGATGATCTTGTATCCGGGTTCTGAAGGCTGGGAAAGTTGGATAATTCCACAATGTCGGTAATAGGTTTTTTTGGGGCTGAAGGCACGTCCTCATTCCAGAGTGCCGATAAAGCCATGACCGGAGTTGCACATGAATAGCCGTCACGCCATCGGTCTGGCTGTGCACTCGCTAGCCTGTGTGATTTATATCGTTATGAATGGCTATGCGGTTCCCGCCTATAAACAACTGGTCGGTGGATTGACCTCGCACGGTGTCGCCATCGGCATGGCGATGTATCTGATTTTCTATTTTTTCGTTTTCATGAATTTGATTTTGGTCTTCATCCAGCGTCAAGCCATCCAGTTTGGCCTGGTAGTTTTGATGATGTTGACGATTCTGTTTTATCTGCTGCCGCAGTACCCCATTCGTGGCTTGGCCTATTGCGCGCTTACAGGTGGTTTGACGGTTTGCGCCATCCTGCTGACCAACGTCATCCACACGGCTTACACCCGCTGGCGCAAGCACGCGGCACTGCAACCGCTGGAGGCTCAGAAACGTCGAGCATTGCCGCGACTGTTGCTGGCTCCGGCGCTGACCGGTGTGTCCATATGCACCGTCTTGCTGGGGTTGAAGATTTTCGGTGGCTTAACGGCGCAGGCCTTGGCGCGACACTCGAGCGAGTCGGGCGAGTGCTACCTCATCACATACGCACCCGGTTATCCCAAGCTGGGATTGATCGGGCAAGTGTTTGGGATGTTCAGCAGCGGGTACTTTTTTCGGGTGTACACCAAGGACGGCGCGTTGCTCGAATCCTCGGAATGGAATTTCCGGGTGACTGAATTTTTTGCGGTTGCTCCCGAATCCAACGGCTCGACAGTGCTGTATCCCGGCACGCAAGGCTACGAAGACTGGTGGGTGCCGGAATGCGCCTGATCGCCAGAAGCTCTCTCATGCAGAAAACACACGGTATGCATCATGACGCAATGGATGCGTGTGTTTTCGAGGATGGAGGCTTGCCCGTGATAGGTGTATCGAACGAGATGGCCCTGCTCAGTCGCGCGCAACTCAGTTTCTTCATGGGAGCCTTGTGGACGCCATTCTTGGCCATGCTGGCGTTTTCATCCTATGGCCTGTGGATTGGCGAGTATTCGACATTCGACTCGTCCGAGACCCACTGGGTGTATCTGTTGTGGTTCGGCATGCCCGGGTTGCTGTTGTTTGCGCTATGGGGCTCGCGGGCCGCGAAGAGCCGCAATGAGCAGCAGGCGCTGCGAATGGTCTGGCTGGCGCCGTTGAAAATCATCCCTTTCTACGCGGTGCCCTGGATGCTTTATGGCTTGTGCAGCCTGGTCGCCGGGCCATTCGACAATGCTTTCATGGCCTACGGATGGATCCTGCTCGTGCCCTACCTCCTGATCGCCGGTTACTTCTGTGCCGGTCTGACGGTCGCGCTCTACAGGATATTTTTTTGATGAGTTCCACTACCAGGCAGGTAACCCGTGTCCTTTAACCACTACTACCAAAGCGAACTCACCGCACTGCGCCAACTCGGTCGCCGTTTCGCCGAGCGTAGTCCGGCGTTGGCGCCGTATCTGGGCCAGGCAGGGCGGGATCCGGATGTGGAGCGGTTGCTCGAAGGCTTTGCGTTTCTGACTGGGCGTCTGCGCCAGAAGCTCGATGACGAGCTGCCGGAGCTCAGCCATTCGCTGATGCAGCTGCTGTGGCCGAACTACATGCGCCCGCTGCCGGCGTTCAGCATTTTGCAGTTCGACCCGCTCAAGCGATCCGGGCCGGCATTGCGCGTCGAGCGCGATACGCCGATTGAAAGCAAACCGATCGAAGACGTGCGTTGCCGCTTCCGTACTTGCTACCCGACCGAAGTCTTGCCGCTGGATCTGGCCGCGCTGAATTACTCGGTGAAGGGCGACGGCTCGCTGCTCAGCCTGCGTCTGGAAATGAGCGCCGACGGCCACCTTGGTGAGCTGGAGCTGAGCAAGCTGCGCCTGCACTTTGCCGGTGAGCGCTACATCAGCCAGATGCTCTACCTGAGCCTGCTGCGCAACCTCGAAGGCATCGAACTGATCCCGCTCGACGGTGCCGGCAAACCGATCGATGGCGTCAGCGGCAAGCCGATGGCGTTCAAGATTCCCGGTGATCGGGTCAAACCGGTGGGCTTTGCCGAAGAAGAAGCGTTGATCCCGTATCCGCTGAACACTTTCCGTGGCTATCGCTACCTGCAGGAATACTTCGCCTTCCAGGACAAATTCCTGTTCGTCGACGTCAACGGTCTGGACATCATCAACGCGCTGCCGGAAGACACCCTCAAGCAGATGCGCGGCCTGGAATTGCGCTTCGATATCCGCAAGAGCGGCATCATGCGCATGCGGCCGACCCTGGATAACGTGAAGCTGTTCTGCACGCCGATTGCCAACCTGTTCGCCCACGACGCACTGCCGATTCGCCTCGACGGCAAGCAGGACGAATACCTGCTGCTGCCAGCGGAATACGATCTGGAAAACTGCGGCGTGTTTTCGGTGGAAACCGTGACCGGCTGGAAGCCCGGCGGCCTCGGTTATCAGGAGTACGTGCCGTTCGAGTCCTTCGAGCACGACCCGAGTTTCGACGTGCCCAACAGCCGTCCGCATTACAGCATCCGCCAGCGTTCGTCGCTGCTGCATGACGGCCTCGACACCTACCTGAGCTTCGGCATTCGCCACACCGAAGCCCACGAAACCCTGTCGATCGAGCTGATGTGCACCAACCAGAACCTGCCGCGCAAGCTCAAGCTCGGCGACATCTGCATGGCCTGTGAAGAAACGCCGGAGTTCCTCAGTTTCCGCAACATCACCCCGGCCACTTCCAGCTTCGCGCCGCCGCTGAACCGTGACTTCCTGTGGAAGCTGATCAGCAACATGTCGCTTAACTATCTGTCGCTGGCCGACGTCAATGCGTTGAAGGTGATTCTCGAAACCTACGACTTGCCGCGCTACTACGACCAGCATGCGGAGAAGGTCAGCAAACGCCTGCTCGGCGGCCTCAAGCACATCAAGCATCACCACGTCGACCGCTTGCACCGTGGGCTGCCGGTGCGCGGTCTGCGCACCGAACTGACCATCGACCCGGAAGGGTACATCGGCGAAGGCGACCTGTTCGTTTTCGCTTCGGTTCTTAACGAGTTTTTCGCGCTTTACGCCAGTCTCAATTCATTCCATGAACTGCGCGTAAAAAGCACACAGGGAGAGGTGTACCAATGGACACCACGTATGGGCCTGCAGCCCCTGCTTTAAGCGGGCTGACCAAGGTAATACGCGAGTACTCGCTGTTTCAGGCCGTGCTGCTGGTGATCGACCGGCTGCGCGAGGCACACCCGTACCTGAGCGAAGACGATCTGTACGACCACGTGGAGTTCCAGGCCAACCCGAGCCTGGGCTTTCCGCGCAGCGACGTCGATCGCGTGGAGTTTTTCGAAGAGCACGGGCAGATGCGCGCGCGCATGCGTTTCAACCTGATCGGCCTGGTCGGTTCTGGCTCGCCGTTGCCGGCGTTCTACGGCGAACAAGCCCTGGGCGACAGCGAGGACGGCAACCCGACACGCAATTTCCTCGACCTGTTCCACCACCGCCTGCAACGGCTGATGCTGCCGATCTGGCGCAAGTATCGCTATCGCGCAAGCTTCCAGAGTGGCGCGATCGACCCGTTCTCGTCGCAGTTGTTCGCCCTGATCGGTCTGGGTGGCGACGAGATCCGCAAGGCCAAGGAACTCAACTGGAAACGCCTGCTGCCGTACCTCGGCCTGCTCAGCTTGCGGGCGCACTCGGCGGCGCTGATCGAAGCCGTGCTGCGTTACTACTTCAAGCACGAAGACCTGGTCATCGAGCAATGCATCGAGCGCCGCGTGGAAATTCTCGAAGAGCAGCGCAATCGTTTGGGCCGCGCCAACAGCCTGCTCGGTGAAGACTTGGTGCTCGGCGAACACGTGCGCGACCGCAGCGGCAAATTCCGCATTCACATCACCGAACTCGACTGGCAGCGATTCCATGAATTCCTGCCGATCGGTTTCGGTTACCAGCCGCTCTGCGCGCTGGTGCGGTTCACCTTGCGTGACCCGCTCGATTACGACATCCGCCTGGTCCTGCGCCAGGAAGAAATCCGCGAACTGCGCATCGGTGAGCAGAACGCCTGTCGCCTCGGTTGGACCAGTTGGCTGGGCCGCGAAAAAGCGGACGGCGTGGTGACCCTGGGCAGCAAAATTCATTAAGGACGTGAGCCATGATCAACGTAGACCTGCAACAACTCATCCAGGCGCTGGACGCCGAAACCCGTCGTGATCTGGAACGTTCCGCCGAGCGTTGCGTGGCCCGTGGCGGCAGCAAGATCCTCGTCGAAGACTTGCTGCTCGGCCTTCTCGAGCGTCCGAACGGCTTGCTGTCGCGTGCCCTGCAGGATGCAGACGTCGACGCCGGTGAACTCAGCGCCGCGCTGCAATCGCGCGTCGAGCACAGTGCATCGCGCAACCCGGTGTTTGCCCCGGAACTGGTGCAGTGGCTGCAAGATGCGCTGCTGGTGGCCAACCTCGAACTCGGTCAGACCCAGGTCGAAGACGCGGCGCTGATCCTCGCCCTGCTGCGCAATCCGATGCGCTACGCCGGCAGCCGTTATCAGCCGCTGCTCGCCAAGCTGAACATCGATCGCCTGAAAGAATTTGCCCTGTCGCAACAGGAGCAACCGGCGGCCAATGGCAAACCGGCCGCGCAGGGCGAATCGCTGTTGCAGCGCTTCACCCACAACCTGACCCAACAGGCCCGCGACGGCAAACTCGACCCGGTGCTGTGCCGTGACGGCGCGATCCGCCAGATGGTCGATATCCTCGCCCGTCGCCGCAAGAACAACCCGATCGTCGTCGGTGAAGCTGGCGTGGGTAAGACGGCTATCGTCGAAGGCCTGGCTTCGCGCATCGCCGCCGGTGAAGTGCCACAAGTGCTCAAAGGCGTTGAGCTGCTGTCGCTGGACATGGGTCTGTTGCAGGCCGGTGCCAGCGTCAAAGGTGAGTTCGAGCGTCGCCTCAAAGGCGTGATCGACGAAGTCAAAGCCTCGCCAAAACCGATCATTCTGTTTATCGACGAAGCCCACACCCTGATCGGTGCGGGCGGCAACGCGGGCGGTTCCGACGCGGCCAACCTGCTGAAACCGGCACTGGCCCGTGGCGAACTGCGCACCATCGCCGCGACCACTTGGGCCGAGTACAAGAAATACTTCGAGAAAGACCCGGCGTTGGCCCGGCGTTTCCAACCGGTGCAATTGCACGAACCGACCGTCAGCGAAGCGGTGACCATCCTCCGTGGTCTGGCCCAGGTTTACGAGAAGAGCCACGGCATCTATCTGCGTGATGACGCGGTGGTCTCGGCGGCTGAACTGTCCGCACGTTATCTGGCCGGTCGGCAACTGCCGGACAAAGCCGTCGATGTGCTCGACACCGCTTGCGCCCGCGTACGCATCAGCCTCGCTGCCGCTCCGGAAAGCCTTGAGCGCCTGCGTGGCGAACTGGCTGAAGGTGGCCGTCAGCGTCAGGCGCTGCGCCGCGATGCCGAAGCCGGCCTGCTGATCGACCACGAAGCGCTGGATGCACTGGAAGCGCGTCTGGACGAAGCCGAAGACGAAATGGTCGCGCTGGAAACCCTGTGGACTGAACAGAAGCAACTGGCCGAGCGCCTGTTGGAATTGCGTCAGCAATTGGCCAAGGCTCGTGAAGCCGCCGCTGTCGAGCCGACCGTCAACGTTGAAGAAGACGCCGAAGGCACCGTGATCGAAACCGTCGCTGCCGAAGTCGAAGAAGGCCAAAGCGTCGAAGCGCTGGAAGCCCAACTCAACGAAACCCACAGCGCCTTGACCGCCGCCCAAGTCAAAGAGCGTCTGGTCAGCTTCGAAGTGTGCCCGCGTCTGGTCGCCGAAGTGATCAGCGCCTGGACCGGCGTGCCATTGGCGCAACTGGCCCGTGAGCACAACGCCAAAGTCGCCAGTTTCGCCACCGACCTGCGCACGCGCATCCGTGGTCAGGAACAAGCCGTGCACGCACTGGATCGCTCGATGCGTGCCACCGCTGCCGGCCTGAACAAACCTGACGCACCGGTTGGCGTGTTCTTGCTGGTCGGCCCGAGCGGCGTCGGTAAAACCGAAACCGCTCTGGCCCTCGCTGACCTGCTGTACGGCGGCGATCGTTTCATCACCACCATCAACATGTCCGAGTTCCAGGAGAAGCACACTGTTTCGCGCCTGATCGGTGCACCGCCAGGCTACGTCGGTTACGGCGAAGGCGGCATGCTCACCGAAGCCGTACGCCAGAAACCGTATTCGGTAGTCCTGCTCGATGAAGTCGAGAAGGCTGACCCGGACGTGCTCAACCTGTTCTACCAAATCTTCGACAAGGGCGTGGCCAACGACGGCGAAGGTCGCGAGATCGACTTCCGCAACACGCTGATCCTGATGACCTCGAACCTCGGTAGCGACAAGATCAGCGACCTCTGCGAAAACGGCGCACGGCCGACCGCTGAAGTCCTCGAAGAAACCATTCGCCCGGTGCTCAGCAAGCACTTCAAACCGGCGCTGCTGGCGCGGATGAAAGTGGTGCCGTACTACCCGGTCGGCGGCCCCGTGCTGCGCGAGCTGATCGAGATCAAACTCGGTCGCCTTGGCGAGCGCCTGAATCGCCGTCAGCTGGATTTCAGCTGGTGCCAGAACCTTGTCGATCACCTGTCCGAGCGTTGCACGCAGAGCGAAAGTGGCGCGCGCCTGATCGACCATTTGCTCGATCAGCATGTGCTGCCGCTGGTGGCTGACCGCTTGCTCGACGCGATGGCCACCGGTGAAAGCCTCAAGCGCGTGCATGCCACGCTCGACGGCGAAGCCAGCGTGACCTGCGAGTTCGCCTGAGGTGGGTGTGATGTTCACTCAGGTGCCGCAGCCACTGGTCTATGCCGAAGCGTTGCTGGCGCAGTTCGCCAGTCTTTCGCGGGCGGCGGACGGTGCTGCGCTGCTGGGTGACTTCGTGCGCGGTCTGGCCGAGCTGAGCGGTTGCGAATTGACGCAGCTGTATTTGCTCGACGCGACCCACACGTGCCTGGGAATGAACGCCGAATGCCTCGACGGCGCGTTGCAACCGCGTGAAGCGGCGAGCCTGCCGGCGGATTACAACGGTGAGCAACTGCTGCAATTCGCCCTGTGCCAGAACCGCGTGGTGTGCCTCGACGACTTGAGTGGCAGCCTGCACGAAACCAGTTTTCTGCCGGCGGCGGCTTCGCCATGGCAGTCGCTGCTGTGTGTGCCGCTGGTCAATCAGCACAAGGCTGTCGAAGGCCTGCTGCTGTGCGCCAGCCGTCGTCGCACCCACCTGCAAGGCTTCGCCGACTCCCTCGGCCAGCTCGGCTCGTTCGTGCTCGGCCAATTGCATTTGCTGCAACGCCTGCGTCAGCCGTTGGCAGAGTCGGCAACGGTTGTGCGCAGCGTGCCGAGCATCAGTGGTTATGGCTTGATCGGCAAAAGCGCGGCGATGCGCCAGACTCATTCGCTGATCAGCAAAGTCCTGCACAGCCCGTACACCGTGCTGTTGCGCGGCGAAACCGGCACCGGCAAGGAAGTCGTCGCCCGGGCGATTCACGACTGCGGCCCGCGCCGTTCCCAGGCGTTCATCGTGCAGAACTGCGCGGCGGTCCCGGAAAACCTGCTGGAAAGCGAGTTGTTCGGCTATCGCAAAGGCGCCTTCACCGGTGCCGACCGCGACCGCGCTGGCCTGTTCGATGCGGCCAATGGCGGCACGCTGTTGCTCGACGAGATCGGCGACATGCCGCTGTCGTTGCAAGCGAAGATTTTGCGCGTGTTGCAGGAAGGCGAGATTCGTCCGCTGGGTTCCAACGACACCCACAAGATCGACGTACGCATCATCGCTGCGACGCACCGCGATCTGTCGACGCTGGTCAGCGAAGGCAAATTCCGCGAGGACTTGTATTACCGCCTCGCGCAATTCCCGATCGAGCTGCCGGCGCTGCGTCAGCGCGACGGCGACATCCTTGAACTGGCCGAGCACTTCGCCGAGAAGACCTGCACGTATCTGCAACGCGATCCGGTGCGCTGGTCGAGCGCGGCGCTGGAACACCTGTCCGGCTACAACTTCCCCGGCAACGTGCGTGAACTCAAGGCCTTGGTCGAGCGCGCAGTGCTGTTGTGCGAAGGCGGCGAGTTGCTCGCCGAGCATTTCTCCCTGCGCATGGAGCCGATGCCGGAAGACAACAGCCACCTCAATCTGCGCGAACGCCTGGAGCAGGTCGAACGCACTTTGTTGCTCGATTGCCTGCGCAAGAACGACGGCAACCAGACCCTCGCCGCCCGCGAGCTCGGGCTGCCGAGGCGCACGCTGCTGTATCGGCTCGGCCGTCTGAATATCAATCTGGGAGATTTCGATGGGTAGGCAAAACATCCTCGATTTTCCCGCAAAACCCCATTTCAGCGCCGCCCGCAAGGGTCGGCGCTTTGTGCTTTGTCTACACCTGGAGACCCTCTGATGTCTGTTCGTCACTGGCACGCTGTCCTGCTGACCCTCGTCGTTCTATGCGGCCTTGGCGGCTGTAGCGGCAATTACAAATTCAACGACAACGACTATCGCCCGTTGGGTGATCCGCAAGCGGTCAATCGCGGCAAGTGACCGCAAGGAGCATCAAACATGGAATTGGTTTTCGAAATGCTGAACACCAAGCAGTTCGTGCCCACCGAGTTGTGCCAGAAGACCTTTAAACAGGCCGGCGGCGTGATCGGGCGGGGCGAGGACTGCGACTGGATCATCCCTGACCGCAAGCGTCACCTGTCCAACCACCACGCGATTGTCAGCTACCGCGAGGGCACGTTCTTCCTCACCGACACCAGCAGCAACGGTGTTCAGGACGGCGAGAGCGGCGCACGTCTGCACAAAGGCGAACCGGTGCGTATCGAGCACGGCAGCACCTACGTGCTGGGTGACTTCGAAATTCGCGCGCGCCTGGTGCGCGACCCGGCGACCTTCGACGGTGAAGTCGGCCGTCCGCGCGCTGCCGGCAGCATCATCCCGGACGACGCGTTCCTCGATCTCGACCCGCTCAATGCCCTCGAACAGCAAGAGCGTGTGTACTCGGAAATCGACGAACTGCTGGCGCCGAACACCAAGCCTGAGGATTCCCGTCAGCGTGCCGACTACGCGCGCATCGACATGGAAAGCCTGATGGTGCCGGAGCTGATTGCAGCACCCGCCGAACCCGAGCCCGCTCCGGCACCGAAAGCCGTTGAGCGTCAGAGCGAAGGTTTCTGGGAGCACTTCGGTGCGGCGCTGGGTGTCGACGTCAAAGGCCTCAGCCACGACGAACGCGAAGCCCTGGCGCTGAACGCGGCGCGTTTGCTGCGCCAAAGCATCGGCGGTCTGCAGCAGAGCCTGCGTACCCGCTCGGAGCTGAAAAACGAATTGCGTCTGGCCCAGACCACCGTGCAAGGCACCAACAAGAACCCGCTGAAATTCGCCGTCGATCCGAGCGAAGCGCTGCAGATTCTGTTGCAGCCAAGCAAGCCCGGCCATCTGCCGGCCGAGCAAGCCATCTCCCGCGCGTTCCGCGATCTGCAGGCGCATCAGGTGGCGCTGCTGACTGCCAGCCGCGCCGCAGTGCGCGGTACGCTGGAGCACTTCTCGCCGGAGCAGCTGACCCTGCGTTTCGAACGTGACAACAAGCCGTTGATCGCGACATCGGGCGGGCGCTGGAGAGCGTTCGGCCGCTATCACCAGGCGCTGCGTCAGGACGATGACTGGAGCGAGCGTCTGCTGGCCCGCGACTTCGCCCAGGCTTACGAAGAACAGATCCGCCTGATCTCCACCCTCCACACCGACCACCAAGGATGATGCGCATGTCTCGCCGCTCGACCGCTTTTTTCAAGACGCTGACTGCGCTCACCGTGCTGGTGCTGCTCGCCGGTTGCTCGTCGCTGTCGCCGTACTCGAAAGTGACCAAGATCAACCTGAAGCTGACCGGCAGCGATCAGCTCAACCCGGACCTCAACGGTCGGCCGTCGCCGATCGTCGTGCGCCTGTTCGAACTCAAGCACCCGGTGACCTTCGAGAACGCTGATTTCTTCAGCCTGTACGAACGCGCCAAGGAATCCCTCAACCCGGATCTGGTGGCCAGCGAAGAACTCGAACTGCGCCCGGGTGAAACCGTGGAGATGAAGCTCAAGGTGGAAGAGGGCAGCCTTTATGTGGGCGTTCTCGCCGCTTACCGCGACTTGCCGGACACCCAATGGCGCCACACCGTTCAGATCACTCCGCTGGAAGTCACCGAAGTCGATCTGACTCTGGACCAGACCGGCATCCGCAACACCAATCAAGTGCTCGCCAAGGCGGATGACTGATCATGAATACCCATAAAGTCATTTGGCAGGAAGGCATGCTGCTGCGTCCGCAGCACTTCCAGCACAACGATCGCTATTACGATCACCAGATGAAAACCCGCACGCAATTGTTGGGTGGTTACACCTGGGGTTTCCTCAATCTGGAGATCGACTTGCAGTTCCTCAACATGGGCAAACTGGTGATCAGTGAAGCCTCGGGAATTCTGCCGGACGGCAGCCTGTTCGAACTCGGTGGCAACACCGAGCCGCTGGCGCTGGACGTACCGCCGAACACCGGCAACACACCGATCTACCTGGCGCTGCCACTGGTCACCGGTAACCACATCGAGTCGCGCCGTCCGGAGCAGTCCGATGTGCTCGCGCGTTACACCGCGTACGACGCCGAAGTGGCCGACTCCAACGCCGGCGACGATTCCGCCAGTCAGGTCAGCTGCGGTCGCCCGGACTTCAAACTGTTGCTCGGCGAGCAGCAGAGCGATCAGGCCTACGTGAAGCTGAAGATCTGCGACGTACTCGACACCACGCCCGACGGCGTGATCAGCCTCGACCCGGATTTCGTGCCGACCTACATTCAGGCCCACGCCTCCAGCTATCTGCTGTCGTGCCTGAAAGAAGTCATCAGCATGCTCAGCCACCGTGGCGACACCATCGCCGAGCGCATCCGCTCCAACGGCAAGGTCGGCGGTGCCGAAGTCGGCGACTTCATGATGCTGCAACTGATCAACCGCACCGAGCTGCTGCTGCGTCACTACCTCGGTCTGGAACAGGTACATCCGGAAGAGTTGTACCGCACGCTGCTGACCATGCTCGGCGATCTGGCGACCTTCTCCGGCGAGAGCAAACGCCCGCGTCTGGACAGCCGCTACTCCCACGCCGACCAGGGCGGCAGCTTCCGCAAACTGATGGAAGCGATTCGTCAGGTGCTGTCGATGGTGCTCGAACAGCACGCCATCGAACTGATCCTGCAAGCACGTCAGTACGGCATCATCGTCTCGCCGTTGCACGACCACAAACTGCTCGGCTCGGCGTCGTTCGTGCTGGCAGCCAGTGCCAACTGCGACTCCGAAGAACTGCGCCACCGCTTGCCGGCGCACCTCAAGGTCGGCCCGGTGGAGCGCATCCGCCAACTGGTCAACCTGCACTTGCCGGGGATCAAGGTCAAACCGTTGCCGGTGGCCCCGCGGCAGATTGCGTTCCATTCGAACAAAACCTATTTCATCCTCGAACTCAGTTCCGAAGACCTGGCACAACTCGAGCGCTCCGGCGGTTTCGCGTTCCACGTGTCCGGCGAATTCGCCGAGCTTGAACTGAAATTCTGGGCCATCAGGAACTGACCGACATGATCAAGGAAACGGATTACAACCAGGACGACAAAACCGTCCTGCTCGATCGTCAAGGCCACGGACCGGCATCGAGTCCGCTGACCGACTTCGCCGCACCGCCGCGTTTCGAGCAACTGGAAGAGCGCATGATCTACGCCGCGCGCCTGCGCCCGGCGGAAGCGTTCAACATCAGCCTCAATTCGCTGGTCGCCGCCTCGTCCGAGCTGCTTTCGGAAGTGGTGCGTCTCAAGCACAGCGAAACCCGCGAAGACTTGTACGCACTCAACGAGCGCCTGACTGCCGGGCTGAAATTGTTTGAAGTACGCGCCCTGCATAACGGTGCCGAAAGCAGCCAGGTGATGGCCGCGCGTTACGTGCTTTGCACCGTGGTCGACGAAGCCGTCGTGACCACGCCGTGGGGCAACGAAAGCGAATGGTCGCAGATGAGCCTGCTGAGCAGCTTCCACAACGAAACCTTCGGTGGCGAGAAGTTCTTCCAGCTGCTTGATCGGTTGTCGAAAAACCCGGTCAAGCACCTGCCGATGCTCGAGCTGATGTACCTGTGCCTGTCCCTCGGTTTCGAGGGCAAGTACCGCGTACAAGCGCGCGGCATGCTCGAGCTTGAAGGCATCCGTGACGCCCTGTACCGGCAGATCCGTCAGTTGCGTGGCGACGTGCCGCGCGAGTTGTCGCCGCACTGGGAAGGCTTGAACGATCAGCGTCGCAACCTGGTGCGCATCGTGCCGGCGTGGATGGTGGTGTTGTTCACTTTTGTCTGCCTGGTGGTGATGTATTCGGGCTTCGCCTGGGTCTTGGGCGAGCAGCGCGACACCGTTCTGCAACCATATCAGCCGCTTGATCCGGCCGCGGTGCAACCGCAGTCGCAGCCGTAAACAGGGACGTGTGATGAAAAAGTTTTTCAAGAAAGTCGGCGCCTTCCTGCGCCAGACCTGGGTCTGGACCTTGCTGCTGGTGCTGTTCGTGGCGCTGCTGGTGTGGTTCGTCGGCCCGTTGTTGGCTGTGGATGACTACAAGTTCTGGGAGAGCGCGACCTCGCGTCTGCTGACCATCAGCGTGCTGTTCCTGATCTGGGGCCTGACCATGGTCTTCGTCAGCTGGCGCGCGGGCATCCGCAAGAAAGCCGAGGAAGAAAGCGAGGACGGCCAGGACCGCATTCGCCGCGAAGAGCTGATCGACGAAGAACAGAAAGAGTTGAAGGCGCGCTTCAAAGACGCCCTGAAAACCCTGAAGACGTCGAGCCTGTATCGCGGCCGCAGCGAGCGCTGGCGCAGTGACTTGCCGTGGTACCTGCTGATCGGTCCGCAGGCCTCGGGCAAGACCAGTCTGCTGGACTTTTCCGGTCTGGAGTTCCCGATCAACAAGATCGACCGCAAGCTGACCCGCGACACCCTCGGCACCCGTCATTGCGACTGGTACTTTGCCGACCACGGTGTGCTGATCGACACCGCCGGGCGTTACCTGACCCAGCCTGACGCGGAAGTCGACGGCAGCGCCTGGACGACACTGCTGGAGCTGCTGCGCAAGCGTCGTCGCGGGCGTCCGTTGAACGGTGTGCTGGTGACCATTCCAGTGGAAACCCTGCTCGGTGGCAGTGAGCAGGACATCGACACCCTCGCGCGCCAGGTTCGCGGCCGTCTGCAAGACGTGCATCAGAAACTGCACGTCGACGTGCCGGTGTATCTGGTCCTGAGCAAGGCTGACAAGCTGCTTGGTTTCGACGAGTTCTTCGATCAACTGACCCGCGAGGAAAGTGATCAGGTACTCGGCACCAGTTTCCGCAAGGACCAGGTCGGCACTGACGTTGCTGTGCTGCGCAACGAGTTCGAAGAACTGCTGCGTCGCCTCAACAGCCAAGTGATCATGCGCATGCACTCCGAGCGCGACACTCAGCGCCGTGGCCGCATCCTCGACTTCCCGCATCAACTGGGGCAGATCGGCGAGCGCCTGTGCCTGTTCGTCGACATGGCGTTCACTGGCAACCGTTATCAGCGTGCCACGCAATTGCGTGGTTTCTACCTGACCAGCGCGCCGCACCTGACCCAAGAGATGGATGCGACCACCGCCGGCATCGGCGCCAGTCTCGGCATGAGCGCCGGCGTGCTGCCGACCCTGCGCAGCGGTCGTTCGCGGTTCATCCATCACTTGTTCAGCCAAGTGATTTTCCCCGAAGCCGATCTGGCCGGTCTGGACAAGCGCGAACGCAGCCGCATCCATTGGGGCCAGCGTGCGCTGTATGTCGGCGCACTGGCCTCGCTGGCACTGTTTGGCATGCTCTGGGCGGGCGGTTTCTCGGCGAACTACGAGCGTCTGGAAAACCTGCGCAATCTGGCGCAGAACTGGACGCAGCAACGCACGGCATTGTCGCCGCGTGACGACGCCATGGGCGTGCTGAAAACCCTCGACACCAGCTACGCCGCGACGCAGGTGTTCCCGAAGAAGGGCGACGTTTCGTATCACGAGCGTGGCGGTCTGTATCAGGGCGAAGACGTCAATCCAGTGGTCAAAGAGGCTTACGAGCGCGAGCTTGAAAAGCAACTGCTGCCACGGGTTGCAACCATGCTCGAAGGGCAGATCCGCGCCAACATGAAGGACCGCGACCGCCTGCTCAACAGCCTGCGCGCGTACCTGATGTTGAACATGAAAGACCGTCGCGATGCCGCGTGGCTCAAGGACTGGGTCGCCACTGACTGGTCGACGCGCTACACCGGCAACACCGCCGTACAGAATGGTCTGAATGCGCACCTCGATCGCCTGCTGAAGCAGCCGTTTATCTACCCGCTGAACGACCAGTTGGTCACTCAGGCGCGTCAGGTACTGCGCAGCGAATCGTTGGCCACCGTGGTTTACCGCATGCTCCGTGAGCAAGCGCGCAACCTGCCGGACTATCGTTTCAGCCAACACCTCGGCCCACAAGGCTCGCTGTTTATCGGCACCGAATACGTGATCCCGGGCTTCTACACGCAATCCGGTTATCAGCAGTATTTCTCGGTACAGGGTTCGGCGCTGGTCACCGACATCCTGCGTGACAACTGGGTGCTGGGTGAAGGCGCGGGCATCAGCGACATGGACTTGCGTCGCCTGATGGTCGAGCTGGAGCAGCTGTACTTCCGCGACTACGCCAACTACTGGAGTGAAGCCGTCGGCCAGGTTGCATTGCCGCCGATCAGCGACGCCGGTGAAGGCGCCGAGCAACTTGCGGGTCTGACCTCGGCCAACTCGCCGGTGCTGGCATTGCTCACCGAAGTACGCGAGAACACGCGCTTCCAGGCTGCTGCAGACCCTGTCGAAGAAGCTGGCGACGCTGCTGATGCGCTGGCTGGGCAGAAAGGCAAACTGGGTAAGGTTGGCAAACTTGCAGCCGCCGCAGCGGACAAAGCTTCGGCCCTGAACGTGGCGAAGACCCTGCCAGACACCGCGAAGAAATCGCTGCAACGTCGCTTCGAACCGCTGCATCGTTTGCTCGATGACAACAACGGCCCGGCGGCAGACCTGACCCCTGCACTGAGCGCGCTCAACGACCTGCAACTGCAACTGGCCGGTCTGGCCCGTTCCAGCACGCCGGAACAAGCCGCGTTCGAAATGGCGAAAACCCGCATGAGCGGCCAGCGTGATGCGCTGACCAACCTGCGCAATGCGTCTAGCCGTCTGCCGCGTCCGCTCAGCGTGTGGTTCAACGTGCTGGCCGAAGACTCCTGGCGTCTGGTGCTCAACGATGCCTACCAATACCTGAACGGTCGTTATCAGAACGAGCTGTACAGCGTGTATGGCAAAACCATCAGCAAGCGTTATCCGTTCAGCGCCAGCAGCACCAGCGACGTAGCGATCAGCGATTTCCGCGAGTTCTTCCGCGCTCAAGGCACCGTCGACCGCTTCTTCGACAGCTACATGCGTCCATTCGTCAGCGGCGATCCGGGCAACTACCGTATGCGCAGCGTCGACGGTCACAGCCTGCCGGTATCGAAGATGTATCTCGACCAGATGGCGGCGGCGCTGACGATTCGTCAGAGCTTCTTCTCGATCAACCCGGCCGAGCCGACCGTGCAGTTCAAACTGGAGCCGTACACCCTCGACCCGGCGGTCAGCCGTTCCGAGTTCAAGTTCGGCGACAAGACCATGGAATACCGCCACGGTCCGATCCTGCCAATGTCGTTCAAGTGGCCGACCGATGCTGAAGACGGTCGCACCAGTCTGGTCATGGACAAAATGGCCGGGCGTCCGATCGGCATCGAGAAGAACTCCGGCCCATGGTCGCTGTTCCGTCTGTTCGACCTGATGCAGACCGAGTACCTGACCGGTCGCGACGTGCTGGTGCTGAAAGCCGATGTGGGTGGCCTGCGCGCCAACTACCTGCTGACCAGCCAGCGCACGCCGAACCCGTTCGACATGGGCGTGCTGCGCACCTTCCGTATGCCGGTGCAGCTCTGATGCTGGTGGCCAGTGCCTGGCGCAGCGCGGCGCGTACCGACCCGGGCAAGGTGCGGGCGCGCAACGAAGATGCCTTCCTCGACTCGCCACAGCAGGGGCTGTGGGTGGTCGCGGACGGCATGGGCGGTCATCAGGGGGGCGACATCGCCAGCCAGTTGATCGTCGCCAGCCTGGCTGAACTGCCGCAACACGAAGACTTCGACGAACGCCTCAAAGCCATTCGCCAGTGCCTGCACTGGCTGAACCGGCGTTTGGGGCAGGAGTTGACCGTCACCGCCGGCCGTCACGACAGCATCATGGGCAGCACCGTTGTGGCGCTGCTGGTGGAAGGCAATCGCGCGGCCTGCATCTGGGCCGGCGACAGCCGTTGCTACATGTGGCGCGGGCAGCGGCTGTATCAGCTGTCCAAGGATCATTCGTTGCAGCAGCAATTGATCGACGAACAGCAAATGAGCGTCGAACAAGCGGCAGCGCACCCAGCGGCTCAGGCCTTGACCCGAGCTGTTGGCGCGGCCGAAACACTGACCCTGGATGTACTGGAACTCGAGGTCTATCCGGGCGATGCGTTTTTGCTCTGCAGCGATGGTTTGTATCAAGGCCTGAGCAGCGATGCCCTCGGCAACGCCCTCAGCCTCAGCGCGCCGCACGTGGCGCTGGAACGTTTGTTCGACGGCGCCCTGCGTGGCGCCGCGCGCGACAACCTGACAGCCGTGGTGATCCGCCAATGACCAAAATCGAATCACCCATCGATGACTTGCTGATGAGCGAAGAACAGGCCAACAACCTGACCTACTTCGCCTTCGCCAAGGAAAACAAGGCAGAACCTTTGCTGGCGCCGACCAAGGCCAGCATCGGTGCACTGCCGGATGTACTCGCCGGTCGCTACCACCTCGAGCGTTTGCTCGGGGCCGGTGGCATGGGCGCCGTTTACCGGGCGCGGGATCTGCTGCACGAACAGTTCGGCGATCCCGATCCTTACATAGCGCTGAAAATCCTCAGCGAAGAATTTGCCGAATCGCCGGACGCCAGTGCCTTGCTCTACAGCGAGTTCGCCCTGACCCGACGCCTGCGCCACGACAACGTCGTGCGTGCACACACCTTTGAAGTCGACACCGACTGCCAGCGGGCCTTCATCACCATGGAATACATGCGTGGCCTGACCCTGGACAAATTGCTCTGCGAGCGGCCGCTCGGCCTGCCTTGGCAAGAACTGCGCGACATCGTCCTGCCGCTGCTCGACACGCTGGCCTACGCCCACGGTCGCGGCGTGCTGCACGGTGACATGAAACCGAGCAACGTCATGCTCAGCGAAGACGGCTTGCGCCTCTTTGACTTCGGCCTCGGTCAGGCAGAGGAGGGTGTGTTGCCCGGCCTGCCGCACCTGAGCCGCGAACGCTTCAACGCCTGGACCCCGGGCTACGCCGCCCCCGAACTGCTTGAGGGCCAACCGTTGTCGGCCAGCGCGGACGTGTACGGCGTGGCCTGCGTGATCTATGAACTGGCGGGCGGCAAACACCCGTTCCGCCGCTTGCCTTCGACCCAGGCCCGCGACGAGCATCTGGAGCGCGAGCTGCATGCGCCGGCGAACTTACCGAAACACGGCTGGCCAGCGCTGCGAACCGCGCTGAGCTTCGACCCGGCAGAGCGCACCATCACTGCCCAACAATTGCGTGACGCCTTGGGCGCCACTTCGTCCTGGCTGCAACGGTTGCGACTTCGGGCCTAACGGATGACATTCGAACAGGGAGCACTTTATGTTCAACCCAGCTAACGAAACCCACTTCAGCCTCAAGGTCGAAGACTACGTCGGCGACCTGCAAGTGCTGTCGTTCACCGGCACCGAAGGCATCAGCCAGCCGTATCGCTTCGACCTCGAACTGGTCAGCGAAAACCCTGACCTGGACCTCGAACAACTGCTGCACAAGCAAGCCTTTCTCGCATTCGATCCACAAGGCTCAGGCATTCACGGCCAGATCTACCGCGTCGCCCAAGGTGATGCCGGCAAGCGCCTGACCCGCTACAAAGTGTCGATGGTGCCGCAACTGCAATACCTGCATCACCGCACTAACCAGCGCATTTACCAACAGATGTCGGCGCCGAAAATCATCGCGCTGATCCTCGACGAACACGGGATCAAGGGCAACGCCTACAGCTTCCAGCTCAGCCAGCCGTGCCCGGATCGCGACTACTGCGTGCAGTACGACGAAACCGACCTGCACTTCGTCCAGCGTCTGTGCGAAGAGGAAGGTATTCACTACCACTTCCAGCACAGCGAAAAAGGCCACCTGCTGGTGTTCGGCGACGATCAGACCGTGTTCCCCGACCTCGGCCAGCCGACCGCGTACGTGCAAGGCAGCGGCATGGTCGCCGAAGAACCGGTGATCAAAGGCTTCAAACTGCGCCTGGAAACCCGCACCAGCCGCACCACGCGCCGCGACTACGACTTCGAAAAACCGCGCCTGCAAATGGAAGCGGCGTACAAACCTGAAGGCGAGAGCACCGAGCCGGATCTGGAAGACTACGACTACCCCGGCCGCTTCATCGACCGCGCGCGCGGCAAGTTCCTCAGCCAGCGCGCCCTCGAACGCCACCGCGCCGACTACCGCCAGGCCGAAGGCCGCGGCGACCAGACCAAACTGGTCAGCGGCCACTTCATGGCCATGTCCGACCACCCGCGCAGCGAGTGGAACGACCTGTGGCTGCTCACCGAAATCTTCCACGAAGGCAAACAGCCGCAAGTCCTCGAAGAAGGCGTGACCAGCGACACCACCGACAACAAGGACGACTTCCACCAGGGCTACCGCAACACCTTCCTCGCCACCCCGTGGGACGTGTTCTACCGCCCGGCCCTCGAACACCCGAAACCACGCGTGCTCGGCAGCCAGACCGCCATGGTCACCGGCCCCAAAGGCGAAGAAATCCACTGCGACCAATACGGCCGCATCAAAGTGCAATTCCACTGGGACCGCGAAGGCCTGGCCGACGACAAAACCAGCTGCTGGCTGCGCGTCTCCAGCTCCTGGGCCGGCGACCGCTACGGCGCCATCTCCATCCCGCGCATCGGCATGGAAGTCCTCGTCACCTTCCTCGAAGGCGACCCCGACCAACCGCTGGTGACCGGCTGCCTGTACCACAAGGAAAACCCGGTGCCGTACGCACTGCCGGCTAACAAGACTCGCAGTGTGTTCAAAACGCTTAGCTCGCCGGGTGGTGGTGGGTACAACGAACTGCGCATTGAAGACAAGAAAGGTGCGGAGCAGATCTACATCCACGCCCAGCGCGATTGGGATGAAAACGTCGAGCATGACCAGAAGATTCGGGTCGGCAATGAACGTCACGACACGGTGGTGAAGAACACCTACACCGAGCTGAAGGCCGAGGAACACCGCACCACGATTGCCGACCGCAAGATTGAAGCGAAGCTGGATGATCACCTGACGATTGGGCAGAGCCAGCATGTGAAGTTGGGGACTGCGCAGCTCACCAGCGTGGGGAAAGAGATTCACCTCAAGGCTGGGGACAAGATCGTTATTGAGGCCGGGACGGAGCTGACCATTCTTGGGGGTGGGAGCTTTATCAAGCTGGATGGCGGTGGGGTGACGGTGGTTGGGCCGGTGATCAAGATCAATGCCGGTGGCTCGGCTGGCTCCGGCACGGGCATCGGGATTAAACCGCCGGTGCTGCCGGGGGCGGCGGATAAGGATAAGGCGGGGAGTTTGATGGATCAGGCGTTGTTGAATGCGCCGGCATCTACTCCGCCAGCATCGGAGAAAAAGAGCTTCCGTATTCAGATGAAACGTCCCTATGACAAAAAAGGTATTGCTGGACAGCCCTATACGCTGGAAGTGGATGGAGTGACCTACAAAGGCACAACTTCTAGTGAAGGGTTTGTTGACCAGCCAGTTCCGCCCGATGCGAAGAAGGGCAAGCTTACTTTTTATCCTTTTGGCGCAGAATCTCAGCCATGGGTATGGGAGTTGGACTTGAAAGCTCAGTCGGAAGCCTCGGACGTGAAAGGGCTTCAGTCCCGCCTTAAAAATCTTGGGTTCTATGATGGGGAAATCGACGGTGAAAATGGCCCGAAAACGAAGCATGCCACTCGTTGTTTCCACCGTTCTTGTGAGTTGGCAGACAAAGATTATCTTTCTTCCAGCGATATCAAGCGTCTCGAAGAACAGCATATTGCATAAGGGAATGAGCAATGATTTACGGCAATTTTGATCTCCGTAAAAAGGATCATGACGGAAAACCTGCGCAGAACACACCTCCACGTTGGGGAGGTGTTGATAACCCACCAGTTGCTATTACTAATGCTGAAACAGCTGGTGCAGCTTCGGGGAATAGCGCGGCCTTAGCAGTGCCAGAGCATGTAAGAAAGCTTCAGGAGGACTTGATTGGTCTAGGGTTCTCTGTACTAGGCAAACCTACTGGGGAGTTTGATACTAGGACCGAGTGGGCCGTTCGAGAATTTCAGATATATGCTTCAATGGCACAGGTTGCATGTGTTAGAGCTGAAAAAAAGGGGCAGCTGCTGCTAGATCAGGCTGGTTCCCCCGTGCGGATAAATAACTTGGATGTTTACTATGACGGCTCGGCGGGTGTTGTAGCCAAAGCTGGAAAAGCTCCGGTTGTTAGCGGGTCAACTGTAGGTCCTGTAACTTATTATGTTGATAGTCTTCAGTCTATAGCTAACTCTGCAAAGTATGTTGGTCCTGTAAGCGGTGTCGTGAATGAAAAGACCAGAGTGGCGATAGAACACTGGCTCGATAACGACTATCGGTGTCCAGTTGTTTTTGAAGCTTGGAAGATAACAGCTGGAAATAGGACCGAGTTGGCTCAAAAGGGTTGTAATATTTGGGCTCATGATAGTTTTACTGAGGGCGGCCCAAGAGTTGTATTCAGGGATTTCAGTAGTTACTTTGCGTTTCCAGATGGCCGTGCTCAAACAGAATATCATGCAGTTGGTTACTACCAGACCGGAACCTATGGTGGACCTAATGCGGGGAAAACGCATAGTTGGTCCTCCCAGACTGAAATGACAGTTGAGAAAATAACCGGTGCCCCCGCTAACCCAGCGCAACTAAATAGTCCAGCCCTTTCAACATATCGGACGATAAGGGTGGTTGCGGAAGCAGAATGTTTTGGTCGATTTGACGTACTAAACGCTTGGGATAATGCTCTTATTTCTGGCGGGCCTTGCCATTGGACTATGGGGCTATATTCATCAAATCCAAATATAAATGCATATGGGAAAGGTGAGCTTCCTGGATTTATGGCCTACCTGAATAATCGTGAGCCTGAAATTTTTAAAAAGGTTTTTAGTAATTTTGGTTTATATCCAACGAAGGCATGGAATAGTCCGGGTTTGTATAACGAAGATCTAATGACCTATGCGGCTTGGGTCAAACTCGCAAATGATAGTTACGCTGTTTCGCAAGCAACTCATTCCGACAGTGAGTTCACAGAATTAGGCGACTCGAAAGACGAGGCGCATTATCTGAAAACGTGGCATTGGTTTTATCGATTGAGTATGGCTGCGCGCACAATGCCTGGGTATAGAGCAGCAATGTGGTCTATGGCCAAACTAAGACTAAGGGAAATACTGACTGACCCGATTAGCTTCAGTGTTGGCGGTGTGGTCGTCAATAGTACTATAGGGACTATCTATACCTCGGAGAAGGCAGTGGCCATACTTTTGCGTTGGCATGTTTGGCGACCTTCACACATCGTTGGTGTACCACAATACAATCAGCTTCGCCATGTCCTTCAAAACACGATAAACACGTCGGGAGGGGTGAATTGGCAACTCCCGATTGCTAGCTGGGGGGCGGCACATGAGTCGGCACTGACAACAAAATTATTTAATGCTTTAGAAGCGTTGAATGATACGATCACTGGAGCCATAGTTTATGGTTCCGGTCAAGTTCAAGGTGCCGTTAGGACTGGTCGTCACACATTCATTATGGAGAATTGATATGAGATTTTTTTTGTTGCTTGCATTTTTTGCGGCTACGGTCAACGCTGCCCCTATAGATGTATGTGCTCCGGCAGATGGTGCTAAATATTTTTTATCTCAGTGGACGGAAGGTGTACGTGATTTTGATTTGCTTTCTCGAATTGAAGATGAAAAATTTTCAATTGAGGAAGGAAAGGTTGTCACTAGTGAAGATATCAATGGTGACGGAGTGAAAGATTTTATTTTTCTTTCATATTCAAGTGCCGGGTCGAGCGGTGATTTTATTTATGAATTTCTAATTCAATGTCGTGGCTTTTTAAGAAACGTTGGTGGTGAGTATTTTGCTGATGTGAAGGTTCTCGATACTCATCCAAAAGATAGTCTGTTTAGAGATATTAAAATCTACTCTTATAACAGGGATAAGCAAGATCAAATTATGCACAGAGATGGTAAGCCGTTAACTACCCCTCATATTTGGCGCTTTAATCCGGAAACGAAGCTGTATGAAGGTGAATCGAGATAGTAACGAATGAAAGTGAGAAGAGAGCGCAAAGTAGGGGACGGGTTAGTTTTCTAATCCGTCCCGGTCACACTCCTTACGCTTTCGCGGCCTTTCCTGCAATCAGGTCTTCCAGCTCATCCAAAGCACGTTCCACCATGATCTGCGCACCATCGGCAATTCGGCTAAGGGCTAGCGCTACCGAGCGGTTTGAGCCTTCGACGTCGTCCGCTAATTTGGCAGCGATGGCGCTGATGGACAGCATGTCTTCGGAGGCGTTGGCCAGGAGGGCTTCCGAGTCGATGTCATTGGAGATGGTGAAGAGTCTGCCTTTACGGCGTTTGGACTGTTTGTCGTTGGTAGGCGGGAAGTAGTGAGCGAAGGCGCGGTCGGCGGCTTCTTTGTCGAGCGTCGCAGTGTCGAGGGATTCTTCGGCGGGGGCACCAGTGTTGTCTGGCGGGTTGGGCGTCACTTTGAACATGGATGTATCTCCGTCTGTATATGAGGAGCCACCACCGTTCGCTTGCACGCAAATTAAGGTGGCAGCTGTGCGCAGGTGTGCAAGACCGGGCAGACGGACCCGGCAGATCGCTCTCGAAAGAAGGATCTCCCACGCACAGCCGCCATACAGTCGGTACCGCGAGCAGGGATATGCCTGATCAGCGACCTATGACGTTGCGCGTCGTCTTTTACCCGGACTTGCACGTCCGTGTCACCGTTTTTTGCGGTGACAAATCAAGGTTAGCGGTGAAAGCGAGGGGTGGATAGTTCATGGATGGCTCGGCGTCTTGCGGGAAATGTCCGACGAACATGACATCCGTTTAGCAGAAGATCGGAGGATCGTAAGTTCTGTTTAAGCGTTTGCGTCAGAAAATGGAAGGGTCTTACAGCAGGACACCTGTATCTGATTCTGAGGTTGAGTGGGTCAAATTCAGATCGTATGAATTGCAGACTTTTATAGTTTTTCAAGGAAATCAGGGAATGAAGATTTTCAGATTCGGCGTCGTTTTTTTACTGTCCTTGCTATCGTCCCTCGCTCATGCGGAAGGCACGATGATCGCAACGGTGCTTCAGGCGGATTTTTCCAAAGATCCGGAAATACGACTGCTCGTGAGGGTTGTAGACGTAGGATGGGGGCCGGATGCTCCATCCATGGCCCTTCGTAAAGATTGTCTGGCGAGGGTGAAATCGTCTGACCGTCCCGGCCCGGATCCTTGCTTTTCGATTGAAATAACCGAGAGCAAAAAGCAACGCGCCATTGTTCGGCAAACGCTTCTGAATGATCCTCAGCGCTCAAGTGACCCGATCTATCTGGAAATTGTTTACCAATCGGAAGTCAGCGAGAGCGATCCGACCAATCATTATGGGCGGTCTGCCCGGCTGAAAGTTGAAGAGAACGGTTTCTACAATTGGAACAACGAAACCAAGCAGGCATTGGCGGACGTTGTGTGGCCAACTTTGCCGAGTGGGACGCTTGATCTGGTCGTGACGGATACGGATGCACTGCTCAACCTGGTTTACCGGGAGCGCATGGAGCGGTTGGACGAAAAAGCACAGAAAGAGCTGAGAGAAACCCAAAGAGCCTGGATGAAGTTTCGCGATGCGGAGTGTCTGCCTGAGGCGAAATCGTATAAATCGGTGTTTGGGGAATGGTCGAACTCCTGCTTGATCCGCGCGACGATAGAGCGAGCGCGTCAATTGGCTATGGCTCCGGACAAGAACAAGCAGTGAAGTAAAGCGTTTGAAGGTCACGGGCACTTATGAGTTGATAACTCAAGGCTCACAGATCGTCTCGATGTCTTACACAAAGCAGTCCAGCGGCAAGGTGTACAGCTTCGGAATCAATACCAGCATCGACTCCTCTCCGGAGTCCGGATGCAAGTGGGAATAGGGCGAGTACATGCATTTCAAAACTTTAGCGTTATCACTGCTGGGCCTGCTGTGGACGATCCCGTCGCTAGCCGAAACCGCTACGTTCAGCCCAACCCAAGGCGTTGAAGCGACGCTGGTTCTCGAAGGCTCCAAGCTGAACATCGCGGTAAAAAGTGAAACGCACAGCGAGTCGCGAACAATCGATTTTGAAGCCGAGAATGAACTCCACATGCAGTTCGACGATTTCAATTTCGACGGCGACAAGGATTTCGCGATCTGGCAACTCGATGACGGCATGGGCACTTACCACTACTACCGGTTGTTCATTTACCAAGTCAAAACCGGCACCTTCGAAGAGTTGCAGCCGGACTGCGGCGATGGCTTCGTTAACCTGCGCGTCGACAAAAAGCGTAAAGCCTTGCTCAGCACCTACTGGGAAATGAACATACCCAAGCAATGCATCACCCGATTCACCGAACGCAAAACCTGAATGACTCAAGGATGAACACAGTGAACCGTTTTGTTTTAACCCTGCTGGCCGTATTGCTGCCGGCTTCAGCTGCCTATGCGCAGGACGACTGCAGCCATGTCACCTCAAGTCTGGAAATGGTGCCCTGCTCGGAGGCGGCGAAGAAGGCTGCCGATACGCAGTTGAATGTCAGCTACAAGCAGCTAATGACGCGACTTGAGTCTGACTATCGAGCAGATCCGGCATTGGGCGCGGAGTACGCCGCGAAGGTCAAAGAGTCGCAGCGTGCGTGGCTGAAATTGCGCGATGCGAATTGTCCGTTGGAGGCATTCGAAATCGAGACGGGGATGCCGGCGCATGTCTTCGCCGTTAACTCGTGTATCGCCAGAATGAGTCGTGAGCGTTCGGAGTATCTGGACAAGATCGTCCCTGTACTTTCATCCGACAAGAACGCTTCGATAGCTCCCACCAGCGACGCTTGTCCCTCGGAGGAGTTCGCGCCTTTCCTGACAGCGTTTTCCGCCAATAGCGAATCACAACGCCGTCTTACCGCAATGACGGTTAAGTCGCTGGTGTTGAAACCGGTAGCTGGGAAGGATCGAAGCACCTTTGAGCCTTCGACCTCGGGTGTTAGTGGAACAACGTTCACCTATCCGCTGATGGCTGCAATCACACCCGGCAAGACACCTGGAGTCGAAATCGAAGAGGTCGATGATAGTCACGTCAATGTGGTGGATAAGAGGGCGGGCAACAGCAATGTGAAAATCTTCAACTTCTCTCGTCAGGCGTGCTGGGTGCTTGAGGGAATTGAGGATTGGTCGATCAGTGAGAAGGATCTTGTCGCAACACGTAATCCAGGAATGAGCCGCGCCGAGAACTTCTGTGATCAGCGTGCTGAAGCTCTAGGTGGGCTTGGGTTGCTTGAGCAATACCCTCTAACGGTGGAACTGGTTGAAGCGTCCCTAGAAAATTATGTATGTGCTGCGGAGTCAGGTGATGCAGAGGCAAGTCTTTCGGCGGCAAGCCTGAGTCTTTCTCAAATGGCATCCCAGTTGGAAACCAGCAAAGTAGAGGCGCTGTTCAAAGCGGCCTCGAAAATACCGAGTGGCGCGTTGGCCTATGCCACGTTTTTTTGTGTCGGAAACTCCACCGACTATAACGGCCCTTGCCTTCATCCCGAGCAGGCAAAAGAGCAGGTTGTTCGTGCTATTTCCATGGGCTCCACAGACGCGATGAATTATCTGGCCTCGACCTTTGAAGGTGGCGAGCTTGGAACGAAGGATATGTCCCGGGCGCTAGCCTGTTATCAAATGGCGGCTGACAAAGGTAATCAGTTGGGCCTCTTCAACGTGGGGCGATTGGGATCGTCAGGCACCGCGCCGATCAAGGCTAGCCACTGCATCTGAATTTTGGGGGGCATGTTTGATGCGCTTTCGCACGCGCTGAGCCTGAATCCGTCACCGTAAAACGTTTAGTGCTTAAGCGTCTGACAACTCCCATTTTCCTTTAAACTCCCCACCCCCAAGGAATGCGCTCAGGACACGGAATGCCAGCCCCCTCTAACTCCCTTCGCCCAGCGTTAATGCTCTGGCTATACGCCGCCGCAATCGTGCACATTCTCGCCGGCCTTACCCTGACCTGGGCCGGTCATTCCGGATTACTCGACGGCTATCTGCACACCCTCGAACTCGCATTCTGGGGCGCCGACGCAGTACCCGTCGCCGGCCACGAACAACAAGTCTGGTGGCTCGCACTCTTCGGCGCGACTCTGCAAAGTTATTCGCTGTACATGCTTGCGCTGGTGCACATCGGCAATCGCTCGAAAGCGCCGATGATGTGGGGCTGGTTGATCGCCGGCATCCTGTTATGGGCGCCGCAGGACATGTGGCTCTCAGCGCAACAACAGGTCTGGTCGCACCTGTGGCTCGACAGCTTTGCATTGCTGGTGTTGTTGCCGCCGTTGTTCTGGCTGTATCGGCATGATCGCCGGAAGCCTCCTGCAGTAAAGACACCGAGCCAATCCAATCCGTTTGCCGGCGGCGCTTTCAAGCGCGTGCTGATCACCGGCGGCACCGGGTTTATCGGTGAAGCCTTGGTCAATCGATTACTCGACGCGGGCCATTCGGTCAGCGTACTGACGCGCAATCCGTTGAGCGCGGCCAATCTATTCAACGGCCGCGTCCGCTGTGTGCATTCGTTCAGCGAACTCAGCCACGACGAAGCCTTCGACGTAGTGATCAATCTCGCCGGCGCGCCTGTCGCCGGCCCACGCTGGACTCCCAAGCGTCAGGCGCAACTGCTCGCCAGCCGAGTCGGCACCACCGAAGCGTTGATGACCTGGCTGAAGAACACCAAGCACAAACCAACGCTATGGATTCAAGCCTCGGCCATCGGTTTCTACGGCGTGCGCGATGCCAGCGAAAGCCTCGACGAACACGCCAGCAAGGGCGATGGCTTCATGGCCGAACTCTGCGCACGTTGGGAAGCCGCCGCGCAACCGGCCGCCGAGTTTGGTGTGCGTCAAGTGGTGCTGCGTCTTGGCGTGGTCTTCGGCCCCGGCGGTGCGTTGACACCGTTGCTGATGCCGTTCCGCCTGGGCTTCGGCGGACGCATGGGCGATGGTCGGCAGATCATGAGCTGGGTGCATCGCGACGATGTGCTTCAGGTGATCGCGCGGGCTTTCAACGACGGCACTCTGCGCGGCACCTACAACATGGTCGCGCCGGAAACGGTCAGTCAGGCAGCGTTCGCCGAGCAGGCCGGCAAGGTTCTCAAGCGCCCGGTGTGGTTGCACATTCCCGCCGCGCCAGTGCGTGCAATGGCGGGGGAGATGGCGCAGCTGTTTTTCGATGGTCAGCGCGTGGTGCCGCAGCGTTTGACCGAGGCCGGTTACACATTCCGTTATCCAACTCTCGACGCCGCTCTGCGCGATCTGACCTGAGGATCGCTCATGAGCAAGCCGTTGATGTACCTGCTGGCCGGCAACGGCAGCGCTGCCGATTGGTGGGATGATGCGCTGCCGCACTTCCAGCACTACGACGTGGTGCCGCTGGAGTTGCCGGGCTTCGGCGCCAATCCGCAACCGCCTTGCGAGGATCTGGCGGACTACGCGCAGACCTTGCTGGCGATAACGCAGAAGGGCAGCGCGATCATGGCAGTCGGGGTCAATGCGTTGCTGGTGTTGCATGCGTTGCAACGTCGGCCCGGGCACTTTTCCCGCAGTGTTTTGCTGGCGCCGGTCGGGGCGTTTCTGTGGCAGCGGCGCTTGCCGGCACTGATGTCGCCGCTGCCGATTCGCAAGACCATTCATTGGCTGCTGTCGAACAAACCCACGCTGTTCGCCCGCAAGTTCTCCAACCAGACCTGGACGCCCGCGCAGTACCAGCGCATGGGCGCCGGCTATGCTCGCTGTCGGGCGTTTGTGCCGCATTGGGATCTGGTGCGGGCCGACACCGCGCTGCCGCTGCTGGAGTGGATCACCGATCCGGTCGAGCTGGTTTGGGGTGATCAGGACGCGGTGCTCGGCATCGAGCAAGCGGCGGCGTGGTCGGCGATTCTAGCCCGCGCCGATCTGAGCATCAGCCTGAAACCCGGTTGGGGTCATTACCCGTGGATCGACTCGCCCGCGCAGTTCGCGCAGTGGCTGGAGTCGGGCGAGCGCGGGTTTGTCGCGCACACCAAGGGCGGGCGTTTGCGCCTGGCTGAGCTGGCGCGGCAACCGGTGCCGGCGGCACTGACGCTCAACGATTGCACTGACCCGCGTCTGCCGGCATTTCTCGCCGCCCAACCTGATGTGACCTGGGCGGTGCGCTCCTCCAGTTACGGCGAGGATCAGGCAGATTCGGCGAATGCCGGTTTGAGCACGACCTATCTGCGCGAGCCGTCCGCCAATGTGCCGAAACGCATCGCCGAACTGACGGCCGAAGGCGTCGAGGAAGTGGTGGTGCAACGCTTCATCACGCCGGTCGTTTCCGGGATCGCTTTCGTGCGCCATCTCTCGGTAGAACTGGAATGGGTTGAAGGCCATCTCGAATCGCTCGCCGACGGTCACGTCAGCCCCTCACGGGCAACGCTTTCGCTGCTCGGCGATGCTTGGCGAAGCGGCACGTTCACGCCGTCCCACGGTTTGACCGAAGACCTGCTCTGGCGCTTTCTGCAAGACGTACTGCGCGTGTTCCACTACGTGCCCGGCGACGTCGAATGGGCCTGGGACGGCTCACAACTGTGGCTGCTGCAATACCGGCCGATCAGCGATTACGGCTGGCGCCGTCACCTGACCGCCGCCAATATCGCCGAGATCCTGCCGCCGCAACCGAGCGTGCTGGTGGAATACGCCCAGCGCCGCGCGGCAGCGAGTATCCCGGCAATCATGGCGCGTTGGGATGCGCGAGTGCTGCAGGACAACGAACCGTTCACCGCAGTGTTCGGCGGCGCGTCCTACATCAACAATGACCTGTTTCTCGCCCGGCTGGCCGACTGGGGCATCAGCGCGAGTAACTACGCTGGTGAAGTCGGTGGCGCGACTCCGCATCTGCCGTGGCAGCCGCTGAAGATGCTGCGTTCGTTGCCGCTGTTTTTGCGTATGCAACGCAAGGCTCGCGGGCATTTGCTGAATCTTGAAAACGGCTTGCAGCGCTTCGATCGGGAACTGGCCGAACTCGTCGCCCAAGCTGCCGATGACCAACAACTCGCGGACTGGTTCACCCGGTTTTACGTGTTCGTGGTGCAAGGCAATCTGTGCATCGCCACGGCGCTGGCCAGCAGCGGCGGCGATTGGCTGGGGCGCCCGCCGACTGCTTACGACAACCTTGAAAACAGTCCGCATCGATTGCCGTGGGAAACCGATCCGGCCACCCCTCGACCCGCGTCGAGCGAACTGCCGCTACAGCCATTCCCGCAATGGCCAGGTCTGATCCGCCTCGCCCATTCGAGCGGCCTGCCGGGCTTGCGCGGCTACTACCTGCAAGTACGCGAGTGGTATCGCGACAACCTCATGCGAATCTTCTTTCGTCTGTACCACGCCATGCCGCTGGCGGATCGCGAACACTGGTTTGCGCCGCATCCCGACGTGCGCACCCGCGATGGCAGCTTCTGGCAGGACGGTCGCGAAGGTGCGGAACAGGCCACCGGGTTCATGATTTATCCGGGGCAGGTGCAAGGCATCCTCGGCGCCGACATCCTGCTCGAAGACACCCTTGATCCAGGACGATATGCGCATTACCAAACCGCGCGGGCGGTGATTGCGCGGATGGGTGGGCGCTTGTCGCATGGCTCGACTCTGTTGCGTGAGTTGCGCAAGCCGTCGGCAGTGATACCGCAGGTGGATCCGGCGTGGGTGGGGTGTGAGGTGGTGTATCGGGATGGTGAGTTGCAATTGATTAATTCGAAGGATGCGAAGTGAAACGATTGCTGGTGTTATGTGTGAGCTGGTTCCCGATAGCGGTTATGGCGGCAAGTGTTTGCAATCAGGAAGCTGACTCAAAATATTTCTTATCGCAATGGTCGCAGAGCAGTGAACATCCGGAAGACATACTTTCCAGTCTCGATGGAAAAGAGTTTTCTATCGATCCGGGCCACGTGGTTTTTCGCGGCGATCTAAATGGCGATGGCATCGAAGACTTCATCTTCAATTCCCGCGTCGGTATTGGCTCATCAATGGATAGCACATTCGCCTTCCTGATCCAGTGCCGTGGTTATTTGAGGTATTCGGGCGGCGGTTACTTCGCCGGGGTCAAAGTTCTGGACGGCCCAGCCAAGGGGGGAGGTGAGTTCAAGGACATCGAGATCTACTCCTACATCAGGGACAAGCGCGGGCGGATTCGCTACAAGGGTGAAAAGGCCATGACCCGGCCACATCTGTGGCAATTCGACCCGCAGACACAGCGTTACGAAGGGCAGGCTGAGTAAGCCGACGGTCCCCACGGCATTTACGGAGTTATTACGTGAAAGGATTTTCGATTGTTCTCGGCAGCTTGATATTGGCTGCCGCGTCCATGGCATTCGCTGCCGATCCAACCTTCAAGGATTACGCCGTCACGCCAGTTTTCACCGGCTCTAACCATAAGCTGGTGCCGCAAGAAAACAGCAGCCCAATGATGGATCAGGCACGGGTGCAAGCCCTGAAAGGCAAGGTCAACTTCGCCGGCCATTACATCCTGCACAGGTTCGGCTGTGGCGGTAGCGCCATTTGCGGCGAAGTGCTGGATGCTCAGACCGGTGAAGTGGTTGGCGGTCTGCCCAATGCTTACGACGGCAGCACGTTCGGCATGGTTTACCAACCCGACAGCCGATTGATCATCGTCTCCGGCATCACGCTCGACGGCGAAGAAGATGCGCAGGGGAATGCGTTGGAAAGCGGTAACCGGGACCGTTTCTACGAGTTTGTGAACAATGAATTTCGACTGCTGAGCATGACCGACATGGAATCGTCGCCGATGGATGAGGAGTGAGTGGATGAACCGGTTTTTCATTCGGTCTGCGCTGATTGCGCTTTCGCTATTACCTCATTCACTGTCCGCGACTGCCAGTGAAGGGAGTTGCTACGGCTACCTTACTGAGCTTGTCAGGAGCAGCGATTTTCCGTTTCGTTATGTCGGCAAGGACAAGGTCAACCTGCTGATCGACGAGGACGACGGTGAAGTAGTGCGCGCTCAGCTGCTTTTCGACACCGACGGCAGCGGCACGATTGGCTGGATCAAATACACCCCGGCTACCCGTGTATTGCTCAATAGCTCGGCGGAGTTGGAGGAGCCAGTGGCATTGTCATTCGATGCCAAGTTTGCGGACGGCTATGCGAAGTGCTTGGCGGAGCAACAGGCCGGCTAACGGCGAAAAGGATTTCTCAATGAATCAGCTTTTGTTCGCCGGGAGCCTGGCATGGTTGTTCTCTTCCCCAGCCTTCGCCACGCCGACGGATGCTTACACCCAACGCGATGTCATGCAGTGCGGCGGTGTTGAAGTGGTGTTGGTGTCGTCCTGCCGATCGGTAACGGTGGATGGTGCGCAAACCCACGTCATCCCGGTCTGCTCCGACCAGACCATCAACATCGGGGGCAAAGTGCTTCGACGCGATATCAGCAAAGTTTCACAGCTCACTTCCGACGGTGCGAAGACGAAAATGTTGAGCAATGTCGTTGTGGCGATGGATTGCGTGGAAGGCACCAAGGGCAGTCTTGTTTCGATAGGCGGATATGGCGGTTGCGGTGCCTGCGCGGAGTGGCATGGGTATTACTCGACAGCAGGGCGATTGGAGCAATACAGCTTCGATAATAACCAACGCTCTTTTGGCTCGAAGGGATCTCGGGAAGAGTTGATCAAGGCCTATGGCGTTACGAAGAGACAGTTAATGTCAGAAAGCCCGGCGGTGAAGAGGATCGTCTATGGCCAGCCTTAAATGGGTGTTGATGATGGGCAGCTTTCTTGCCGCCACAAGTGCCTTTGCCGAGGATCCACCGATAGTCGGCATCGACGGACACACCGTGACGTTTAGAGCAACTGAATGGACGATGCCCGGTGTGGATTCGGCGACCGCATGGTTCACCGCCAACGGCAAAACCTTCCCGCTCTTCAGTGCCGATGTTGGCGCTGATGGGCACTCGGATTGGCTCAGTCCTGACAAGAAAACCTTATTGCTCGACCCGGTGGTCTTCGGCATGTTGTCGGACGAGAATCAAGAAGAAAAACTCGTGTCGCAACAGCATTGCGATGTGATTTCCATGGAAACCGGTTGCGTGCTGGCCGAGCGTTCCCCTCGTTTTTGTCTCGGCAAATGGGTGGGTAATCAGTGGTTTTCGGAAGATGGCGAAGTCCTCACACCTAGCCTGGAAACGGAGTCTCCGAAGGACTGGTTGAAATATATCTCGACCATCAAAGCTGCGCAGTCCCGCGCTGATTCCATCGAATCGAGCCTGACTTTTTTGAGTCCAGAGTCCTACATGGCGTGCCATCCCCCGGCGCAAAATGTTCAGGCGTACAACGACCTGGGTTTTTATCTGGCCGAGGGCGGTAGAGATGAGCTGGCGCTGAAGTTTTATCGCGGCGGTGAGGCCGTTGGTAAACGCACGGTACTGATGTTGAACATCGCCGATTCACTCTGGCGCCTTGATCGGAAAGAAGAAGCGCAGCGTTATTACCGCGAGTACCGCGACGCGATGAGCGCCGACGGCAAGGCGCAGAAAATTCCGCAAAGAGTGATTGAGCGAACTGCACATCAGGGAATGAAAAATTGAACAGGATTGTCCGTTTTATCGCATTGCCTCTTGGAACGCTGTGCGCATCAATCGCGCATGCCGAGGACACCTGCAAAGTCATCAACGTGAGCTGGCAATACGATGAGTGCTTGGAGGCCGACCGTAAGAATGCCGACGCACGACTCAATGCCAGCTACAAAAAACTGATGTCGCGGTTTGAGTCCAGCCCCGAACCGGAACTGACCAAGACAAATATGGCCGCTGCCAAAGAGTCGCAACGTGCCTGGATCAAATTGCGTGACACCACCTGCCCCCTCGAAACCACGGCTGTCGCACCCGGTTCGCAGGCTTATTCCCAAGTACTCAATAAGTGCATCACCAGAATGAGTCTGGAGCGTGCCGCCTACCTGGATGCGATTGCGCCTGACGGCCCGAGTGAAGTGTTCGATGTGACCAAGGTTTCTGCATCGGCCTCGCAACGTTTCGGTGATGTGGTAGCTCGCTACGTCACTACGTTTGGCAACCCTTGCCTCAATGTCCAGCTTCTCGCGCCCGATGGCAATTGGCGAGTGCTGGCGTCCAAGCGGTTCTGCAGTTTCGAGGGCAAGTCGTTTTGGGATGGCTATGCCAGTGCGGTGTTTGAGGATCATGCGTTCGCTACTGATGGTTTACACCTGACGCTCAGCTTGTTCGAGCTTCGTGGGGAAAGAGAGAAGCGGCTCGCTTGTGTGATACCGATCCAGAATGAGCAAATCAAAGAGCTGAAGTGCGGCGCACCTGAGTCATCGTAAAACCCTCAGCCTAAACATTTGAAGATTGATTAACAGGGAAGTGAGTGGAATTGGCCAGGCTCTTAAGTTGTATGAGTGCGCTCGGATTCATGGTTGCCTTGTTGGCTCAGCCGGCATTAGCGAGTGACCCGCAAACCATCGGTGAGCTGCATCCGCCTGTGGTTGCATCGCTCGGTGATCAAAAGATCACAGTGTTCTTTTTGAAGAACAACCTCAAAGGTCAGGTAAAGGAAGGACATGTTCCTTACGCTGAGATCTTCTACACCTCAATGAACGCCGTGAAGCCTTCGCTGAATTATGTGTGGAAGGTCGAAGGTGAGCAGATCGCCTCGGTGTTCTTATTCGAGCGCAAATTTCCGGAGCAAGCGGGGAAGTCCATGTTTGTTCTGACAAAACAAAAAGTCTCGCACAGTCAATTCGAAGGTGATTCCTATTCGGTGCTGGAATTGCCTTTGGTGAA
Organism: Pseudomonas sp. rhizo66; assembly: GCF_031931925.1. Classification (NCBI taxonomy): domain Bacteria; kingdom Pseudomonadati; phylum Pseudomonadota; class Gammaproteobacteria; order Pseudomonadales; family Pseudomonadaceae; genus Pseudomonas; species Pseudomonas sp. rhizo66. The sequence continues at coordinate 297,301 of NZ_JAUJWZ010000002.1, forward strand.
GGACGGCGATCAGTTGGCCTTGCGGTTTTTTAGCGGCGACCCACCAGATCCCGAGCTTGAGAACTGCCTCGACGGTCTAAATCTGGCGGATGATGTAAAGGTCGAATGTGCTTACAAGGATGCGACCAGCATTAAAAAGCGCTTGGCAGACTTGGATGCAAAGATAATTGCGGATTCAAAACTGCATCAGGACATCGGCCAGAATCCACTCAAAGCCGAGGTTGATACGTCCAATGTTGCTTGCCCTTCGACCGACTTTTCAGCGTTCCTCTCAGCTTTCTCCGAACGCGCAGATGTGCAAAAAGCCTTCGTACAACAACCGCTGAAAATGGTCACGACCGTGGCCGGCGATCCCGAACCCGAGATGGAAAAGCGCAGTCTCAGCGGCGATCAACTTAAGTTTCCTGTCATTCCGGATCAAGCAAAGCGAGAGGCCCAGGGCCTGACGTTGACCGTCAAGGAAGCGCGGGACAAAAAAGCGATCGCGATCCTGCAGAAGCCGGATACCGACTATGTCTTCGAATATCGGTTTGTTCGTGGGCAGTGTTGGCGGCTGGAAGAAGTGGCGGATTATTCGCTTTAGAAACGCCGGCGTTCATCGGCATAAGCGCATTCAACAGAACGGGTTCAGAGGGATTTGTGAAGAAGTTATTTTCAGTGCTGTTGTTGGTGTTGCCGTTGGCGGCCCACAGCGAAGTTTCTACACAGGTAAGGTGCTTCCACTCGCTGGAAGGCAAAAACATCAATTTTGAGTTCAGAACCTATTACGACGTGGTTGCCAAATGGAGCGGCGCAAGTGTCAGGTACAGCAAGTCGAAGAAAGCTATTGCTTTGGTTCATCACCGAACCGAAGAGTACGTCATGACGGAGAGCGGGCCCTACGAATTCACGACGACTTGGGTGGAAGTTTCAGACGGTGCAGTGACGGGGCAGTATGTCATTGCAACGCAAGGCGCTCGGGTGAACTCGATGCGCTACACGAATTACAAATCCGGCAAGCAGTATTCGTTCGACGAGGACTTCAGTATCGAAGCCTCTCCGGAGACGGGTTGTCAGTGGGGATGAAATCTTCAAGAAAGGGGACTTAACGTCCCCTTTTTTCATCCTCAAATTTCGCTACGGCTTGGCCGCCACGCTTCGCACTTCAATCTGGTCGAGCGTCCCTTCCACCATCAATCTCACGCCGTCCGCCATTCTGCTCAGGGCAAGCGCTACCGAGCGGCGGGAGCCGTGGAGGTCGTCGGCGAGGTCGCAGGCGATGACGCTGATGGACAGGAGGTCTTCGGAGGCGTTGGCCATGAGGGCTTCGGCGTCGGTGCCGGGGGAGAGTTTGAAGAGGCCGTTTTCACGTTTGGGATGTGGTTCGACGGCTGGTTTGAAATGGTGGTCGAGGGCGCGCTCGGCGGCTTCGTGGAATTTCTTCGAATTGGGGGATTCGTAGGGCGAGATTGCTTCAGTGCTGAATGTTTCATCGGTCATCGGTGTAAATCCTGAGCAGTTAGTTGATCTCCCCGAGTTCGGACTTGCACATCCGGCCACCGATTTTGCGGCGACAAACAGAGCCTATCGCTAGCCAGCCAACTCGCCTAGTTCATCAACAGCCCGGCACTTTGCAGGACATTTCCCATAGATTCGCGGGCCGGAAGATCAAAAGATCGCAGGCTTCGCCAGCTCCTACAGGGATGTGTTTCAACTGGTGTAGGACGTTGCCTGCGGAATCGTGACTTGGCGGTCATCGTGCAGGAATTGGTCTGCATCATCTTCCAACAGCGTCAGATACTGGCGTTATCGTCCGAATCCCTTACACTGCCCCGGCCGTTCATTTTCCTTTTGAGGCTGTACGCATGAAATTTCGTTTTCTTCTGTGGATGATGGGTTTGTTGATGGGTAAGGCCAGCCGGACAAATCCTGCGTTCCAGCAGCAGTTGGGTGACAAGGATCTGGTGTTTCAGCTGCAGACGCTGGACGGGAAAGTGGCGCGGCATTTCGTGGTCAAGAATCAGCGCATCACCAGCAAGTCCGGAACCGTGGCAGAGCCGGCGTTCGCGATTGCGTTTAAAGATGCGGGTTATGGCTTTGCCACCATGCAGGCGAAGAACAAGCAGTTGGCGTTCATGCAGGGCATTCAGGACAAGTCGATCCAGCTCAAGGGCAGCCCGGCGCTGGTGATGTGGTTTCAGGGTTTGATGAAATATTTGAAGCCGAGGAAGGCCAAGCCTAAGGCGTGAAGCGCCATTTTTTAGAACCCGGTGGGCAATTGGTTTGGCTCGGTAAGTCGCTCAATTGGCTCGTAGTACCACGAACACCTGTCAGAAGTGACAGGTGTTTTTGTTTGGATGTTGAGGCCTCATAGGGATCGTCCAGCAGTAAAGGGACTTATCCGGATTGGAGAGTTATCAACATGACCGTACAAGCAGGCGAACTTGATTCCACATTCGCCAATGACGGCAAACTCAATTGGGAGTTTCCTGAGTTTGTCAGCATTGCCCCGCAAGTGGTCCTTCCTCTGGCTGACGGTCGGCTGCTGGTCGTGGCAAATGAGTCAGGTGTGTTCCCTGGCTTCGTAGTCGCGCGGCTTACTGAAAAGGGGCAGCTTGATGTTGGCACCGGGTTTGGCGAGAACCAGCAAGGTTTTGCGCGGATTTTGACCGGGGAAAAGCTTTTATCAGGAAAGTTGGGCGCAAGCTTGCTGAGTAATGATGGCTTGCTGATTACGGTCGATTACATGATGGGGCCACCGAGTTATGAAAGTGGTTTCGTTGCCATCCAGTTGCTGCCGGACGGTCGGCTCAACGATAAGTTTGGTGAAGGCGGTGTGGTCACGTTCCCGTACGGTTCAATGCCCGTCACGCTAAGCGCAGCGGCAAGGAATGTGCGCGCGCGCCAGAATGTCGCTCGGAATGTGAAGCCCGCTGTTCAGAGCAGCGCCAATTCTGGAGCGTCCGGTATCGAGTTGCCAGACGGCAAAATAGCGTTGGTCTTCTTTGGCTTTGATCATGTGGCACAGCAAACCAAAGGCTTGGTCATGCGACTCAATCCTGATGGTTCTTTCGACGACACCTTCAACAAGATCGGTTCAGCCACTGTCGAATTGGCTGAGTTGAGCCCGGCAGGTGATAACGCCGCCCGTGGAGTGGCTGTGCAAGCGGACGGTGGCTTGGTGGTGTATGGCGACTTTCATGATGAAGGCACCTTCGGTACCTATGCTGTGCGCTTCACAAAAGATGGAATGCGCGACGACAAGTTCAAGACAGCCATTGTGTCCTCTGATCGGCTGCCGATTTTTCGCGATATCGCCGTGAGGAAAAAGGACGGAATGATTGCGTTGATAGGAGGCCAGGCCGGTGACGGCTTCCTTGAGGGTGAAGGGGTGATTGTCGTACTCAGTGCGGATGGCTCACCTCACCCTATGTTCAACAATGGCCAACCGTTATGTACCAAAGTTGTGCCTGAGATTGGCCAAAATTGGTCGAGCTGCGCCTTTGGCGACTTGGATGAAAGCAAGTTGATTGTCGCCGGCACCAGTGGTGGAGGGTTTGCTACTGATGAGATGCACGCCGTCTGTGCACGTTATCGCCTTACCGGCGAGCTCGATTCGACGTTCAACGGTAGTGGGTGGGTAACTTTTGATCAGGCTGAGAAACTGGAAAATAGTTTGGATCTGCACGTCACTGCGCAAAATAAAATCGTCATCTGCGGTGAGTCTTGGAAAGACCGGTTGAGTCTTGCTACAAGCGGATGGATAGCACGCTTTATTGCCTGATCAATAAACAACGCTCTAATTGCCCGCTCTCACGAGTAAGAATGATCTCGTGAGAGCGGGTTTTTTATGCCTGACTGAACTGTGAGGCCAACGGTGTGCTTGTCTTGCAAGGCCATTACTCAGGCTCGCAAAGACAGCCGAACTGTCATTTCTATCAGGTGTTTTGTGTACCGTCGCGATGCTCTACTCAAGTTCCAGTTCCGGCATTAAGGGACTTCACCGACTTGATGGAACAAGCTCATGACGCAGACGCACAGTATTTCGATCCCTGGGTCTCTCGATCCGACATTTGCTCAGGATGGCGTGCTGACCTTACCGATACCCGGCATCGCGGGCGACGAAGCGGCGGCGGTCCTGGCGCTCCCCGATTCAAAATTTCTCGTGGCGATACCCTTAACGGGAGCGAATGCCCCGGTTGCCATTGCGAGGCTGGATCACGACGGTTCTCTGGACGAGACCTTCGGTCCGGCGCGCAGAGGTTTCGTTGAAATAGCGTTGGAGGGTGCTCGGATCAGCTATGTCTCCGGTCTCGATGCGCTTGAGGATGATGGTTGGCTGATACACCTTCAGTATTTCTCGACTACCTCCGATGACGTCGGCCTCGCACTCGTCCGCCTGAAAAAAACCGGTGAACTGAACGAAACGTTTGGCACCAATGGCATGCTGTTTATTTCCCATTATGGCAACCCCGACCCCGCTAGCGTGCCGCGCAAGACCAGTCGCCCGACCGGCAGATCCTTTCAGACTGCGCACGCTTCATTACGGTCAACGGCTTCCCAGGTTGACGGCAAAATCGTCCTGCTCCATTTCGTGTTTTTTGATGATGCACCATTGCCAGTGGGAGTTGTGATACGTCTGCAAGCGGATGGCTCCCTCGATCGATCGTTCAACGGTTCGGGCTATGTGGTTGTGAATGTCGCCACATCGAATAACGTCTCCGGTATCGCCGTTCAAGCCGATGGCAAGGTGCTGGTCTGCGGTTCATACCTGGACGGATCGGGAGGCCGTGGATTTTTTCTGGCGCGTCTGGACACAAGTGGGGCACTGGACAGGCAATTCAACAACGGCCTGCCGTTGTTGATTCCCAACGATGAAGGCGAGAATTTTCCGCAATCGATTTCGGTACGTGAAGGCGATGGCAGGATTATTGTCGCGGGCCGAGCCTTTCGCAGTGGCCTCCAAGGTGGGTTGATCGCTGCATTCACGACCAGCGGCGCGTCCAACCTTGTGTTCAATGGGGGCAAGCCGCTGTTTTCGCCGTTAATAAAAGGGTTGGCGTGGACGCATACCTCGCAGGTGGGGGGTTCGATCGTTGTTGTTGGTCAGGGTGAAACAGCCATGGTGACGGCGCGTTTCCTTGCTGATGGAAAACCGGATACGGCTTTCAACGGTACGGGTCATGCGTTGTTTGAAGACAGCGCAGGGGCTGCCTATGCGCGAGGTGTCGCCGGTATGACGGACGGCCGGATCGTGGTTTGCATTGAACTCTCCGTCTACGCTGATCCTTCCAAAATCCCTGGCCGTATCGTGCGCTATCTGGCGGGCGTACCGTCTTTAAATAACGATCCGACTTTTGGCGACGGTGGCGTCCTCAGGTTTCCGTTCCCCGGATTTTCGGGATATGACGTCAGGGCGCTGCTGGCGCTGCCGCAAAACAAATTGCTGGTTGCCGTCCGCCTTTCAACGCCCGGTGCGCCGACGCGGATCGCTCGTCTGCTTGAAGACGGTGCTCTCGACTCAGCCTTCGGTGGAGAAAACTCAGGCTACGTCGAGATCAGGCTGAAAGAAAATTTTTACATGAGCCGGATTCTCGGGTTCACACCGCTGAGTGATGGCGGCTGGCTGGTTCGTGCTCAGTACACGGACGAAGGCGCAAATAATTCGACGGGCCTGGTGCTGGTCAGACAACGCGATGACGGACAACTGCAGACGTCCTTTGGGGAACAAGGTGTGCTTTATCTTCCCTACGAGAAGATGGGCGGCGGCGGATATACCGGGGTGGCGCACGCGTCTGCCAGCGGAGCTGCAGAGGCTGGCGCAGCAGGGGTGGTCGCGCAACAACTGAACGAAAAAATCGTCGTGGTCAGTAATGTCATGGATGCTGCCGGACGGACAAAAGGCATCGCTCTGAGGTTCGAGCCGAATGGCTCTCCCGATATGACCTTCAACGGCACTGGCTTTGCGTTTGTAGAGCTTGCAGGTATTTCGTCTTCGGACACTGTTGCGCTAGCGGCCGCGACCCAGCCTGACGGCGCCGTGGTGATCTGCGGCACTTACCTCGCGGTCAGTGCGCAGGGTGCCTTCGTTACTCGTTTCGACGTTACGGGCAAGGTTGACACAGGCTTTGGAAGCAACGGAGCGGTGGTCGTACCCCACGATCAATGGATCAGCCTGGACGTTGCGGCAATCGTCGACGACAAAATTGTTGTGGCCGGCGGTGCGGTGGTGCAGGGGGTCCCTCAGGGCTTGATTGCGGTGCTCAATTTCAGCGGCTCCTACAACCGGGTGTTCAATGGTGGTCAGCCACTGTTTTCTTTACCTGTGTCCCAAGGCGTCAGATGGTTGCATTGTGTGCCGCGTACGGACGGTTCAGTCATCGTTTGCGGCGGCAGTGGCCCCGGCACGTTTGATGAGAGTCTCAGCGCGGTTACCGCACGCTTTTTGGCGGACGGTTCTCCGGACCCCTCTTTCTTTGATACGGGATTTACCGTTTTCAATGAAAGCGATGGTTTCGAATACCCTCATGGTATGGCCGTGATGGACGATGGTCGAATCGTAGTGGGCGGAGTGTTTTTCACGGACTCGGGGTATGAGAAAGGCTGGGTGATCCGTTACCTGGACAAGTCGGCTTAGGCCGCAGATTGGCACATCGCGGGCAAGCGTCGCTCCACCTGGAGGTCGCTTGCCCGTTTTGCTTTCAGCCCTGGCTGAACTGCGATGCCAGTTCGCGCAGCAGCACTTCAGCCTCAAGCACTTTGCTGACCACGTCATTGGCTTTGTCGCGAGTCAAACCCACGCGCTCCAGCAACGCATCCGGAATGTCTTCATCCGGCCCGGAGCCAATCCCGCGGCTGCGCAACAGGCGCACGGCCAGGCAGACGAGGTTCGGGTATTCGGCATAGGCGCCGTCGTAGCTTGGGTCGTGCTGGAAGCGCAGGGCGGTGGCCAGTTCGTCGGGCATGTCCCAGTAGCGCATCAGCCACGAGCCGATCTGTTCACGGCTGATACCGAGCAGGTGTTGCTCGATGTAGCTGTGGCACAGGTGCGGGTTGACCTCCAGGTGACGGCAGATCAGCGAGAAGTGCGGCGGGAACACGTGGGCCAGCAACAGGTAACCGAAGTTGTGCAGCAGACCGGCCAGATACGTCAGGCCAGCTTCCGGACGCTGGGCGCGCGGCATGGCGCGGGTCAGGCCTTCGATGACGGCGGCGGTGTAGATCGACTGCTGCCAGTACGGCGTGGTGTGTTGCGGGTGGTCTTTGGGCAGGCTCAGGGTCTTGCCGAGGGCCAGGCCCAGCGCCAGGTTGATCACCAGATCGAAACCCAGCACGCGAACGATTGCGTCTTCCACCGAACGAATCTTGCCCGGCGAGGCGTAGTACGGCGACGCCGCCCAGCTCACCACTTGCGCGGCCAGCGCCGGGTCGGTTTCAACCACGCCGGTGATGTCATCGATGGTGGCGTTGGGGTCGACGCGCAGCTTGATGATTTTTTGCGCGGTTTCGGCCAGCGGTGGAATCTCGATGGTCGCTTCCAGACGCTGCTGAATGCGCCGCGCGGTGAACGCCTGCACGGCCTGGGTGATTTCCTCGCGGTCATCGTCCGGGCGGTCGAGGTTCGGGCGGATGCTGCTCAGGGCTTCGCCAAAGTTGGCGGCGCTGGCCTTGGTCAGCATGCTCTTGAAGGCTTCGCTGGTGATTTCCAGCAGCAGGCCCGGCTCGCCGGAGTTGATCAGCAGCTTCGGTTCGCGCAGCAGGCTTTCTTCGTAAAGGCACGGCGAACTGGTCAGCGCCGGCAGGCCTGGCAGCAGGCTCAGGCTGTGTTTGCCGAGCATCTTTTCCAGGCGCTCGGTGGATACGGCGGTCAGGCGACGGCCCGTCAGTTCGGCGAGGCGATTGAGATCCAGCAACTGGCTCTGCGGAAACAGCACCATCAGCGCGCCGACGGCGTCGTCCAGCAACACGGCTTGAACCTTGCGCGAGGCATTGAGGCCGTGGTGGTCGAGCACTTCTTCGTAGGCGATACCCAGCTTGCCGAGCAGCAGCCGAATTACAGACGGCGCGTGCGGGAGTTCGGGGGCGAGAGCTGCGTCAGTCATGGTCTGTATCCGTTTTTGAAACAATGGCAGGAGTATAACCAGCTCTGTAGGAACGATCCTGCACAAACTGCGACGGTGCTCACACTTGGCCGTATTGCTGCCCATGGCGCAGCCAGCGGTCGAGCAATGGGCTGACATGAGTCGGCCAGCGTTCCAGCAGTGCTTGCGCGGCATCGCGTACGGCGGGCAATAAGTCGGCGTCGCGCATCAGGTCGGCGACCTTGAATTGCAGCAGGCCGGTCTGGCGGGTGCCGAGCATTTCCCCGGGGCCACGCAGCTCGAGGTCTTTTTCGGCAATGACGAAACCGTCGTTGGTCTCGCGCATGATGCCCAGGCGCTGGCGACCGATCTGCGACAGCGGCGGATGGTAGAGCAGCACGCAATGGCTGACCGCGCTGCCCCGGCCAACCCGGCCGCGCAATTGGTGCAGTTGCGCGAGGCCAAGACGCTCGGGGTTTTCGATGATCATCAGGCTGGCGTTGGGCACGTCGACGCCGACTTCGATCACTGTGGTGGCGACCAGTAGTTGCAGGTTGCCGGCCTTGAATTCGGCCATGACGGCGGCTTTTTCGGCAGGCTTCATGCGCCCGTGGATCAGCCCGACTTTCAGTTCGCCGAGGGCGAGGGTGAGGTCTTCAAACGTGGTTTCGGCGGCCTGACAGGTCAGCTCTTCCGACTCTTCAATCAGCGTGCACACCCAATAGGCCTGACGGCCTTCGGCGCAGGCACTGCGCACCCGTTCGATGACTTCGACGCGGCGGGTGTCGGTGACCAGCACGGTATTGACCGGGGTTCGACCCGGCGGCAGTTCATCGAGGATCGAGGTGTCGAGGTCGGCGTAGGCGCTCATCGCCAGTGTGCGTGGAATCGGCGTGGCGGTCATGATCAGTTGATGCGGGCACATGCGCCCGCCGACGCCTTTCTGCCGCAACGCCAGACGCTGCTGCACGCCGAAGCGGTGCTGCTCGTCGATGATCACCAGCGCGAGGTTCTTGAACTGCACTTCGTCCTGAAACAGCGCGTGGGTGCCGACCACCATTGGTGTGCCGCTGGCGATCTGCTCCAGCGCGGCGACACGGTTTTTGCCTTTGAGCTTGCCGGCCAGCCACGCGACATCAATGCCCAACGGTTCGAGCCAGCGCTTGAAGGTGATGAAGTGCTGTTCGGCGAGGATCTCGGTCGGCGCCATCAGCGCGACCTGATAACCGGCCTCCAGTGCTTGCAGCGCAGCGAGGGCGGCGACCACGGTTTTACCGGCGCCCACGTCGCCCTGAATCAGCCGCAGCATCGGTTCGTGCTGGCTGAGGTCGTAGGCGATTTCGTTGCCGACGCGCTGTTGCGCGCCGGTCGGATTGAAGCCGAGGTTGGCCAGGTATTTCGGCGGCAACTTGGTTGCTTTCGGCATCGCTGGCGCGCGTAGCGAACGCATGCTTTCGCGCAGACGCTGTTGCGACAGTTGATGGGTCAGCAGTTCTTCGAAGGCCAGACGATGCTGGGCCCAGTGATGACCGAGCGCGAGTTCGTCGACGTCGGCGTCAGCGGGCGGGTTGTGCAGGTAGCGGATCGCATCGGCCAACGGCGCCAGTTGATAGTCGCGCGCCAGTTCGGTCGGCAGCCAGTCGGGCAGGGTGTCTGGCTTGAGCATGGTCAGTGTCTGCATGCACAACTGACGCAGACGCGCCTGGGTCAGGCCTTCGGTGAGCGGGTAGACCGGGGTCAGGGTTTCATCCACTGGCGGCGGTTCGTCACCGGTGATGGCGCGGTATTCCGGGTGGTAGATCTCCAGGCCTGACGCGCCGGGCCGGGCTTCGCCGTAGCAGCGAACCCGCGTGCCGCGCTTGAGGCCTTCTTTCTGGGCGTTGCTGAAATGGTAGAAGCGCAGACTCAGACCGCCGGTGCCGTCCTGCAAGCGCACGACGAGGCTGCGGCGGCGGCCCATGACCACATCGGCACCGCTGACGGTGCCTTCGACCACGGCGTCCTGTCCCGGCCGAAGTGCGCCGATCGGCACCACGCGGGTGCGATCCTGATAACGCAGCGGCAGGTGAAACAGCACGTCTTGCAGATTCTCCAGGCCGACCTTGGCCAATTTCTCGGCCATGGCTTCGCCGACACCCTTGAGTGCCGTCACCGACACTTGCGACAGCTCCGTCATGACGCTCGCTTAACCGGCGGTGACCGGTGCTGCAGGTTTGGCAACCGAGCACAGGCGAATGGAATCGGCGAGGATCTCGATGGCTTTCGGCCGCGGGAAACTCGCGCGCCAGGCGATCGCCACGGTGCGGAACGGCACCGGCGGCGACAGTGGCCGCACTTCGATCACGCCCGGGGCGTAGTGATGGCTGTCGACGGCCGACAGCGGCAGGATCGAGATGCCCAGACCGGACGCGACCATGTGGCGGATGGTTTCCAGTGAGCTGGATTCGACCGTGGTGTGCTTGGCGCCGTCGTTGCCTTTGGTCAGGGTCGGGCAGGCTTCGAGAACTTGATCGCGGAAGCAGTGGCCTTCGCCTAGCAGCAGCAGGCTCTTGTCGTTGAGCAGGCCGGCGTCGATGGTTTCTTTTTGCGTCCACGGGTGCTGCGCCGGCATCAAGACGTAGAAGGGCTCGTCGTAGAGCGGCAGGGTCAGCACATCGGCTTCGTTGAACGGCAGGGCGATGATGATCGCGTCGAGCTCGCCGTTGCGCAGTTTGTCGCGCAGCACGTGGGTGAAGTTTTCTTCGATGTACAACGGCATCTGCGGGGCGACCCGGTGCAGTTGCGGAATCAGGTGCGGGAACAGGTACGGGCCGACGGTGTAGATCGCGCCGACTTTCAGCGGCGCGGTCAGCTGGTTCTTGCCGGCCTGGGCCAGTTCGCGGATGCCTTGCGCCTGCTCCAGGACTTTCTGCGCCTGGGCGACGATGCCTTCGCCGACCGGGGTCAGGCGCACGGCGCTTTTGCTGCGCTCGAAAATCAGCACACCGAGTTCGTCTTCAAGTTTCTTCACGCCCACCGACAGGGTCGGCTGGCTGACGTGGCAACGTTCGGCGGCGTGGCCGAAATGCTGCTCTTGGGCGAGGGTAACGATGTAGCGTAATTCTGTGAGGGTCATAGCAAGCGTCCATGAAGATGCGGGCCAAGCATACCGGCTGCAATCGATAGACGCACGTTATCAGACTGAGTGTGGAATGTGACACCGGGCAATGTGAGTTTGCCGTTGCCAGATATGCAAAAGGCACCTTTCGGTGCCTTTTTGGCTTGGCTCTCTCGGCTGGCGGAGAACCTTGTGGGAGCTGGCAAGCCAGCTCCCACAGGTATTGCGGTGTTGCTTAGCGGCGGCGCTCGAGTGAGTACACAAACGGCGCAACAATTTCGATCGAGCCGTTGTTGAGCATATCGGCCGGTGGCTTGGGCAGCGGCTGTGCGCGGCGGATCATTTCCAGGGTGGCCCGGTCCAGATCGGCGTTGCCGGAGCGGCCCACCAGTTCGAACGACAATACGTTACCTTCGGCATCCACAACAAAGCGCAGGCGGTTCAAGCCTTCCTTGCCGCGTGCCTGTGCACTTTGCGGGTACTTTTTGTACTTGGCCAAATGCGCGAGCAGGGTGCCTTGCCAACTGGCCTTGGCTGCCAACTGTGCCGGCGACGGGCCGGGCGCCGGTGCAGCGGATTTCTCCGTCGGCGCTGGAGTCGGTGGCGTGTCGGCCGGTTTCTCCTCGGAAGGTTTTTCCTTCGGCGGATCAGGCAGCTTCTTCTCGACCGGCTTCGGCGGTTTAGGCTTTGGCTTCGGTTTGGGTTTCTGCACCGCGATCTCAGCTTTCGGTGCTTCGGCCAGCTTCGGAATCGGCAATTCTTCAACCGGAGCCGGTGGTTGCGGCGGTGTGACGACTTTCGGCGGAGCAGGCGGTGGCGGGGCCGGAACCGGGGCCAGCTCGACCATCATTGCCTGCGGTGGCAATTCGATGGGCGGGCGGGCAGTCCAGTTCAGCGCCAGCGCGATGGCCAGCGCATGCACGCCCAGCACCACGGCCAGGCTACCGCTGTAACGCGTCAGCTTATGGCGCGTCGTGATCATTTCTTGGCTGCCGTCTCAAGTCCGACCAGACCGACCTTCAGGTAACCGGCGGAGCGCAGTTTGTCCATCACGCTCATCAGATCACCGTAGTCCACGCCTTTATCAGCCTGGAAGAAGATGGTGGTGTCTTTCTTGCCCTGGGTCTTGGCGTCGAGCACGGCGCCAAGGGTTTCGGCTTTTACTTCGTCGTCGCCGATGTACAGGCGCTGGTCAGCCTTGACGCTGAGGAACACCGGTTTCTCTGGCCGCGGTGCCGGTTTGGCGGTCGAGGCCGGCAGGTCGACTTTGATGTCCACGGTGGCCAATGGAGCGGCCACCATGAAGATGATCAACAGCACCAGCATCACGTCGATGAACGGCGTGACGTTGATTTCGTGGTTCTCGGCCAGATCGTCGTCTGCGCCTTCTTTTAAATGCAGGCCCATGGCCGATTACCCCACTTTCACCATGTGCGGTTGCGAGCTGCGCTCAGGCTGGTGATCGAGGTCGCGGCTGACCAGCAGCAGAACTTCTGCCGAGGCATCGGAAACCTGCGCCTTGTAACCGGCGATGGAGCGGGCGAAGACGTTGTAGATCACCACGGCTGGAATCGCTGCAACCAGACCCAGTGCGGTGGCCAGCAGTGCTTCGGCGATACCGGGGGCCACAACGGCAAGGTTGGTGGTCTGGGTTTTGGCGATGCCGATGAAGGAGTTCATGATGCCCCACACGGTGCCGAACAGGCCCACGAACGGCGCGGTGGAACCGATGGTGGCGAGGACGCCGGTGCCGCTGCTCATGTTGCGACCGCAGGCTGCTACGAGGCGCTCGAGACGGAAGCTGACGCGCTCCTTGATGCCTTCTTTCTCGCGGCTGTTGACCGACAGGCGCATCTCTTCGAGCGCGTCGTGCACCAGCAGGTTGGCGAGGATGCCTTCCTTCGCCGCCGTGGTGCTGGCTTCTTTAAGGGTGGTGGCTTTTTTCAGAGCAGCGATTTCGCCACGCAGGCGACGCTTGGCGCCCATCAGCTCGAAGCCTTTGGCAATCCAGATGGTCCAGGTGATGATGGACGCGATGGCCAGACCGATCATCACGATTTTCACAATGATGTCGGCGTTCTGGTACATGCCCCACGGCGACAGGTCGTGGGCCATGCCCAGGGAGTTGTCGGCTTCGAGGACTTCAGGGACGTCGGCAGCATCGACAGCCTGTACCGGATCGGTAGCGGCCGGGGCAGCCGGAGTGGCGGCCGGTGCGCTTTGCTCGGTGGCGGCTGGAGTGGCGGGTGCTTGAGCGTCGGCGAAAGCGGCGGTCGGTGCCAGCATCAGGCTGAGCAGCAGAGCCGCCACTGCGCTCCAGGCGCGAGGTCGATTGGTTGGCGAAGCGGGGATTTGATTGCGTGTCATGCTGGCCGGACCTGAGATAGAAAAACGTTGATGCTCTTCCAGGCCTCGTAAGGCCGAGAACAAAAGTGGCGTGCATTATTGCAAGTAATTCTTGTTAACAAAAGTAATAGAGTATCTTTTTTTCCTTCATTGCTAGCCGTCCGTCCTTTGCCAGCGCTAGTCTGTGTCTTTCCGATAGGAGTTTTTTGATGTCCGCGCCTTCTGTTTTGATTGCCGGTTGTGGTGATGTCGGCAGTCGTCTGGCCAAGCAATTGCTGGCGGCTGGCTGGGAAGTTCATGGCTTGCGCCGGGATGTTTCGAAGCTGCCTGAGGGGGTGATCGGCGTTGCCGGCGACCTGTTCAATGAGGACTGCCCGGCGACCTGGCCAGTGGGTGTCGTGGACTATCTGGTGTATTGCGCGGCAGCCACCGATCACGATGAAGCCGGTTATCGCGCCGCTTATGTGCAGGGTTTGCAGAATGTCCTGAGCTGGCTGGAGGATTATGGCCAGGTGCCTGAGCGGCTGCTCTTTGTGTCCAGCAGCAGTGTGTATGGGCAGCAGGATGGTGCGTGGGTGGATGAGAAATCAGAGACCGTCGCTGCCGGTTATTCCGGGCGCTTGATGCTGGAGGCGGAGCAGGTGGCGCTCAACAGCGGCATCCCGGCGAGCGTCCTGCGCCTGACCGGGATTTACGGCCCGGGCCGCGAATGGCTGCTGACCCAAGTGCGTCGCGGCTATCGCGTGGCGGTTGATCCGCCGCTGTATGGCAACCGGATTCACGCTGATGACGCGGCGGGATTGCTGGCGTTTCTGCTGGAAAAGTCGCGACAGGGCGTGCAATTGGAGCAGATTTACATCGGTGTCGACGATGCACCGGCGCCGTTGGCAGAAGTGGTGGCCTGGTTGCGTGAGTACCTGGGCGTAACCGAATGGGCGGAAGACGCCAGCGTTCGGCGCACCGGCAGCAAGCGTTGCAGCAATGCCCGGGCTAGAGCGTTGGGCTGGACGCCAATGTACCCAAGCTATCGCGAGGGCTATGCCGCGATCCTCGAAGGTAAATGCTGACTTTTTAACAACACAAAAACAACTGTGGGAGCGAGCAGGCTCGCTCCCACATTTGATCTTCAGAGGTTTCAGAAGCGGGTTACTGCTTCTCCAGCAACCACTTGCGCTCGCCCGGCGTGTATTGCGGCATTTCATCCGCCAGCGCCGTGTTCACTGCCTGGAAAATCTCCAGTTCCTTGCCCTTGCGCGCAAAGATATAGGCATTGCCCTGACCGTTGAGCTGCAACCACATGTTGTCGTTGGTGCTGCTCATCGACGCGCAATCGCCCGCCAGACACAAGGCATAACGGTCGGCGCCCGGCAGGCCGGATACTTGACCGTCAGCCTGGAACTGCACGGTGCCGCCTTCGCCCTGACCGCTGGCGATTGTCCAGTTGCCGCCCATGTAGGCGGAATACAGCGCACGTTCGAAACTGGCGCCGATCGGTGCGCCTTCCGGCACCGGAATCTGCGCACGGTCGAAGACTTGCTCGGGTTCGTTCTCGCTGGCGGCTTGCTGCAGTTGCCCGCCGTCGCGTTTCAGCTCACTGGCGGAGCTGCCATAGAAGTCGACTTTCCAGGCGCCGGATTCCTCACCCAGCAGCCGTCCTTCGACGTTCTCAAAACCGTTGGTGTAGCGGGCCTGGCCGGCCTTGGTGTTGACGTCCCACTCAAGGTTCGGGCCGTAAGCCTGAAGCGCTTCGCGCAGCGGGCCGCCCTTGGCTGCGGCATCGATTGCCACCTGGTTGATCCAGGTGCCGCTGATGTCACGGTCGGCAGGGTTGCTGGCGCAGCCGCCGAGGAAAATGGCGAGCAGCGGGAGAGCTAGCGCTTTGCGCATGGTGGAATCCTTTCAAAACCTTTTCTTGCTGAGCAGTCGGCGCGGCGTTTGAAGGCCGCGCCGTGCGCATCACTCGATGACCAGAATGGCATCCATTTCAACCTGCGAACCCTTCGGCAGGGCAGCCACGCCGATGGCGGCACGGGCCGGGTATGGCTGGTCGAAGTATTTGCCCATGACCTCGTTGACCTTGGCGAAGTGGCTCAGGTCGGTGAGGAAGATGTTCAGTTTGACGATGTCCTTGAACGAACCGCCAGCGGCTTCGGCGACGGCTTTGAGGTTCTCGAACACCTGGACGGTCTGGGCTTCGAAGCCTTCAACCAGTTCCATGGTTTTTGGGTCCAGAGGAATCTGACCCGACATGTAAACGGTGTTGCCTGCCTTGATCGCCTGGGAGTAAGTACCGATGGCGGCCGGGGCCTTGTCGCTGGTGATTACGGTTTTGGTCATATATGACTCCTTGTAATAGGCAGGTTATGCACGCATGCGGGTGATGCGGATCACTCCGGTCAAGGCGCGCAGCTTCTTGATCACGCGGGCCAGGTGCACACGGTCGTGGACGCTGACCACCAACTGGACCACGCTGATGCGACCATCGCGTTCGTCCATGCTGATTTTCTCGATATTGCCGTCGGCTGCGTTGACGCTGCTGGCCAGCAGGGCGATCAGGCCGCGCTGGTGTTCCAGCTCGACGCGCAGTTCGACGTTGAATTCGCCGGTGACATCCTTGGCCCACGAGAGCTGGATGCATTTTTCCGGGTTGTGCCTGATTTCGCTGATGTTGCGGCAGTTGTCCAGGTGCACGACCATGCCTTTGCCCGCCGACAGGTGCCCGACGATCGGGTCGCCCGGGATCGGCGTGCAGCACTTGGCGTAGCTGAGTACCAGGCCTTCGGTGCCGCGAATCGCCAGTGGGCCTTCCGGGCTTGGCAACTGTTCGCCTTCGCCAAGCAGGCGGCGGGCGACCACATAGGCCATGCGGTTACCCAGGCCAATGTCTTCGAGCAGGTCTTCGATCAGTTCGAGGCGGTACTCGGTGAGCATGGCTTTGACGCGTTCGGCCGGGATTTTCTCCAGCGCGCTGTCGAAACCGTTGAGCACTTTGTTCAGCAAGCGTTCGCCGAGGCTGATGGACTCGGAGCGACGTTGCAGTTTCAGCGCGTGGCGGATGTGCGTGCGCGCCTTGCCGGTCACCACGAAATTCAGCCACGCCGGATTCGGCCGTGCGCCGGGGGCGCTGACGATCTCCACTGTGGAGCCGCTTTGCAGCGGTTCGGACAACGGTGCGAGACGACGGTTGATCCGGCAGGCAATGCAGCTGTTGCCGACGTCGGTGTGCACCGCGTAGGCAAAGTCGACCGCCGTGGAGCCTTTCGGCAGCTCCATGATCCGGCCCTTGGGCGTGAACACGTAGACCTCGTCCGGGAACAGGTCGATCTTCACGCTCTCGATGAATTCCAGCGAGTTGCCGGCACGTTGCTGCATTTCCAGCACGCCTTTGACCCACTGGCGGGCGCGGGCATGGGTGCCTTTCGGCTGTTCGTCACCGCTGGACTTGTACAGCCAATGGGCGGCGATGCCGTTGTTGGCCATCTCCTCCATTTCGCGGGTGCGGATCTGGATCTCGATCGGTACGCCGTGCATGCCGAACAGCGTGGTGTGCAGCGATTGATAGCCGTTGGCCTTGGGGATCGCGATGTAATCCTTGAAGCGACCCGGCAGCGGTTTGTACAAATTATGTACAGCGCCCAGCACGCGGTAGCAGGTATCGACCTTGTCGACGATGATCCGGAACGCGTAGACGTCCATGATCTCGTTGAAGGCCCGACGCTTGCCGCGCATTTTCTTGTAGATGCCGTAGAGGTGTTTCTGGCGACCGCTGACTTCGCCCTGGATGCCGTCGATAGCGAGGCAATGGCCGAGGGACTCTTCGATCTTGTTGACGATTTCCTTGCGGTTGCCCCGGGCGCGCTTGACCGCCTGGTAGATCCGCGCGGAACGCATCGGGTGCATGGCCTTGAAGCCGAGGTCTTCGAATTCGATGCGGATCGCATGCATGCCCAGCCGGTTGGCGATGGGCGCGTAGATTTCGAGAGTTTCCTTGGCGATCCGGCGGCGTTTTTCCCCGGACAGCACTTCCAGCGTGCGCATGTTGTGCAGGCGGTCGGCGAGTTTGACCAGGATCACGCGAATGTCGCGCGCCATGGCCATGGCCATTTTCTGGAAGTTTTCGGCTTGGGCTTCGGCCTTGGTCTCGAAGTTCATCTGGGTCAGTTTGCTGACCCCGTCGACCAGTTCGGCCACGGTTTCACCGAACTGCGCTTGCAGTGCTTCTTTGGCGATACCGGTGTCTTCGATCACGTCATGCAGCATTGCGGCCATCAGGCTTTGATGGTCCATGTGCATGTCGGCAAGAATATTGGCCACGGCAAGAGGATGCGTGACATACGCCTCGCCGCTGCGACGGCGCTGACCGTCATGGGCTTGTTCGGCGTAGAAATACGCTCGGCGGACCAGGTTGACCTGGTCGTTGCCGAGGTAGGTCGATAAGCGATCGGCGAGGGCGTCTATGCTCGGCATGATAAATCCTGCCGCAAGCTGTGATCCCGCGCCGTGCTACGTCGACCAGGCATAGGCTTAGACGGCCTCGTTGGACTCGTCCTCGAACGAAGCGAAGATCGGGTCTTCGTGGACGATTTCCTGCTCGGCGATGAACTCGTAGCTCATCAGGCCTTCAGCGATTTCACGCAAGGCGACAACAGTCGGCTTGTCGTTTTCCCACTGGACCAGTGGCTCTTTGCCGCCGGTGGCCAGTTGACGGGCACGCTTGGTAGAGAGCATGACCAGCTCAAAGCGGTTTTCCACGTGTTCTAGGCAGTCTTCAACGGTTACGCGGGCCATGGTATTCCTCGGAGCGAATGCAATATGCGCGCTGCCCGGTTGGGCGAGCGGACTCAACAGTTTAAAAAATCACCAGCGATTAGGGAAGCGCTGATTTTTTGACCAAGCCCTTCAACGCGCTGCAAGCACCAATGTAAAGCGCTTGCAGCTGTTTTGGGAAGTGCTGATTATCCGAGCAATTCGGCCAGCAACTTGCCGAAACGTACTTGCTGGCGTTTCTGCTGGAGTTGATTGGCGCGAAAAATCGCCTTCAGATCGTCCAGTGCATGAGCAAAATCGTCGTTGATGATCAGGTAGTCGTATTCGACGTAATGGCTCATCTCGCTGACGGCTTCGCGCATCCGCCCGTCGATGATCTCGTCGCTGTCCTGGCCACGATTGGTCAGACGCTGGTGCAGGGCCTGCAGCGACGGCGGCAGGATGAAGATCGAGCGTGCTTGCGGCATCAACTTGCGTACTTGCTCGGCGCCTTGCCAGTCGATTTCCAGAATCAGGTCGTGACCTTCGTCCAGCGTGTGCTGCAGGCGGCTTTGCGAGGTGCCGTAGAAGTTGCCGAAGACTTCGGCGCGTTCAAGGAAGTCGCCGTGCTCGCCCATCTTCACGAACTCTTCACGGGTCACGAAGTGGTAGTTCACGCCGTCCACTTCACCCGGACGCATCGCGCGGGTGGTGTGGGAGATCGAAACGCGGATCTCCGGATTGGTGTCGGTCAACGCCTTGACGAGGCTGCTCTTGCCTGCGCCCGAAGGCGCGGAAATGATGTACAGGGTGCCGGTGCTGTGGGTCATGTCGGGGTAGCCTTACTCAATATTCTGCACTTGTTCGCGCATCTGCTCGATCAACACCTTGAGGTTGACGGCGGCTTGGGTGCTGCGCGGGTCGAAGGCCTTGGAGCCCAGTGTGTTGGCTTCGCGGTTGAGTTCCTGCATCAGGAAGTCCAGGCGCCGACCGGCGGCCCCGCCGGACTTGAGCACCCGGCGCACTTCGATGATGTGAGTGCTCAGGCGATCCAGTTCTTCGGCCACGTCGCTTTTTTGCGCGAGAATGACCATTTCCTGTTCGAGACGCTGCGGATCCAGCTCGGCCTTCATGTCGGTGAAACGATCGAGGACTTTCTGGCGCTGGGTGGCGAGCATCTGCGGTACCAGTTCACGCAGGGTCACGACGTCTTCTTCAATGGAGGTCAGACGCTCGTTGATCAGCCGTGCCAGCTCCGCGCCTTCGCGCTCGCGGCCGGCCTTCAAGTCTTTCAGGCCTTGATTGAACAGCGCCAGTGCGTCGGCATTCAGCGCCTGCGGGTCGGTTGCATCGCCCACCAGTACGCCGGGCCAGGCCAGCACTTCCAGTGGATTGAGGGCGCCAGGGTTCTTGATCAGGCCGGCAACGGTCTCGGCCGCAGCGACCAGTTGCGCGGCGCGCTCGCGATCGACTTGCAGGGTTTTGCCGGTGCTTTCTTCGGTGAAACGCAGGGTGCATTCCAGTTTGCCCCGTGACAGGCCTTGACGCAGCGCTTCACGCACCGCGCCTTCAAGGTCGCGAAACGACTCGGGCAAACGCAGGTGAGGTTCAAGGTAGCGGCTGTTGACCGAGCGCAGCTCCCAGCTCAGGGTGCCCTGTGCGCCGGCTTTTTCGACGCGGGCGAAGGCGGTCATGCTGTGCACCATGGCGGTGACCTCGCAATGCAGATCGGCGCAGCAGGATGTTCCGCAGGCTCGATATCAATGAATTTAAGCCGACTGGCAGCAAAGGCGCAGGATTGTAGCGCAGTGCGGCGAATGCGCCCAAACACACGGTGTGACAAAGGGCTGCAGCCCGTCGGTAATGGGTGTTGCAAGGCCTTCGGTCGTCGCTCGGGTTTTTAACGAGTGCCCAGGCGCGGTGCAGCGCTCTATAATGCTCGGCAGTTTTCCGTCCCCAGTACAGGTATCTCCTATGAAACGTCCAAGTGGTCGCGCTGCCGATCAGCTCCGCTCGATCCGCATTACCCGCAACTACACCAAACACGCCGAGGGATCCGTACTGGTCGAATTCGGTGATACCAAAGTCATCTGCACCGTCAGCGTCGAAAACGGCGTGCCGCGCTTCCTCAAGGGCCAGGGTCAGGGTTGGTTGACCGCCGAGTACGGCATGCTGCCGCGTGCTACCGGCGAACGTAACCAGCGTGAAGCGAGCCGTGGCAAACAGGGCGGTCGCACCCTCGAAATCCAGCGTCTGATCGGCCGTTCCCTGCGCGCTGCGCTGGACATGTCCAAGCTGGGCGACGTGACTCTGTACGTCGACTGCGACGTGATCCAGGCTGACGGTGGTACGCGCACGGCTTCGATCACCGGCGCCATGGTTGCACTGGTTGATGCGCTTAAAGTGATCAAGAAACGTGGCGGCCTGAAGGGCGGCGATCCGCTCAAGCAAATGATCGGTGCCGTATCGGTCGGTATGTATCAGGGCGAGGCTGTGCTGGATCTGGACTATCTTGAAGATTCCGCCGCCGAGACTGACCTCAACGTAGTGATGACCAGCACCGGTGGTTTCATCGAGGTGCAGGGCACGGCCGAAGGCGCGCCGTTCCAGCCTGAAGACTTGAACGCCATGCTGGAGCTGGCCAAGCAAGGCATGAACGAAATCTTCGAACTGCAAAAGGCTGCACTGGCCGACTGAGCAGGTTGTTAACCGCAAGGAGGACTCGATGAGTGAAGAGCAAGAATTGCTGCCCAAGCCGAGCCAGCAAGTTCGCCAATGGGCAATGTTTTGTCACTTGTCCGCCTTGCTGGGGATCTGGATTCCTTTCGGCAATCTGATCGGGCCACTGATCCTCTGGCAAATGAAGCGTGAAACGGACCCGTTCATCGACGCTCAAGGCAAGGAGGCGCTGAATTTTCAGATCACCGTCGCCATTGCTTCGTTGATCTGCTTCCTGCTGATGGTGCTGATCATCGGGTTTTTTCTGTTGGGGATACTGGCTATCGGCGCGTTGGTTTTGACGATCATTGCAGGGGTGAAGGCCAATGAAGGTTTTCCATACCGTTATCCATTCACCTGGCGGTTGATCAAATAAACATCTCACAACGTTTAAAAAATGCCCTGACATGTCAGGGCATTTTTGTTTGTGCAGCAAAATTAAGTTTCGCCGTATGTAGGGATAATCTTTTTGCGATGAGTGACAAGTAACATTTTATATTAATGGTCTGATTACACTTTTAGTCACAACTGCACTGCCTTGGTTAGGTTCTATATCCTTGGAATCAGAGTGGGTGATTGTTAAAGTTGCCGGGTTAATACTTCTCTTGAAATATTAAGATATATTCAAGCCATCGAAGGTTCTTGAATTCCACAGCAATCAGTGTTGAGACAATCAGCCGGTTCATGGGCGGATGCAGGTAAAAAGTTCGCCTCTGAATATATAGTCAAGAATAATTCCAATGATTCAGCTCGATTTTTACGGAACGCTTGTGGCCGCGTCTTTAGTGCTTCTACTGGGGCGCGGGCTGGTCAGGCGTGTTGGGTTCATGCGCAGTTACAATATCCCCGAGCCTGTAGCGGGCGGCCTGGTAGTTGCCATGATCTTATTGCTGCTGCGAACATTCGATATTGAAGTTCGCTTTGATACTTCTCTTCAGACACCGTTGATGCTGGCCTTTTTCGCCACCATTGGTTTGAGTGCAGACTTTGCCAGTCTGAAGAAAGGTGGCCGGATAGTGGGGATATTTCTTCTGGCGGTCGCCGGGTTGTTGGTCGTGCAGAATGCGATGGGTATTGGCCTGGCAACAATGCTCGGGCTTGACCCTTTGATGGGCCTGCTGACCGGATCGATCACCCTGGCGGGCGGTCATGGCACCGGTGCTGCGTGGGGTACGGTATTCAGCGAGAAGTACGGTCTGGCCTCGGCGTCCGAACTGGCGATGGCTTCTGCGACGTTTGGCCTGGTGCTGGGCGGTTTGATTGGCGGACCGGTCGCGCGGTTGCTGATCAAGCGTGTGGAAGTGCCGGGTTGCCAGCAAGAGGATGCGCCACGTTTGCCAAAAGGTTTTGAGCAGCCGAACAAGGAGCGCTCCATCACGCCATTTTCGTTTGTTGAAACCCTCGCGTTGATTGCAGTGAGCTTGCTGGCCGGCAATCTGTTGAATGGCTTGCTGCAAGGGACTGCGTTCGAACTGCCGACATTCGTCTGCGTCTTGTTCGTCGGCGTGGTGCTGCGCAACAGCCTTTCAGCGCTGGGTTTGTATCAAGTGTTTGAACGTGAGGTTTCGGTGCTGGGGAATGTCAGTCTCTCGCTGTTTCTGGCAATCGCCCTGATGTCACTCAAGTTGTGGGACCTGGCGGCATTGGCGTTGCCGATCTTCATCATCCTGGCAGTGCAGGCGCTGGTTATGGCGTTGTTCGCGATTTTCGTGACATTCCGGGTGATGGGTCGCAACTACGATGCAGCCGTGCTGGCCGCGGGACATTGCGGTTTCGGTTTGGGTGCGACGCCGACCGCCATTGCCAACATGCAAGCGGTGACGCAGCGCTATGGTCCTTCGCAGATTGCGTTTCTGGTGGTGCCGATGGTCGGAGCGTTTTTCATCGACATTATTAATGTCATCGTGATCAAGCTGTACCTGATGCTGCCTTTCTTCGTCGCAGTCTGAGTTCGATTCGCTTCGAGCGCAGGCACAAAAAATGCCCGTATCTCGCGATACGGGCATTTTTTTTAACGTTCGAATCGACGCTTAGATGGTCAGCGTCCAGTCGTAGTCGACGATCAGCGGCGCGTGCTGCGAGAACCGTGGCTGACGTGGCAGGCGCGCACTGCGCACGAAGCGCCGCAGGCCTGGGGTCAGGATCTGATAGTCGAAGCGCCAGCCCAGATTGAGCATCTCGGCCTGTTCGTTGTCCGGCCACCAGCTGTACTGGTCGCCTTCACGGCTGACTTCGCGCAGGGCATCAACATAGCCCATGTTGCCGACAATCTCGTCCATCCAGGCGCGTTCTGGCGCCAGGAAGCCCGGGGATTGCTGGCTGTCGCGCCAATTCTTGATGTCGAGCTTCTGCTGCGCCACGTACAGCGAGCCACAATAAATGTACTCGCGACGTTTGCGCCGCTGTTTGTCCAGGTACTTGCCGAAGTCGTCCATGAGCTTGAACTTCTGGTTCAAGTCCTCATCGCCGTTCATCCCCGAAGGGAGCAGCAAGGTGGCAATACTGACTTTGTCGAAATCTGCTTGCAGGTAGCGCCCGTAGCGGTCGGCCGTCTCGAAACCGAGACCGCTGATGACAGCCTTCGGTTGCAACCGCGAGTACAAAGCCACGCCGCCTTGGGCAGGGACTTCAGCATCGCAGGCATAAAGGAAGTAGCCATCCAGTTGGAAGGCTGGGTCATCCAGTTCAAAGGCGGAGGCACGGGTGTCCTGCAGGCAGATGACGTCGGCATTCTGTGCTTGCAGCCAACTGAGCAAACCACGCTCGACTGCAGCCTGAATACCATTGACGTTCACACTGATGATCCGCATAAATGGCCCCAAAAATCGCGTGCGTGTATGATACACGGCGTCAAGCTAATTAGCTAAATCCGTGGTATTTGGGGTTTTTTTCATGCAAGCGTATCAGCGCGATTTCATTCGTTTTGCCATCGATCGCGGCGTTTTGCGCTTCGGTGAGTTCACCCTGAAGTCCGGGCGCACCAGTCCTTACTTCTTCAACGCCGGCCTGTTCAACTCGGGTTCGGCCCTCGCGCAGCTGGGGCGTTTCTACGCTGCAGCCATTGTCGAGAGCGGCATCCCCTTCGACGTTCTGTTTGGCCCGGCCTACAAAGGCATCCCGTTGGCAGCGACCACAGCTGTCGCGCTGGCCGAGCATCACGACCGTGATTTGCCATGGTGTTTCAACCGCAAGGAAGCCAAGGCCCACGGCGAGGGTGGCAGTCTGGTCGGGGCGCCGTTGACTGGCGACGTGCTGATCATCGATGACGTGATCACCGCCGGCACGGCAATCCGCGAAGTGATGCAGATCATCGCGGCTCAGGACGGCGCCAAGGCGGCCGGTGTGCTGATCGCGCTGAACCGTCAGGAGCGTGGCAACGGTGAGTTGTCGGCGATCCAGGAAGTCGAGCGCGACTTCGGCATTCCGGTGATCAGCATTGTTTCATTGAATCAGGTGCTGGAGTTCTTGGCTGACGATCCGCAGCTCAAGCAGCACCTGCCAGCCGTGGAAGCCTACCGCGCACAGTTCGGCGTTTAACGGCGGAGCACTGTGGAAGGCCTTCACATTCAATATTGATGTGATGCAGAGACCGCTTTCGCGAGCAGGCTCGCTCCCACAGGAATTGCAGTGCAAAAAAAGACCCCGCTCAGCCTGGCTGAGCGGGGTCTTTTTGTTCGCGTCTGCGCTTACGGACGCTTGCGATTGCTGATCAGCGTGCCCACACCGGTATCGGTGAAGATTTCCAGCAGGATCGCGTTCGGCACACGACCGTCGATGATCAACGAGCTACCCACACCGCCCTGAACCGCTTCCAGTGCGCAACGGATCTTCGGCAGCATGCCGCCGTAGATGGTGCCGTCGGCGATCAGGTCGTCGACCTGCTGCGTGCTCAGACCCGTCAACACGGTGCCCGACTTGTCCATCAGGCCGGCGATGTTGGTCAGCAGCATCAGCTTCTCGGCTTTCAGCGCTTCGGCAACCTTGCCGGCCACCAGGTCAGCGTTGATGTTGTACGACTCGCCGTTTTCACCGACGCCGATCGGTGCAATCACCGGGATGAAGTTGCCTTTGACCAGCAGGTTCAGCAGCTCGGTATTGATCCCGACCACTTCGCCTACCTGGCCGATGTCGATGATTTCCGGTTGGGTCATCTCCGGGGTCTGGCGAGTCACCGTGAGCTTCTTCGCACGAATCAGCCCGGCATCTTTACCGGTCAGGCCGATAGCGCTGCCGCCGTGACGGTTGATCAGGTTGACGATGCTTTTGTTGACCTGGCCGCCGAGGACCATTTCCACCACGTCCATGGTTGCGGCGTCGGTGACGCGCATGCCATCGACGAAGTGGCTTTCGATCGACAGGCGCTTGAGCAGATCGCCGATCTGCGGGCCGCCGCCGTGCACGACCACCGGGTTGATGCCCACGGCTTTCATCAAGACGATGTCGCGCGCAAAGCCGGTCTTCAGCTCCTCGCTTTCCATCGCGTTGCCGCCGTATTTGATCACCAGAGTCTTGCCGACATAACGTCGGATGTAAGGCAACGCTTCGGACAGGACCTGGGCGGTGTGGGCGGCGGCTTCGCGTTCGAGGGTCATTCAGGGCTCCGGGTGAATCAGAACGGTAGTTGGAGATCAGGTGCAACGCGTTTCAGTTGGGCGTGGAACACATCCTTGATGCGCTGCAATTCAGCCTCGTCATCGGCCTCGAAACGCAGCACCAGCACCGGGGTGGTGTTGGATGCGCGCACCAGGCCCCAGCCTTTGGCGTAATCGACTCGCACGCCGTCAATGGTGGTCAGGTCAGCGCCTGGGCCCCACTGCGCGTCGTGCAGTGCATCAATGATGCTGAATTTGCTCTCCTCGGTCACATGGATATTGATTTCCGGCGTAGAAATATCGTTCGGGAAGGTCGCAAACAGCTCTTCCGCAGTGGATTTTTCCTTGCTGAGGATCTCCAGCAGCCGTGCGGCGCTGTAGATGCCGTCGTCGAAACCGAACCAGCGCTCCTTGAAGAAGATGTGCCCGCTCATCTCACCGGCCAATAGAGCACCGGATTGTTTCATTTTCTTTTTGATCAACGAATGACCAGTCTTCCACATGAGCGGACGACCACCGTATTCCTTGATCAACGGCACCAGGCGGCGGGTGCATTTGACGTCGAAGATGATTTCCGCGTCCGGGTTGCGCGCCACCACGTCGCGGGCGAACAGCATCAGCAGGCGGTCGGGGTAAACGATACTGCCGGTGTTGGTCACCACACCGACGCGGTCACCGTCGCCGTCGAAAGCCAGACCAATATCGGCGTTGGTTTCCTTGACCTTGGCGATCAGGTCGACAAGGTTCTCAGGCTTGCCCGGATCCGGGTGGTGGTTCGGAAAGTTGCCGTCGACTTCGCAGAACAGCGGGATGACTTCGCAGTTCAGCGCTTCGATCAGTTGCGGGGCGATCACGCCGGCCGCGCCGTTGCCGCAGTCGACCACGACCTTCATGCGCCGCGCCAGTTTGATGTCCTGGACGATTTCGGTGTTGTAGCGGTCGAGGATCTCGACCTGGGTGACACTGCCCGTGCCGCTGCTCAGGTTGTTGGTCTTGAGGCGCTCGTGCAGGGCCTGGATTTGTTCGTTGGCGAGGGTGTCGCCGGCGATGACGATCTTGAAACCGTTGTAGTTCGACGGGTTGTGGCTGCCGGTGAGCATCACCCCGGACTTGCCGGCCAACACGTTGGCGGCGTAGTACAGCGCCGGCGTCGGCACCAGGCCGACATCGCTGACGTGGCAGCCGCTTTCGGCGATTCCGCGGATCAGTTCTGCGACCAGCTCAGGACCGGACAAGCGGCCATCCCGGCCGACGGATACATTCGGCTCGCCTTGGGCCAGGCTCTGCGAACCGATGGCGCGGCCAATCCAGTAAGCGGTTTCGGCATTGAGGAATTCCGGCACGGTGCCGCGAATGTCATAGGCGCGGAAAATGCTGTCAGGCAGCTTCGGGGCGATCTTGGCTGGGGTGCTCATCTACGGAAATGCTCCATCTCGAAAGTGGCGGGACAGACCGACGAATCGTTCGACGGCAGGCTCAAACTGAAGGGTATGACGGCGTTTTTCACAGAGAGTTCGTGGTGTGAAAGGGCCATGACGCCTCGGCTGGCGTGGCTTTGGGCCGGCAAAACCTTGATTTACGGTGTTAAAACCTGTCGCTGAAACTGCACAAATTTCCCCTGTAGGAGCTGCCGCAGGCTGCGATCTTTTGACTTTGTTTTTTTAAGATCAAGATCAAAAGATCGCAGCCTGCGGCAGCTCCTACAGGAGATTCATCCGGTTACTTGGTGCCGGTGTGGCCAAATCCGCCAGTGCCGCGTTCGGTTTCGACGAACTCTTCAACCATTTCGAAGTGCGCCTGCACCACCGGCACCAGCACCAGTTGCGCCAGACGTTCGCCGACTGTCATGGTGAAATCGGTCTGGCCACGGTTCCAGCAGGACACCATCAGCGGGCCCTGATAATCGGAGTCGATCAGCCCGACCAGGTTGCCGAGCACGATGCCGTGTTTGTGGCCCATGCCCGAGCGCGGCAGGATCAGCGCGGCGAGGTTCGGATCACCGATGTAAACCGACAGACCGGTGGGGATCAGCACGGTTTCACCCGGTTTGATCACGATGTCCTGTTCCAGCATGGCGCGCAGGTCGAGGCCGGCGGAGCCTGGCGTGGCGTATTGCGGCAGCGGGAATTCGGTACCGATGCGTGGGTCGAGGATCTTGGCTTGCAAAGCGTGCATGTAAATTAAACCTGGTTCAGACGTTCGGCGATAAAAGTGACCAGTTGGCGAGCGATCTTGCTCTTGCTGGTCTGGGCGAAAACCGTGGCGTGTAGCGCACGGTCAATTACGCTGCAGGCGTTTTCTTCGCTGTTGAAACCGATGCTCGGGTTGGCGACGTCGTTGGCGACGATCAGATCGAGATTCTTGTCCTTCAGCTTGCGTGCAGCGTAGTCGAGCAGGTGTTCGGTCTCGGCGGCGAAGCCGACACTGAACGGGCGGTCAGGACGGGTCGCGATGGTGGCCAGGATGTCCGGGTTGCGCACCATTTGCAGGACGAAGCCGTCACCGCTCGTAGGATCTTTCTTGAGTTTTTGCGGGGCAACCACTTCCGGGCGGTAGTCCGCGACTGCTGCCGAGGCGATAAATACGTCGCACGGGATCGCCGACTCACAGGCCGCGAGCATGTCGCGGGCGCTGACCACGTCGATGCGCGTGACGCGATCCGGCGTCGGCAGGTGCACCGGGCCGCTGATCAGCGTGACGCGGGCGCCGGCTTCCACCGCTGCTTCGGCGAGGGCAAAGCCCATTTTGCCGGAGCTGTGGTTGGTGATGTAGCGCACCGGGTCGATGTTTTCCTGAGTCGGGCCGGCGGTGATGACGACGTGTTTGCCAGTCAGCGCCTGGCGCTGGAAGCAGTCTGCCGCGCATTGTGCGAGGTCGGTGGCTTCCATCATCCGGCCCATGCCGACGTCGCCGCAGGCCTGGCTGCCCGAGGCCGGGCCGAATGTCTTCAGGCCACGGCTTTCCAGGAGTTGCAGGTTGGCCTGGGTCGCCGGATCGCGCCACATCGCCTGATTCATTGCCGGCGCGACTGCCACAACGGCGTCGGTGGCCAGCACCAGGGTGGTCAGCAAATCGTTGGCGATGCCTTGGGCCAGGCGGGCGAGCAGGTCGGCGGTGGCTGGGGCAATCAGCACCAGGTCGGCCCATTTCGCCAGTTCGATGTGGCCCATCGCGGCTTCGGCAGCCGGGTCGAGCAGGTCGAGGTGCACCGGGTGGCCGGACAGCGCTTGCATGGTCAGCGGGGTGATGAACTCGGCGCCGCCATGGGTCATGACCACGCGCACTTCGGCGCCCTGGTCGATCAGGCGACGAACCAGATCGGCGCTCTTGTAGGCCGCGATGCCGCCGCCGACGCCCAGAACGATGCGTTTCCGATACAGCCGCTGCATAGGTCTGCCTTTCATTTCGTGGGTGACATACGTGGCGAAACCCCCTCCCCAGGGTGAATTCGCCCGCAAAAAAGATGGGCTACGATATCACAGCGACCGCTACGGAACAGCGGCGCCCACAGACAGGGAATGTGTATGAGTATTCGCGATTGGCCTGCGGCGGAACGGCCGCGGGAAAGGTTATTGGAACACGGTGCAGCGAGCCTTTCGGACGCTGAATTACTGGCGATTTTTCTGCGCACCGGGTTGCCTGGGAAAAGCGCCGTGGATCTGGCGCGACACCTGTTGGCACAATTCGGCAGCCTGCGATTGCTGCTTGAAGCCGATCAGAACGCATTCAGTAAACAATTGGGGCTCGGCCCCGCAAAGTTTGCGCAACTGCAAGCAGCTCAGGAAATGAGCAAGCGCCATCTGGCCGAGCGATCGCGGCAAAAACCGGCACTGGAAAGCCCTCAGGTCGTGCGCGATTACCTGAAAGCGATGCTGCGTCACGAGCCGCACGAGGTGTTTGGTTGCCTGTTTCTCGACTCCAAACATCAAGTGTTGACCTTCGAAGCGCTGTTTCGCGGTTCGATCGACAACACCAGCGTGCATCCTCGGGAAGTGGTGAAGCGTGCGTTGGCCAACAACGCCGCAGCGGTGATCCTCTGCCACAACCATCCATCGGGGAACACCGATCCAAGTCAGGCCGATCGGTTACTGACCAAGCGTCTGCAAAAGGCGCTGGAGCTGATTGATGTGCGGGTGCTGGATCACTTCATCATCGGTGACGGCGAGCCGCTGTCGATGGCGGAATGTGGCTGGATGTAACTCTCAAGGACAAACACTGAACCCCTGTAGGAGTGAGCCTGCTCGCGAAGGCGGTGTATCAGTCAGCATTTTTGTTGCTGACGGACCGCTTTCGCGAGCAGGCTCGCTCCCACATTGGGAACTGTGCAGGGCAGGTTATTTCAGGTTTACCTTCGAATAGTCCTGCCGGCCAAACGGGCTCACGGAGTAACCCTGCACGTCTTTACGCGTCAGTGCGTAGGCCGTCGGATGTGCGAGAGGCAGCCACAACGCCTGCTGTTGAATCTGCGTCTGCGCCTGCTCGTACAATTTGGTGCGCACGCCTTGTTCGCTCGTGGTCTTGCCGGCGCTGATCAGCTTGTCCAGATCGGCGTTGCAGTAGCGCGCAAAGTTGGTGCCCGATTTGACCGCTGCGCAGGAAAACTGTGGCGTGAGGAAATTGTCCGGGTCGCCGTTATCGCCGGCCCAGCCCATGAACAGCAGATCATGTTCCCCGGCCTTGGCGCGGCGAATCAGTTCGCCCCACTCGATCACGCGGATTTCCGCCTGAATGCCGATTTCTGCCAGATCCGATTGCAACAGCTGTGCACCCAGGCTTGGGTTTGGGTTGAGCAGGCTGCCCGATGGGCGCGTCCAGATTGTGGTCTGGAAACCGTCCTTCAAACCGGCCTTGGCCAGCAATGCCTTGGCTTTGGCCACGTCGTGCGGGTATCCCGGCAGGTTCTTCGCGTAGCTCCAGGTGTTCGGCGGGTAAGGGCCGTTGGCCGCTTCGGCGGTGTCTTCGAACACGGCCTTGATGTAGTTGGCCTTGTCGAAGGCAAGGTTGATGGCCTGGCGCACTTCAGGCTTGTCCAGCGGTGGGTGCTGACTGTTGATGCCAACGAAAGCGGTCATGAAGGCGTCAGTCTTTTCGACTTTCAGCGTCGGCTCTTTCAGCGCGGCTTGTACGTCCAGTGGTTTTGGCGACAGGGCGATCTGACATTCATTGCGTCGCAGCTTTTGCAGGCGCACGTTGGCGTCCGGGGTGATCGCGAAGATCAACGGGTCGACCGAAGGCTTGCCGCCGAAGTAATCCGGGTTGGCCTTGTAGCGAATCGCCGCATCTTTCTGGAAGCGGTTGAACACAAACGGGCCGGTACCGATCGGTTGGCTGTTGAGCTTGTCCGTAGCGTTGGCCTTCATGAGTTTGTCGGCGTATTCGGCGGAGTAGATCGAAGCGAAGCCCATGCTCAGGGTGGCGAGGAATGTCGAATCCGGATGATCGAGGGTGAAACGTACGGTCAGCGGATCGAGCGCGTCGATCTTTTTGATCAGCGCTGGCAACTGCATCGATTGCGCATGCGGGAAGCCGCTCTGGGCGACCTTGTGCCACGGGTTGGCCGGGTCGAGCATGCGGTCGAAGCTGAACTTGACGTCTTCGGCGGTCAGCTCACGGCTCGGCTTGAAGTAATCAGTCGTATGAAACTTCACCTGTGGGTGTAGCTTGAAGACGTACGTCAGGCCATCGGTACTGACTTCCCAGCTGTCGGCCAGGCTCGGCACGACTTTGCCGCTGGCAGTGTCAAAATCCACCAGACGGTTCATCAGCACATCGGCCGAGGCATTGGTGGTGGTCAGCGAGTTGTACTGCACCACGTCGAACCCTTCAGGGCTGGCCTCGGTGCAGACGCTCAGCGCGGCGGCCTGGGCCAGGGGGCTCAGCAGGAGCGGGGCGAGCAAGAGGGGTAGGGCAGCGAGGCGCATGGTCGGTTTCCTTTTACAGATCGAAGGCCCATCTGCAAGCGCAGTCTGGAAAAGGCCTACCCTAGAGGTCTGGATTACAAATGACTATCCCCTTTTTGCATTTTCGGGGCACAGTGATGGCGGTTTTTCAGACCGCGGCGCGCGGTAAAAAGTCTGAATCGTCCGTAGGGACGATTTTCTGCGACGAGTGGTAAAAATCAATGCCAGCCTTTATCCAAAGCGTTTGCAGGCTGAAAAAGCGCCTTTTTGCCGATTGATTGCACACCGATTGTTGTTGCTGCGAAGTCTTTCTGGTATAAAGCAGCGCTCTTTTCTAGGGGCCCGGTTCCTTCACTGTAGGTGTAGCCGGTAAGACCTCTAAAGAAACGCGGCGCCTGGCGCCAAATGACTGAGAGATTAAGCGGCCAACCCATGCCGGGTTGGGCATGTGGTTTTAGAGGGCTGAGGCATGTCGAGAGTATGTCAAGTTACCGGTAAGGGTCCGGTGACTGGGAATAACATTTCCCACGCAAACAACAAAACCCGTCGTCGTTTCCTGCCGAACCTGCAGCATCACCGCTTCTGGGTTGAAGAAGAGAAACGTTTTGTGCGTCTGCGCGTATCTGCCAAAGGCATGCGTATCATCGACAAGCGTGGCATCACTGTCGTGCTCGCCGAACTTCGCCGCGATGGCAAGATTTAAGGGAGCTAATCATGCGTGAATTGATTCGTTTGATCTCGAGCGCCGGTACTGGTCACTTCTACACTACCGACAAGAACAAGCGTACTACCCCGGACAAAATCGAGATCAAGAAATATGATCCGGTTGTTCGCAAGCACGTGATCTACAAGGAAGGCAAAATCAAGTAATTGATTTTTCCCGACTTACGAAAAAGGCCCGTATCTCACGATACGGGCCTTTTTTGTTGCCTCGGTTTCTGTGGTGTCTGGTCGGGCCTCATCGCTGGCAAGCCAGCTCCCACAGTTTCGGCGGTGTGCACAAATCTTTTGAGCGCCAATTATCCCTGTGGGAGCTGGCTTGCCAGCGATAGGGCCAGGTCAGTCGGCGAAAATCCTCAAGCCTTCTGTTCGAAAATCACATAGATCTTGCGGCAAGCTTCGAGCACTTCCCAAGTGCCACGAAACCCCGCCGGAATCACAAAGCGGTCGCCAACGCGCAACGTCTTGGCATTGCCATCGCTGTCACGCAGCACCGAAACCCCCTGCAGGATTTCGCAGTATTCATGCTCGGTGTAATTCACCGTCCACTGACCCACCGCACCTTCCCACACGCCGACGCCCATCTGCCCACAAGGGCTTTCGTATTGATGAAACACCGCTTGTTCAGGATCACCCTTGAGCACTTTGGCCGGGTCCGGGCGATAGCGTTCGGCTTCGCTGCTGGTCAGGCTGATGTCGACGACGTTCTGGATGTTCATTGTTGTTTTCTCCCGTGATGACGGCGCGATGGTTGGAATTGACGGAAGTCTATGTTTATTAAAATGAACACCGCAAGGCCGTATAGCCGGCTTATGTCAAATATATTGAAACAACCCCGGCCGCTGGTTTAGGGTGGCGGGTGCCTTGGGCCGAATTGCAGGCTGGCCGGGCAGAATTTTTGAGGACGCTGGCGACGATCGCGCGGCGCTCGTATTGAACAAGAGGAGGACACTCAAATGACCACCCTGACTCGTGCCGACTGGGAACAACGCGCCCGCGACCTGAAAATCGAGGGCCGCGCCTACCTCAATGGCGAATACACCGACGCCGTCTCCGGCGAGACTTTCGAGTGCATCAGTCCGGTCGATGGCCGCCTGCTCGGCAAGATCGCCAGCTGTGACGCCGCCGACGCCCAGCGCGCTGTAGAAAACGCTCGCGCCACGTTCAATTCCGGCGTCTGGTCGCGCCTGGCGCCGACCAAACGCAAAGCCACCATGATCCGATTTGCCGGCCTGCTCAAGCAGCACGCCGAAGAACTGGCCCTGCTCGAAACCCTCGATATGGGCAAGCCGATCAGCGATTCGCTGTACATCGACGTTCCGGGCGCGGCGCAGGCGCTGAGCTGGAGCGGTGAGGCGATCGACAAGATCTACGACGAAGTGGCGGCCACGCCCCACGACCAACTGGGTCTGGTGACCCGCGAGCCAGTGGGTGTGGTCGGCGCTATCGTGCCGTGGAACTTCCCGCTGATGATGGCTTGCTGGAAACTCGGCCCGGCGCTGTCGACCGGTAACTCGGTGATCCTCAAACCATCGGAAAAATCCCCGCTGACCGCCATCCGCATCGCTGCGCTGGCTGTTGAGGCCGGCATTCCGAAAGGCGTGCTCAACGTGCTGCCGGGTTACGGTCACACCGTCGGCAAGGCGCTGGCCCTGCACAACGATGTCGACACACTGGTGTTCACCGGTTCGACCAAGATCGCCAAGCAACTGATGATCTACTCCGGCGAATCGAACATGAAACGCGTCTGGCTGGAAGCCGGCGGCAAGAGCCCGAACATCGTCTTTGCCGATGCGCCGGATCTGCAGGCTGCGGCTGAATCTGCCGCCAGCGCCATCGCCTTCAACCAGGGCGAAGTCTGCACCGCCGGTTCGCGTCTGCTGGTCGAGCGTTCGATCAAGGACACATTCCTGCCGATGGTGATCGAGGCACTGAAAACCTGGAAGCCGGGCAACCCGCTGGACCCGGCGACCAACGTCGGTGCGCTGGTCGATACCCAGCAGATGAACACTGTGCTGTCGTACATCGAATCCGGTCATAGCGATGGCGCCAAACTGGTCGCCGGCGGCAAGCGCATTCTGCAGGAAACCGGTGGCACCTATGTTGAGCCGACGATTTTCGACGGCGTGAGTAACGCGATGAAGATCGCTCAGGAAGAGATCTTCGGCCCAGTGCTGTCGGTCATCGCTTTCGATACGGCTGAAGAAGCGATCCAGATCGCCAACGACACGCCGTATGGCCTGGCCGCTGCGGTATGGACCCAGGACATCTCCAAGGCGCACTTGACCGCCAAGGCGCTACGCGCCGGCAGCGTGTGGGTCAACCAGTACGACGGCGGCGACATGACCGCACCGTTTGGCGGCTTCAAGCAGTCGGGTAACGGTCGCGACAAGTCGTTGCACGCGTTCGACAAGTACACCGAGCTGAAAGCGACGTGGATCAAGCTGTAAGTCGTTAGGAGGGTCTGTTCGCGAGAGCAGATCCTCCAGGCCAAGCAGATCCCCTGTGGGAGCGAACCTGCTCGCGAAAGCGGTGTATCAGTCAGCCCATGTGCTGAATGTGCAGCCGTATTCGCGAGCAGGCTCGCTCCCACATTTGTTTGATGTGGCCTCTAAAAATAATTATCCACAGGAGCGTGGAACATGCGGTGGGCGACGTATTTCGCCGTGTTGGCGTCTGTCTTGAGTGTCGGCCTGGCCCTGGGGGTCAGCATGCCGTTGGTGTCGTTGCGCCTCGAAAGTTGGGGCTACGGCGCCTTCGCCATCGGCGTGATGGCGGCGATGCCGGCGATTGGCGTGCTGCTGGGCGCGAAGATTTCCAGCCATCTGGCGGCACGTTTCGGCACGGCAAATCTGATGCGCCTGTGCCTGTGGGCAGGGGCGCTGTCGATCGGTCTGTTGGCGTTGCTGCCGAGCTACCCGATCTGGTTAGTGTTACGGCTGATGATCGGGGTGATCCTGACCATCGTGTTCATCCTCGGCGAGAGCTGGATCAATCAACTGGTGGTCGAGAACTGGCGCGGGCGACTGGTGGCGCTGTATGGCAGCAGCTATGCGTTGAGCCAACTGTCGGGTCCTTTGCTGTTGGGCGCGCTGGGCACCGAGCATGATTATGGTTTTTGGGTCGGTGTCGCTTTGCTGTTGCTGTCGCCATTGCTGCTATTGGGCCGCAGTGGTGCGCCGAGCAGTGAGGCGAGCAGCGTAACGTTCCGCGAGTTGTGGGGCTTCGCCCGCGAGTTGCCGGCGATTGCCTGGGCGGTGTCGTTGTTCGCCGCGTTCGAGGCGATGATCCTGACGTTGCTGCCGGTTTATTGCCTGCAGCAGGGCTTCACTGCCGAGATTGCGCTGGCGATGGTCAGTACCGTGGTGGTGGGCGATGCGCTGCTGCAGTTGCCGATTGGCGCGTTGGCCGATTACCTGTCGAGGCGTACGTTGTTCGCCGGTTGCGCGCTGGTGTTGATGTTGTCGAGTCTGGCGATTCCGCTGTTGCTCGATACGTTGCTGATCTGGCCACTGTGGGTGTTGTTCGGGGCGAGTGCTGGTGGCTTGTTCACCCTGTCGCTGATTCTGATCGGCGAACGCTATCGCGACGATGCGCTAGTGCGTGCGAATGCGCACATCGCACAGTTGTGGGGTATTGGGTGTCTGGTCGGGCCGCTCGCGGCGGGCGCGGGCAGTCAGTGGATCAACGGGCATGCGTTGCCGTTGTTGATGGCGATCGGGGCGTTTGGATTGGTGATTCTGCTCTTGCGCCAAGGGGCATTCGGACCGATAACCGAGCCTGCCTAAGATCAAAAGATCGCAGCCTTCGGCAGCTCCTACAGGAGGAATGCATTTCAACTGTAGGAGCTGCCGAAGGCTGCGATCTTTTGCTTTTTTAAAGCATTCGCTCAAGCCCGACAGTGGTGCTGAACCACGCGTTGAACCGCCGCCACCAGCTCCCCGGTTCTTTGCTCAGCGTATGCATCTGGCCGTTATCCTCGGTCACCCAGACTATATGCCCGTTCTCCAGTTTCGCCTGGTAACTCAGCGCCGGCGCCATGCCCTGCAATGCCAGCTCACGTACATGTTCGGCCAGCTCAGGGCTGTCGACCAAGACCCCGACTTCGGTGTTCCACAGAACCGAGCGCGGGTCGAAGTTGAATGAGCCGATAAACGATTTCTGCCGGTCGAAGATCATCGCCTTGCTGTGCAGGCTTGAATCGGAACCGCGAAACGACTTGCTGTAAAACACATGCGGACCGCTGCCGTAGTTATCCCCAGGCTGACGGCGCAGTTCATACAGCTTCACGCCATGCTCCAGCAACGCTTTGCGATACGGCGCATAGCCGCCGTGAACCGCTGGCACATCGGTGGCTTCCAGCGAGTTGGTCAGCAAGCTCACTGATACCCCTGCATCGGCACGGCCGGTCAGGTACACCAGGCCCGGTTGGCCCGGTACGAAATACGCCGAAATCATGATCAGCTCTTTGCTGACGCCGCGCAGCTCCGGCCCTAATTGCGTGGTCAGCAGCAACTGCGGATCCGGCTCATCCTTGGCCAACACTTTGCTCGGCGCGTCCCACAGCGCCTGATTCCACGCCCAGATCAGCTCTTTGCGCCAGATATCCATGCGCGGTGCGGTCTTGAATGTCATCAACTGCTGATACAGCGCGTGATTCTGTTTGCGCGTGTCTTCCAGCGACTCTTCCAGGCGTGTACGGGTGTTCTGCAGGTCCTTGGCGGTCGGTCGGGTGGAGAGAAATTCGTCGATCGGTTTGCTCAGGGCGCTGTTCCAGTACTGGTCGAAACTGTGCCCGAGCTGCTCGGCCACCGGCCCGACACTGAGCATGTCGATGTCGGTGAAATTCAGGTTCGGCTCGGCATCGAAATACTCGTCACCGAGATTGCGCCCGCCAACGATGGCCACGCTGTTGTCCGCCAGCCACAGCTTGTTGTGCATGCGCCGATGCTGCAGCGACAGATTGAACAAGCGGCCTGCTGCGCGGGTGACGCCGGTACTGCGGCCCAGATGCAGCGGGTTGAACAGACGGATCTGGATCTGCGGATGCGCCGCCAGGGTGGCGATGATCTGGTCGAGGCCGTCGCTGGTGGTGTCGTCGAGCAAAATGCGTACACGCACGCCACGATCGGCCGCCTTGAGCAGTTCCTCCACCAGCATCCGCGTGCTGATGCCGTCGTGGACGATGTAGTACTGCAGATCGAGACTGGTCTGGGCGTTGCGGATCAGCTCGGCGCGAGCAGTGAACGCTTCGCTGCTGTTGGACAGCAGGCGAAAACCCGAGCGACCTTGGTAGGGCGCCGCTTGCGCCTGAATCGACCGGCCGAAGCTGGAGTCGGACGCCGGTAGCGCCTGGCTGGGCTCACGCGGAACATCGAGACTGGCACAGCCGCTGAGGAACGAGGCGAGTAACAGCAAAGCGAGTAGGGGCTGTCTGAAGCTCACGTAGGATCATTCCGGTTGGCGGCAAGGGTAGGCATATGGACGCGGTTCTC
Organism: Pseudomonas sp. rhizo66; assembly: GCF_031931925.1. Classification (NCBI taxonomy): domain Bacteria; kingdom Pseudomonadati; phylum Pseudomonadota; class Gammaproteobacteria; order Pseudomonadales; family Pseudomonadaceae; genus Pseudomonas; species Pseudomonas sp. rhizo66. The sequence goes on from NZ_JAUJWZ010000002.1 coordinate 334,975, forward strand.
TGGAAAAAGGTCAGTCGGCTTCGGCCAATAATCTGATGGCCGTCGCGCCGACCTTGCGCACCGCCTCCTCGATCTGCGCTGTCGGTTTGGCAGCGTAGTTCATCCGCAGGCAATTGCGGTACTTGCCTGAAGCGGAAAAGATGCTGCCGACGGCAATCTGTACGCCTTGGTCGTGCAACTCACGATTGAGCTTCAGGGTATCGAAACCTTCCGGCAACTCGACCCACAACATGAAGCTGCCTTGCGGCCGGCTGGCGCGGGTGCCCGCCGGGAAATAGCGGGTCACCCAGTCGATCATCAGGTCGCGACTGCGCTGGTATTGTGTGCGCATGCGCCGCAAATGCGGTTCGAAATGACCGGCCTTGAGAAATTCGGCGATGGCGATCTGCGGCTGCGGCGCGGTCGAGCCGGTGCTGATGTATTTCATGTGCAACACCCGCTCAAGGTATCGACCCGGCGCGACCCAGCCAATGCGCAGCCCCGGCGCCAGGGTCTTGGAAAACGAACTGCACAACAGCACGCGGCCGTCTTCGTCGAAGGATTTGATCGTGCGAGGGCGCGGGTAGGTGTAGGACAGTTCGCCATACACATCGTCCTCGATGATCGCCACGTCGAAGCGCTGTGCGAGATTGAGCAGGGCGCGTTTGCGTGACTCGGGCATGATGTAGCCGAGCGGGTTATTGCAGTTGGGGGTGAGCTGGATGACCTTGATCGGCCATTGTTCCAGTGCCAGTTCCAGCGCTTCGAGGCTGATCCCGGTGAGCGGGTCGGTGGGGATTTCCAGGGCTTTCATGCCCAGGCCTTTGAGGGTCTGCATGGCGCCGTGAAAACTTGGCGAGTCCACCGCGACAATATCCCCCGGCTCGCAGATCGCGTGGATGCTGGTGGACAGCGCCTCATGGCAGCCGGTGGTGATTACCAGATCGCTGGCGCTCAACTGGCAGCCGGAGTCGAGCATCAGTCGAGCGATCTGTTCGCGCAGTTCGAGGGTACCGTGAATGTTGTCGTAATACAGACCGGGCATGTCCTGACGGCGGCTGATTCGCGCCAGCCCACGCAGCAATGGCTTCATCGTCGGCGAGCTGATGTCCGGCATGCCGCGGCCCAGTTGCACGACATCCTTGCGCGGCACCGCGCGAATCAACTCCAGCACTTGATCCCACTGCGAAATCTCCACCGGGCGCTGCGCCGGACGGCCTACGGCGGGCAGCTCCGGCAGCTCGCGGCCGACCGGCACGAAGTAGCCTGACTTGGGCTTCGGCGTGGCCAGGCCGCTGTCTTCGAGCATGCGATAGGCCTGCTGCACCGTGCTCAGGCTGACCCCGTGTTCGACGCTCAAGGCGCGCACCGATGGCAACCGATCGCCGGGACGATAGAAGCCTTGTTCGATGCGCGTGCCGAGCAATTCGGCGAGATTTACATAAAGGGTCATGGCGCTGCCTCGGTGCGGTGATTCGATAAACCAGTACAGATGCAGCAAAAACCGGCAATTCAGTCGGTATAGCGGCAATTCTGTATGGAGTTAATACAGTAACTTTGGATCTGTAATGGTTTTGCTCGCCCGCGCATCATGGAATCTCTGGCTACCCAAGTAAACAGGAGCATTGAAAATGAACGGCTTGAGCGATGTGCGGCTGACGTTACACAGTCAGGAACTGGCGGCAGGGCAGAAGGACAGTGCGCGCAATCTCATGCGCAATGCGCCGTCCGGCCTGAGTCGCTGGGATCTGTTCTGGCATCGTCTGCACACGCGCAAGGCGTTGCTGGCGTTGACGGCGGACCAGCTCAAGGACATCGGGCTGACCCGTGAGCAAGCGCAGGAGGAGGGGTTGAAGCCGTTCTGGCGGATCTGAAATCTGTATTGTTTTTTCGATCCATTCGCGAGCAGGCTCGCTCCCGCATTGATCTCCAGTGGATACAAGATTCCCATCCACCGCAGGTCCCCTGTGGGAGCGAGCCTGCTCGCGAAAACGGCCTCAGGATCGCTGCAAATCCATCAGACCAACTCTTTCATCCGGTGCCACAACATCCCCAACGCCAACAACGGCGAACGCAAATGCTTGCCGCCCGGGAAGGTGATGTGCGGCACCTTGGCGAACAGATCAAAGCCACCGCTGTGCTGCCCGCTGATCGCCTCGGCGAGCAACTTGCCCGCCAGGTGTGTGGCATTCACCCCGTGCCCGGAGTACGCCTGGGCGTAATACACATTCGGCTGATCCGCGAGGCGGCCGATCTGCGGCAAGCGATTGGCGCCGATGCCGATCATGCCGCCCCACTGATAATCGATCTTCACGCCAGCCAGTTGCGGGAATACTTCCAGCATCTTCGGCTGCATGTACGCCGCGATGTCTTTGGGATCATGTCCCGAATAATGGCAGGCACCGCCGAACAACAAGCGGCGATCCGCCGAGAGTCGGTAGTAATCCAGCGCCACACGCTGGTCGCAGACCGCCATGTTTTGCGGCAGCAGGTTGTGCGCCTGCGCCTCGCTCAACGGCTCGGTGGCGATGATGTAGCTGCCGGCAGGCAGGACTTTGCCGCTGAGCTGCGGGTTCAGATCGTTGAGATAGGCATTGCAGCCAAGCACCAGCGTCTTCGCGCGCACCGAGCCTTGGGCTGTATGCACCTGCACTTCGGGGCCGTAGTCGATACGGGTTACTGCCGAATGTTCGAACAGCTTCACACCCAACTGCTGCGCCGCTGCCGCTTCGCCCAAGGCCAGATTCAGCGGGTGCAGATGGCCGGAACCCATGTCGATCAAGCCGCCGACATAGCGTTTGGAACCGACCACCGTGTGCATTTCGTTGGCTTGCAGCAAGTGGGTTTCATAGCGATAGCCAAGACTGCGCAGTTCTTCGGCGTCTTCGGCAAAGCCTTCGAGGTCGGACGGTTTGTTGGCGAGGTCGCAGTAGCCCCAGGTCAAATCGCAGGCAATCTGAAAACGCTCGACGCGCTGGCGAACGATTTCTACCGCTTCCAGGCCCATCAGTTTCATCGCGCGCACGCCGTCGGCACCGACGACGTTGGCGAACTGGTCGAGACCGTGACCGACCCCGCGAATAAGCTGCCCGCCGTTGCGGCCGCTGGCGCCCCAACCGATCTTGTGCGCTTCCAGCAACACCACGCTGAGGCCGCGTTCGGCCAGTTCCAGCGCAGTGTTCAACCCGGAAAAGCCGCCCCCGACCACACAGACGTCGGCCAGCATGTCACCTTGCAACATCGGGTGATCGGGCTGCGGCAGGCTGCTGGCGGCGTAATAAGAGGCAACGTGGGGTTGGCTCGCGGAGGTGAAGGCGCGGGCAGTCATGGGCGTCATCCAACGGCTAAGTGTCGAGAAAATTTGACGGAGCATAAGCCGCACGCCCGAACGTGGGCAACACTGGTCGGCCTGCGGTGTCCGGATCGCGGCTTTTGCGGCACAATTGCCGTCTATTTCACCTTGGTCACCGCTTCGATGAGCTGCAACAGCCAGAAAATCCGCACCTTGCGCCAGCAGATTCCCTCATTCGAGTGCGTGCCCGGCTGTCACGATTGCTGCGGCCCGGTAACCACCTCGCCGGAAGAAATGGCGCGCCTGCCGCGCAAGAGTCGCGCCGAGCAGGATGCGGCGATGGAAGAACTGAACTGTGTGCATCTGGGGCCGAATGGCTGCACGGTGTATGAAGAGCGGCCGTTGATTTGCCGGTTGTTCGGGACGACCAAGACCTTGCCTTGCCCGAATGAGCGACGGCCGGTCGAGCTGATTCATCCTCGGGTGGAGAAGCAGATATTCGAGTACATGGCGTCAAATCGGCAGGTGTTGGTTTAAAAGATCGCAGCCTTCGGCAGCTCCTACAGAGATATGCATTCCCATGTAGGAGCTGCCGAAGGCTGCGATCTTTTGATCTTCAAAAACTCAATCCGGAATAGGTAAGCTCAGGCTCTCCTTCACCTCTTCCATCACGATATAACTCTTCGACTCACGCACATGCGGCAGCTTCAACAGAATGTCGCCCAGCAGCTTGCGGTACGAGGCCATCTCGGAAATCCGCGCCTTCACCAGATAGTCGAAATCCCCTGACACCAAATGACATTCCAGCACATGCGGCAGTTTCAGCACCGCGCGTCGGAACTCCTCGAAAGTATCGCCGGATTTGTAGTCGAGACTGATCTCGACGAACACCAGCAAGCTACCCTTCAAATGCTGCGGATTCAGCCGGGCGTTGTAGCCCATGATGATTCCTTCGCGCTCCAGACGCCGCACCCGCTCGGTACACGGCGTAGTGGAGAGGCCAACCTTTTCGCCGAGCTCGGTAAAGGAAATCCGCCCGTCCGCCTGCAGGATCCGCAAGATGTTGCGGTCGATCTTGTCCAGCTCACGTTTGGTCTGAGTGTTGGTACGCATAGGGGATGCGCCTCCGTGAAAAGGGTTTTTGCCGAGAATTGTCGCCAAATATAGGCGCTTATATAGTGAAAAGCACTGGCATTTCTTTTTTACACTGCGCGCATCATTGCTCTAACAACACAGCTCGGCAAAAAGCCGCGATGAGGGAAACAAAATGCGCGTTATGGTCTTGGGTAGCGGCGTCATCGGTACCGCCAGTGCTTACTATCTGGCCCGTGCCGGGTTTGAAGTGGTGGTGGTCGACCGGCAGCCCGCTGCGGCCATGGAGACCAGTTTCGCCAACGCCGGCCAGGTCTCGCCGGGCTACGCATCGCCGTGGGCTGCGCCGGGCGTACCGCTGAAGGCGATCAAGTGGCTGCTGCAACGCCACGCCCCTCTCGCGATCAAGGCCACCGCTGACATCGACCAGTACTTGTGGATGGCGCAGATGCTGCGCAACTGCACCGCCAGCCGTTACGCGGTGAACAAGGAGCGCATGGTGCGTCTGTCCGAGTACAGCCGCGACTGCCTCGACGAACTGCGCGCTGAAACCGGCATCGCCTACGAAGGCCGCAGCCTCGGCACGACTCAACTGTTCCGCACCCAGGCACAACTGGATAACGCCGCCAAAGACATTGCCGTGCTGAAAGAATCCGGCGTGCCGTTTGAGGTCCTCGACCGCGCCGGCATTGCCCGCGTCGAACCGGCCCTGGCGGGCGTCACTGACATCCTCGCCGGTGCCCTGCGCCTGCCGAACGACCAGACTGGCGACTGCCAGATCTTCACCACCCGTCTCGCCGAAATGGCCGTGAAACTCGGCGTCGAATTCCGCTTCGGCCAGGACATTCAGAAACTCGACTTCGCCGGTGATCGCATCAACGGTGTGTGGATCGACGGCAAGCTGGAAACCGCTGACCGCTACGTGCTGGCGCTCGGCAGCTACTCGCCGCAACTGCTCAAACCGCTGGGCATCAAGGCCCCGGTGTATCCGCTCAAGGGTTACTCGCTGACTGTGCCGATCACCAACCCGGCAATGGCCCCGACCTCGACCATTCTCGACGAGACCTACAAGGTCGCGATCACCCGTTTCGACAACCGCATCCGCGTTGGCGGCATGGCCGAAATCGCCGGTTTTGACCTGTCGTTGAACCCGCGCCGCCGCGAAACCCTGGAGATGATCGTCAACGACCTTTATCCTCAGGGCGGTAATCTGGCCGAGGCGAGTTTCTGGACCGGTCTGCGTCCGACCACCCCGGACGGCACGCCGATCGTGGGTGCCACACCGTTCAAGAACCTGTTTCTCAACACCGGTCACGGCACGCTCGGTTGGACCATGGCGTGCGGTTCCGGTCGTTTGCTGGCCGATCTGATGGCGAAGAAAAAACCGCAGATCAGCGCCGAAGGCCTCGATATTTCCCGTTATGGCAACAAGACCCAGGAGTCCGCAAAACATGGCAATCCAGCGCCAGCTCACCAATGAGCGCATGAGTCAGATCGTCAGCCACAACGGCACCGTGTATCTGGCCGGGCAGGTCGGCGACGACTTCGACGCCGGGATTGAACAGCAGACCCGCGACGTCCTCGCCAATATCGAGCGTTTGCTTGATCTGGCCGGCACTGACAAACAGCATCTGTTGTCGGCAACGATCTACCTGAACGACATCGAAGCGCACTTCGCCGGAATGAACTCGGTGTGGGACCAGTGGTTGCCCAAAGGCGCCGCCCCGGCCCGTGCCACCGTCGAAGCGAAAATGGCCAAGCCGAGCATTCTGGTGGAGATTTCCATCGTCGCCGCGCTGCCATAACAGTTTCAAAGATCCCTCTCCCGGCGCTGTTGGCGGTTCACGTCGTCAGCCGGCGCCGGTTTTTCTTCCCATGACCGCCTAGAAGTCTGCCGCCATGCGTCCTGCCCGTGCCCTGATCGACCTTCAAGCCCTGCGCCACAACTACCGAATTGCCCGCGAAGTCACCGGCGCCAAGGCGCTTGCGGTGATCAAGGCCGATGCCTACGGCCACGGCGCGGTGCGCTGCGCCCAGGCGCTTGAAGCCGAAGCCGACGGTTTTGCCGTCGCCTGCATCGAAGAAGCGCTGGAGTTACGCGCGGCCGGCATCAAGGCGCCGGTACTGTTGCTTGAAGGGATATTCGAGGCTGATGAGCTGGCGCTGATCGTCGAGCATGATTTCTGGACCGTGGTGCACTCGCTGTGGCAGCTCGAAGCGATCGAGCAGGCAACACTGAGCAAGCCGATTACCGTGTGGCTGAAGCTTGATTCGGGCATGCACCGCGTCGGTCTGCATCCCAAGGATTACCCGGCAGCCTACCAACGGCTGCTGGCCAGCGGCAAAGTGGCGAAGATCGTCTTGATGAGCCACTTCGCCCGCGCCGATGAACTGCACGCGCAGAGCAGCACCGAGCAGGTTGCGGTGTTTGAAGCGGCGCGTCAGGGTTTGGCGGCAGAAGTCAGTCTGCGCAATTCGCCGGCCGTACTCGGCTGGCCGCAGATTCACAGCGATTGGGTGCGCCCGGGCATCATGCTTTACGGCGCGACCCCGTTCGAAGAGGCCAACGCCGTGGCTGACCGTCTGCAGCCGGTGATGACCCTGGAGTCGAAAGTCATCTGCGTCCGTGAACTGCCGACCGGCGAGCCGATCGGCTACGGCGCCAAATTCATCACCGACAAGCCGATGCGCGTCGGCGTGGTTGCCATGGGCTACGCCGACGGCTATCCGCGTCAGGCGCCGACCGGCACGCCGGTGCTGGTGGCTGGTAAACGCAGCCGCATTCTCGGTCGCGTGTCGATGGACATGCTTTGCATTGACCTCACCGACGTGCCGGAAGCCGACCTCGGTTCGACTGTCGAGTTGTGGGGCAAAAACATCCTCGCCAGCGAAGTGGCGCAGTGGGCCGACACCATTCCGTACCAGATCTTCTGCAACCTGCGTCGAGTGCCAAGGCTCTATTCCGAGGCTTGACGCCGCTGCGGGGGCCAAGTGTTGTAAATACTGAACGCTGTCGCCATGATAACGCTCAATATTCTTACAACATCTGGAGGCTCCCGCCTTGGACGTCGGTGAACGACTGCAATCGATCCGCAAGCTCAAAGGGCTTTCCCAGCGTGAACTCGCCAAACGCGCGGGCGTCACCAACAGCACCATTTCGATGATCGAAAAGAACAGCGTCAGCCCTTCGATCAGTTCGCTGAGAAAGGTACTGGGCGGCATTCCCATGTCCATGGTCGAGTTCTTTTCCGAAGAAATCCTGCAGGAAGTCCCGACCCAGATCGTCTATAAGGCCAACGAGCTGATCGACATCTCCGACGGCGCCGTGACCATGAAACTGGTCGGCCGCGCGCACCCCAGCCGCGCCATCGCCTTCCTCAACGAAATCTACCCACCGGGCGCCGACACCGGCGAAGAAATGCTCACCCATGAAGGCGAAGAAACCGGGATTCTGGTGGAAGGTCGTCTGGAACTGGTGGTGGGTCTGGAAACTTTTATTCTCGAAGCCGGCGACAGCTACTATTTTGAAAGTACCAAACCGCACCGTTTTCGTAATCCGTTCGACGCGCCTGCGCGACTAATCAGCGCAGCCACGCCGGCGAATTTTTAACAAAGAGGTGCCAAGCCATGATGGCAAAGGCATCCAGACCGTTTATCTACCGTGCGGTATAACCCCTTCGACTATGGGGTTGTTTCAGTGTGGCGGGCTACCCGCTATACTTCCGCCCGCCTGCGAACCGTGGCCGCAGGCGTGAATAGCCACCATTGAGGGTGAACGCGTGAACCTAATTATGAAAATGCTGGCCGCACCAGCAACCGTACTGGCCCTCTGGGCTGTCAGCGCTCAAGCTGCGACGAATGACGACATTGCCAAACGCCTCGAGCCGGTCGGTCAGGTGTGTGTGCAAGGTCAGGAATGCAAGGGGATGGAAGTTGCCGCTTCCGCAGGCGGCGGTGGCGGGGCGAAAACCCCGGACGAAGTGATTGCCAAGCATTGCAATGCTTGCCACGGTACCGGCCTGTTGGGCGCGCCGAAAATTGGTGACACCGCTGCGTGGAAAGAACGTGCCGATCATCAGGGTGGCCTCGACGGCATCCTGGCCAAAGCCATCACCGGCATCAACGCCATGCCGCCAAAAGGCACCTGCGCCGATTGCTCGGATGACGAGTTGAAAGGCGCAATCCAGAAGATGTCCGGCCTGAAGTAAGGCGCGCTTCTGATGAAAAAAACCGTCTTCGGACGGTTTTTTTGTGTCTGCAGCATCACTGCATGCTTTTCGCGATAAAGGCACCGGAAGAATTAAGTACGGCTTTGTACACAGCATAAGCATCAGTATCTGCCGGAGTTATTGGTTCGGAGCGCCCTTCCGATATCTGTCTCAGATCGCATCCCGGGATCGACATAATGAGAGGTGAGTGAGTGGCGATGATGAACTGTGCGCCCTTGCGTGCCAACTCCATCATTCGGTTGATAAACACTAATTGCCTCAATGGGGATAACGACGCTTCCGGTTCATCGAGAACGTACAGTCCCTGGGCTTTGAATCGGTTTTGAAACAGCGCCTCCATTGCTTCACCGTGCGACATGCAATGCATATCCACGCCGCCGTAATAGGTCTTTATTTCGGGATCAAAGCTCCCCTCTGCATCAAGCTTGCGGATCGCAGTGTTCAAGTTATAGAAGGTTTCTGCTCTGTAGAAAAAAACGTCCTTCTCCCTTCGGTAGCCTTTTGAAAGCGTCAGGGTTTCGTGCAGTTTCGAGTGGGTGTTCTCAGTCGAGAAATTGAAGTTTTTCCCACCGCCTTCTGGATTGCATCCCAATTTAATGGCAAGTGCTTCAAGCAGGGTGGATTTTCCAGAACCGTTTTCTCCGATAAATACGGTAATTCTGTTATTGAATTGAAGCGGAAAAAGGCTGCGTAGAAAATGAGCCGCAACTCTGTCTGACTTAAGGCGTATCTGCTGGATGAATAAATCATTCATATTGGTGCCCCCTGAATACTCTACCGACGGATACCTTTACTCCAATCATTGTTATACCAAGTCTTATCGAACTCGTGCTGGCCATGGTAAAAATTCCGACGTAACCGAGATAAGCAATAAGACGCTCGCCGAATAACTCCGGCGTCGCAGTGGCGCTAAAAATGATGACTGATACTGTCCCGGCCGAGATAGCCATTTCCGGCCAGAAGCACAGAATGGCGTTGGCTTTTTGATATTTGTAACGTGCTTGTATTGTGTTGCTCAAACATCCATTACTATTGCTGATAAGTGATTGAAAACTTTGCTCATCAATTGTGGGTGAGCTGAAAGTGCTGATTAACGATTCCTTGTACAGGTCTTCATTGCTCATTTCGTCTTTATACAGACTCTGGATTTGTAATTTTGCAAATTTGAACTGCACACAAGTCAATGTCGTAATAAATATCAAGGGGATGAGAAAGTAAGCGTTTTCACGAAGTAAGATATAGGCTGTGGCAAATGTCAAAATACAAGATCCTGCCAGATGAATTAAGTCATGAAGGACTGAAGCAATTTTCTCGGCATCTTCTTTGATCATCGTCACGCGAGAGCTTAACGGGAGAGGTCTTTCATCATGCACAATGAAATTGATGAGTGAGAAGCGAGATTTCGCTTCCATGAGCGCCGCCATGGAGCTGCCCAGAGTTTGAGTCGCGAGTTTGGATAAAAAAATAGCGGTGAAAAGGAAATACAGATTAGTGCTGACAGCACCACTACCGAGAGCTGTAAGTCCCTCTGCCACGATCGAAGGTATTAGCAACTGACATGCAGCTGCTAAACTCAGGCATACTGTTGAAAACAAAAATAATGCCCCGTTTTTTCGCAAGCACATAAGCATCATTCAACGCCCCCCGTGCTGTAGTTTATAGCTCAGAATTCGATTACGGCGATAAGAGGCCTCTCTGCTTGAGTAGTAAATGGATATAAGTGACATTGTTGGGCTGAGCACACGCTCAAGGTAGATGGCTGAGGCAAAGATAGCGCCTGTTGTCAGAGCGCTTTCACTTATTAAATGAGCGGATATCAAGAACAAGACAACTATCGCTACCAAGTAACATGTGCCTGAAATTGATTCGAAAAAAGATGCCTTCAGGTTTGAACGAAAAGCGAGGCGCTCAATTTTTTTGATGTCCAGCTTGACTCTGTCGTTGTACGGTTTGGCATCGCATACATGCGCACAGATTGCCCCGATTATAACGGTGTTTTCTTGGACGTATTCTTCAAAGAGGGTGTCGCTCTTTCTCCGGGTTATAAAATATGCAGCTGAGGCATATAGCAGGCCGCTAAGGGGGGCGAGCGCCAGAAGAGGATGATACTGAGCCGTTATAATCAGCGCGAAGATTATGATGCTGAAGTTGAGTGAAGTGTCAAAGAATACCGAATGGTATAGATATATCGAGCCGTCAACATCACCGTCGATAAGTTCGATCTGCTCACCAGGGTTTCCCCTATATGTGGTTGCCTTGCTTCGCAGGTGCGTTAGAATTGTCTTTTTCAGGATATATCTTGTCTTGGCAGCAGTCCTTTGTAGATAAATGTTGGCTGCTAGTTTCAAGGGAGGCGTCGCGATGATAAGAAGCGAAGCGCCTGCGAGTGCATATAAATATAAGCGGTCTTGGGATAGGTAAAAATTAATTGAATTGCCGATTAGATAGGGCGATGCGCTTGTTAGAACTGAGATGCCCAGGCCAAAGCAGCAAAGTATTAGGTTGCTTTTCATGGTTTGATAAATTCCATTTGGTGCGGAAGAAATGGAAACTCGTAGTTACGGTCAATCAAACCAATAGAGCCAAGTAGTGATCCCACGCGTCCGATCCATAATCCTAATGGATCGGCAGTTTTTGTTCTCAAGGTTCTCGAATTTTGTTCACTTAAGTTAACGATATTCGACCATAGAAAAACTTGTGGGTCGAGCAACGATTCCGGTGAGATCTTTTTCATGATATTCAGAATCCCATAAGCGCCATGACATAAAGAGTCATTGACGGGTCTCTTTCGTTTTTCGAGATTTGAATATGAGAATGCGGCTTTTGGTGGGTGCTTTTCCAAGAAATCTAGCGCAGGCTGTACTCCATTGTTTGCGAAATAACTGATCGCCAAATAATTACCAGGTAAACCGTGGCTCCACGCAAACTCACCGGCGCTTGATTCCGAGCGTTTTCTGTAGTCGCGCCAATTTTCAATTGACTCATCATATTCGTTAAGCTCCCAAGACAAAAAGCCTAGGAATAATTCGTGGATTGAATCTTTTTTTGCGATAAGTTTATTAAAATAAAATAATGAGTATGCGCACCCCATTATTCCGTGAGACAGGCCACTCAATAAAGCGTCGCTTCTCGTTGTGATTGCATTGTCGAATGTGGGTAGTTTGCTTCCAGATACAAAGGTGAGTTCGGTCTCTATTTTTTTGTATAAGGAGTTGGCTAAATCGGAAAACGATAAATCTTTAGTAAGATCGAATAACAGCGTGAGTACATTTAGAGTGCCGAACATTCCAGAAAGAAAGTCAGAGCCCCAAAAATATTTTTGCCACCATGGTTCTCCCAGTACGTCTTCAACATATTTTTTATACAGCTGTAGTAGTTGGCTTTGCCTTTCATCGTCGAAATAATTTAAGCCTGTCAGGAGCGGAACGATTGCGGACGATAGACCGAAGTGAAAGCCCCCTAAGTGCGTGCCCTTATTTGTCAGTTTTTTAACTATTCTACTGTGGCAATGATTTAGTAGTTCAGTTACCAGAGCTTTATCTATGGCGCTGCTATGACTGGCCGCCACTACGCAGCCATAAAGAATACCAGACAATCCGTAGTAGAAGTCATCTCCTAACTCCGAGAACTCCATATAGCCACCTGGTGATGAGTGAAATCCTAGCCAGAGCCCATTACTCGAAATTTCGGTGCGTAACAGTTCATTGATCAAGCATGCGTTGATTTCCGATGATGTCCTGATTTTGTTAATGATCTCGTCTGTATTTGAATAACGGGGGTCTCTCAAGTCGTCGTGTTGTTTGAAGGAGTGGTCCGTGAGTTTATTTCCGTGTTCATACATATTTTTCATTGCTAGAAGGGTGTTTGAAGTTAGTTTCTCTTCAAATGCAATTCTGTTTTTGTCCAAGGTTTTGATGTATTGGATACTGTTGTCTATTCCGTTTATATAATCTTTACTATCGAGGTGCCCTGAACCGCTGTAACCGGGTTCGTAGAACTCAAGAGCACCGGCTTGTCCTCGAGCAAAAGGTATGTCCAGATCCAAGCAAGCTGAGACCTCCGCGTTGAGAAAGCCTATCGCGGGAGCTGTGTCGTTATTAAGGATATTTTCCAGGAAGGCCGTTCGTTTGTCAGTGCAACGCATTAAGGTTGCATGCAGGGAACATTGAATGGCGTAGTGATATGTCGCGGTCGGTCTGGGGATATACCTGTTTTGTCGGCCTCTAAAAGATTTAATTGTTTCGATAATTGACGGTTGCGCATTGTTCAATATAGAAAATAGAGTGGTTAGGCCATCAATGATTTGATTTTCGTAGTCCCACGGCTGCGCCGGTTTCCCGTTAAGATATAAAACATTCTGATTTGGAAATATTTTAACTCCGTCCATGCCAAATTGACTGTGACCAGTTTCGTCTTCTAAGTGTTGATACAGGTTTAGACTGACATATTGCTCTGATAATCCACCCAGCGCACTCAAGTCTACACCGATACCATCGGTGCCTTTCCAAGTCCAATTCGGAAGAATACTTGTTTGGGTAACGTTCCACCGAACTTCTTTCGGGATCGTCTCAATATTTAAGGTGCTGTAAAAAATTGTCTCCAGATCAATGGGTATAGGGCTTGATCCATGCGCAATCAGATTGTCAGAGGTAATGTCCGCAGCCATAAAGGCCGTGCAATAACCTAATAAAAATCCTGCTCTTTTAAAGTATTGATGTACCTCTTCTTCAGTTTCTGCGTGCTTTTGAGGTGTATGCTCTGACCATCCATGTTCTTTTTTTACCAAATAAATTGGTATTTTCCATTTGCAAAAGTCAGTGCCTGCGGCACTGCTCAAAGACAGTAGAGAACCGGAGGCTTCCGCTTCAAGTTTAAGATTTCTTGGTTTGTAAACTATTTTTATGGAGTTAAAGGAAAGCGTGCAAACGGTCCTGGATCCATAATGCGTTTCGCTAGCCGAGACATCAATTGCGGAGAGGTTGACGTCAGACCCAATATTGAATACTTCGTTAATCTCCTGTCTGTCTTCTATCAAATGAGTAAAAAACTGTAATGTAAATTCGACAAAATTTTGTGATATTTTGGTGAGGACTCGATCTAGCTCTGGATAAGCTTTAATGATGTCGGTGAGATAGCTTTTATTTTCGCTAACTAACTTGTAGTAAGAGGAGGTTTCCATCTCTCTGCCGATGATGGATTTTTCAAATATTTGTTTTTCGGTGATTAAAACGTTACTAGCTGCGTTGGTAATTCTCGCTGCCAGGTTTGTTGCGAAACCGCTGATAATAACTGGTTGAGTTTTCAGGGCGCTTCCGGATGCTTTTGGAAGTTTATTTTCGATATGGTAAATATAGTAAGACAGGTATGGCCATAGCGGGCAGTCTGTGGTCAGGCTTCGGTGGGAGTTCAGGGGTTCAGTTAAAAACTCAATCGGCGTTTTCAATGTAAAAAATCCTAAAGTAAGTGAAAGGGGCGGCACGTATTGACCGCCCTTGGCTCATAACTACATGTAAGTCGCGTAGCAGCACCCTTGCCAACATTGTGAGCAACAACTAGTGCATGGTCGCGAACCGCTGCTGGCTGCGCTTAAGTTGCTGAATGCTTGAATTGCCAGCGTTGAAATAGGTGCGCTTGAATTTAGAATGTGTGCCCTCGCACTACGGATTACTAAGAAGTCGATTTTCATGATTTTTCCTTATAAGTTTATGTTTGGCCTAAATGTATTGATTGCTAATGAAGTGTTACGTTTTTAATGCTAGCTGTGACTCAAATAACTTCAATTCAGAAGTGTCCTGAAGTTCTGCGTGATTAAATTCGAGCCAATGTAGGAAAGAAGTCACGGGCTTGTGCGATGATTCTTTTGGTGTTGTTAATTCATTGTTATTGTTGAAAGTTCTCTGGGTGTGGTTGCGCCAAGCACTGCACTCGCCTACTTCACGTTTTTTTCGCATTAATTGCCTTCCCTCGGAAGTAAATCCCCGGCAAGCTCGGTCTACCCCTATTCACGGAACGGGCAGGAGGCTTCAGATGGTGCAGTTGTGTTCGATCGAACAAGCAGTGGACGACGTGCTGGCGCGGTTGCCGGCGCATATCCACATGGGCATGCCGCTGGGCCTGGGCAAACCCAATCACTTCGTCAACGCGCTGTACCGGCGGATCAAAGGCCTGCCCGAGCGGCAACTGACGATCTACACTGCCCTGTGCCTTGGCCGTCCGAATCTGGGCGATGGTTTGCAGAAGCGCTTTATCGAACCCTTCGTCGAGCGCGTCTTCGGTGATTACCCGGAATTTGATTTCCTCGCCGACCTGCACCGTGACAGCCTGCCCGCCAACATCCGTATCGAGCAGTTTTTCATGCAGCCCGGCAGCTTGCTCAACAGCGCGCCGGCCCAGCAGGATTACGTCAGCAGCAATTACAGCCATGCCGCCCGTGACATCAACGCCGCCGGGCTGAACCTGGTGGCGCAACTGCTGGCCAGCAGCAGCGAACACCCGGATCGCCTGAGCCTGAGCTGCAACCCGGACATTACCCTCGACCTGTTGCCGATGATCGCCAAGCGCCGCGACGCCGGGGAAACCATTTTGCTGGTCGGCCAGGTGCACACCGATCTGCCGTACATGCCCGGCGACGCTGAAGTCGACATCGACACCTTCGACCTGCTGATCGACGCGAAGGACAGCAGCACGCTGTTTTCCACGCCGAACATGCCGGTGGGGTTCCAAGATCATTTCATTGGCCTGCACGCGAGTACGCTGGTTCGCGACGGCGGTACGTTGCAGATCGGCATCGGCTCGATGGGCGATGCGCTGACCGCCGCACTGCTTGCACGTCAGGCAGATAACGCCGGATACACAGCGTTACTTGATGACATCAACCTCAGTCAGTGGGCGCAGTTGATCGAACGCGAAGGCGGGACCGCGCCGTTTGCCAAAGGCCTGTACGGCTGCAGCGAAATGTTCGTCAACGGTCTGCTTGTGCTGGCGGATGCCGGCATCATCCGGCGCAAGGTCTATCCCGACGTGCAGACGCAGGAACAGGCCAACGCAGGCACTCTCGATGAGGCCGCGCAGACTGACGGTATCTCGGTGCATGGCGGTTTTTTCCTTGGCCCGCGCAGTTTTTACGAGCGCCTGCGCGAGTTACCGCAGAGTAAACGCCTCGAATTCAACATGACCCGCATCAGCTACATCAATGAGCTTTACGGACAGGAAGAATTGAAGCGCTTGCAGCGCCTTGATGCACGGTTCATCAACACCGTGTTCACCATGACGTTGCTGGGTGCGGGCGTCGCGGATCAACTGGAAGACGGGCGGGTGCTCAGTGGCGTCGGTGGGCAGTACAACTTCGTGGCCCAGGGGCATGCGCTGCACGATGCGAGGTCGATTCTGATTCTGCGCAGTTGGCGTGAGTCCGGCGGGGATGTCAGTTCCAACATCGTTTGGGAATACGGCCACTGCACGATCCCACGGCATTTGCGTGACATTGTGGTCACCGAGTACGGCATCGCCGATTTGCGTGGCAAGTCCGATGCGGTGGTGATCGAGTCGCTGCTGAACATTAGTGACTCGCGCTTCCAGCAGGGCCTGATCGAACAAGCGCAAAAAGTCGGCAAACTGCCCAAGGATTTCCGCCTCGACCCACGCTTTGCCGACAACACACCGCAGCGTTTGCAAGCGATCGCCGCCCGGCATCCGAACCTGTTTCCGGAATATCCGCTGGGCTGTGATTTCACCGCGATCGAACGGGATTTGCTGCGCGCGCTGAACTGGCTGAAGAGTAAGTTCAAGCTGACCGAGATTCTGGAACTGGGCAAGGCTGCGCTGGATGCACCGGAGGCATCGCTGTATCCCGAGCATCTGGAGCGGATGCAACTGACCAACCCGGAAGGCCTGAAGGAAGATTTGTTCCAGCGCCTGCTGCTCACTGGCCTGAAGGCCACTGCGCAATAAAAAACGACAAAAAAACCTGTGGGAGCGGGCTTGCCCGCGATGGCGGTGTATCAGTCAACTTGGATGTTGAAGGATAGTGCCCCATCGCTGGCAAGCCAGCTCCCACAGGTATTGCAATGTGCTTGCGGCTTTCAGCTGTTATTCGATGAAGGTAACGACGCCATCCTTCAGCGATTTCACGCGAGCCAGCGACTCAACGCGGTAGCCCTGCGAATCCAGTTCGGCACGGCCGCCCTGGAACGACTTCTCGATGACGATGCCCAGACCGGCAACGGTCGCGCCGGCCTGCTTGATGATCGAGATCAGCGCTTGCGAGGCCTTACCGTTGGCCAGGAAGTCGTCGATGATCAGCACGCGGTCGCTGCTGGTCAGGTGACGCGGGGAGATGGCCACGGTGCTCTCGGTCTTCTTGGTGAACGAGTAAACGGTCGCCGACAGCAGGTTTTCGGTCAGGGTCAGGGACTGTTGCTTGCGGGCGAAGATCACCGGCACGCCGAGGTTCAGACCGGTCATGATCGCCGGGGCGATGCCCGAGGCTTCGATGGTGACGATCTTGGTAATGCCCGAGTCCTTGAACAGCGTGGCGAATTCGTCGCCGATCAGCTTCATCAGGGCCGGGTCGATCTGGTGGTTCAGGAAGGCGTCGACCTTCAGGACCTGGTCGGAAAGCACAATGCCTTGTTCGCGGATTTTCTGCTGCAATGCTTCCATGAAGCTGTCCTCATTTGGCGCTTTGTGCGCCGAAGGTCTAGTAAAAAGGGGTCAATTCTAGCGCTTTAACATCGCGCGTATATCGGCCAATGCGTTGTTGCCGCGCACGGCTTTGACTTCGGTCGGTGTGTCGTCGTTGCCTTCCCAGGCCAGATCGTCCGGCGGCAGCTCATCGAGGAAGCGGCTCGGCGCGCAGTCGATGATCTCGCCGTACTGCTTGCGCTTGGCGGCGAAGGTGAAGGCCAGGGTCTGGCGCGCGCGGGTGATGCCCACGTAGGCCAGGCGGCGTTCTTCTTCGATGGTGTCGGCTTCGATGCTGGAGCGGTGCGGGAGGATTTCCTCTTCCATGCCCATGATGAACACGTAGGGGAATTCCAGACCCTTGGAGGCGTGCAAGGTCATCATCTGCACGCCTTCGGCGCCGTCCTCTTCTTCCTGCTGACGCTCAAGCATGTCGCGCAGGACCAGTTTGCCGATCGCGTCCTCGACGGTCATCTCGCCTTCTTCGTCCTTCTCGAGGGTGTTTTTCAACGCCTCAATGAGGAACCAGACGTTGCCCATCCGGTAGTCGGCAGCCTTGTCGCTGGAGCTGTTGGTGCGCAGCCAGTTCTCGTAGTCGATGTCCATGACCATGCTGCGCAGCGCCGAGATCGGATCCTCGCCGGCGCATTGCTCGCGGACCTTGTCCATGAAGCGCTTGAAGCGCGACAGACGATCGGTGAAGCGGCTGTCCAGGTGTTCGCCGAGACCGATTTCGTCGGTGGCGGCGTACATCGAGATCTTGCGTTCGGTGGCGTAGTTGCCGAGTTTTTCCAGGGTGGTCGAGCCGATTTCCCGGCGCGGCACGTTAATTACCCGCAGGAAAGCGTTGTCGTCATCCGGGTTCACGATCAGGCGGAAGTAGGCCATCAGGTCTTTCACTTCCTGGCGGCCGAAGAAGCTGTTGCCGCCGCTCAGACGGTACGGCACCTGGTGGTGCTGCAGTTTCAACTCGATCAGCTTGGCCTGGTAGTTGCCGCGATAGAGGATCGCGAAATCGCTGTACGGACGGTCGGTGCGCAAGTGCAGGCTGAGGATTTCCATGGCCACGCGCTCGGCTTCGGCGTCCTCGTTGCGGCAGCGGATCACACGGATCTCGTCACCGTGGCCCATCTCACTCCACAGCTGCTTTTCGAATTCGTGCGGGTTGTTCGAGATCAGCACGTTGGCGCAGCGCAGGATGCGGCTGGTGGAGCGGTAGTTTTGCTCGAGCATTACCACTTTCAGGGACGGGTAGTCGTCCTTGAGCAGCATCAGGTTTTCTGGCCGCGCGCCGCGCCAGGCGTAGATCGACTGGTCGTCGTCGCCGACCACGGTGAACTGGTTGCGCTTGCCGATGAGCATTTTCACCAGCAGGTACTGACTGGCGTTGGTGTCCTGGTATTCGTCGACGAGCAGGTAACGCACCTTGTTCTGCCACTTTTCGAGGATGTCGGCGTGCTCTTCGAAGAGTTTTACCGGCAGCAGGATCAGGTCGTCGAAGTCCACCGCGTTGAACGCCTTGAGCGTGCGCTGATAGTGGGTGTAGACGATGGCAGCGGTCTGTTCTTTGGGATTGCGCGCGTTTTCCAGGGCCTGGGCCGGCAGGATCAGGTCGTTTTTCCAGGCGCCGATCATGTTCTTGATCTCGTCGACGCCGTCGTCGCCTGCGTATTCCTTCTGCATGATGTCGGTCATCAGGGCTTTGACGTCGGTCTCGTCGAAGATCGAGAAACCGGGTTTGTAGCCCAACCGCACGTGTTCCTTGCGGATGATGTTCAGACCGAGGTTGTGGAACGTGCAGACGGTCAGGCCGCGACCTTCGCCGGCGCGCAGCAGGGTGCCGACCCGCTCTTTCATCTCGCGCGCGGCCTTGTTGGTAAAGGTCATGGCGACGATGTACTGGGCACGGATGCCGCAGTTCTGGATCAAGTGCGCGATTTTGCGGGTGATCACGCTGGTCTTGCCGGAGCCAGCACCGGCGAGCACCAATAGAGGGCCGCCGACGTAGTTCACGGCTTCTTGCTGCCGGGGATTGAGTCGGGACATACGAAAATTCGGGAGTCGTTGACGAAATGGGCCGGCATTTTAACAGGCTCAGAGATTTGTGCTGCTCTCTCCGACTTGTGACGTACCACGCGATTCAAATTTGCCGCTTTTGTTACTTTCGCGGAGGATGCGCGGTGATTTTGCGGCTAATGTACTCATTCGTGACACAAAATAACGTTTTGATAACCGTTGTCATTTGGTCATTGAACGGCGCAACGGCATAATGCCCCGCCCACATCATTGCAGAGTCTAGGGAGCTAGCTTGTCTACGCCTGTCGAACCCTTGCGTTTGCTGCTACTGGCCGAAGAGCCGGCGTGGACAGCGTTATTGCGCGAGTGTCTGGCTCCGATGGGGAGCGCGGCGGTGCTGATCAGCGCGCCGAGCTGGGAGTCGGTCAGCAGTTTGTTCGAAGACAACCGCCACGCGGTGTTGTTGACCATTCCGGCATTGCAACCGGCACCGGGCCGTTGCAGCCTGCCGACGGTCTTGCTGCTGGAACATGAACCGGACACCGCGCCGGTTGGCGTCAGTGACTGGCTGGTGTTCGACGCCCTCGACGCCGGCATGCTCCGGCGTTGCCTGCGCCATGTGCGCGAACGCGGCGTTCTCGAAAACACCCTGCAACGCCTCGCCGAACAGGATCCGCTGACCGGCATCGCCAATCGCCAGGGTTTTCAGACCTTGCTCGCTGCGCGCCTCGTGGAAAACGACGGTCGCGGCCTGGCCCTCGGGCATCTCGATCTCGACAACTTCCGCCACGCCAACGACGCGCTTGGCCATCAGGCGGGCGATCGCTTGATCCTGCAGGTTGTCGCGCGGCTGAAAAGTCAGCTGGAGGCAGGTGATCAACTGGCGCGGCTGGGCAGCGACGAGTTTGCCCTGCTGATCGACACCCGCCGTGCACCGCAGCGCGCCGAGTGGATGGCCGAACGCATCACCGAAGCACTCGCCGAACCGTATTGGGTCGATGGCGAAAGCCTGCTGATCGGCTCCAGTCTCGGCATCGCCCATGCCCGCGCGCAGGGCGGCGCCGATCCGCTGATGTGGCACGCCCACATCGCCATGCAGCAGGCCAAGAGCACCCAGGGCTGCACCTTCCATATCTTCAACGAACGCATCAATCGCAATGCTCGAAGCATGGCCGACCTCGAAAGCGAGCTGCGTCGGGCGTTGCGTCGCGATGAGCTCGAGCTGCATTACCAGCCACGCCTGAATCTTGCGGACGGCCAGATTGTCGGCCTCGAAGCCTTGGTGCGCTGGCGCCATGGCGAGCGCGGTCTGCTGCCGCCGAGTGAATTTGTGCCTTTGGCCGAGCAGAGCGGTTTGATCGTGCCGCTGGGTTACTGGGTGATTTCCCGAGCCTTGCGCGACATGCAGGCGTTGCGCGAGCGCGGGCTGCCGGCGCTGCACATGGCGATCAACCTCTCGTTCCGCCAGTTTCAGGACAGTCAGTTGTTGCCGACGCTGAGCCGCTTGATCGCCGAACGTGGCGTTGAAGCGCAATGGCTGGAGTTCGAACTGACCGAAACTGCGGTGATGCGCCGCAGCGATCTGGTCAAACAGACCATGGATGCTCTGGGGCGTCTCGGTGTGCGCTTTTCGCTGGATGACTTTGGCACCGGGTTCTCGTCGTTCGTGCACCTCAACAGCCTGCCGATCACCTTGCTGAAGATCGACAAGAGCTTTGTCGGCGGCATGGAGCAGCGCGAAGAGAACCGCAAACTGGTGCACGCGATGATCAATCTTGCGCACAACCTGCATCTGGAAGTGGTAGCGGAAGGGGTGGAAACCCCGGAGCAACTGGAGCTGCTGCGCGGGTTTGGCTGCGATCAGGTGCAGGGCTATCTGATCAGCCGGCCACTGCCGTTGGCGGAGCTGGTTGAATATCTCACCTTCGGCTCAAGCCAACAGCCAGCCCTCGAAATCGTCAGCTGAACACAATCTCCGGGTTAGGCTTAAACCCCTGTGGGAGTGAGCCTGCTCGCGAAAGCGGTGTGTCAGGCAAAGATGATTTGACTGATCGATCTCATTCGTCGGAACGCCGCCCGGAGCAGACTCGCTCCCACAAGGGCAATCTCATTCAGGCTGAGGGATGTTGAAGCCCCGAGATTGCGGCTCCAGCCGAATCATCCGCTTCATCTTCCACTCGAATGCCAGCGTCAAACTCACCGCCGCACACGCCAGGCCCAGCGCCAATCCCCACCAGACGCCTGTCGGCCCCCAGTTCAAATGGAACGCCATCCACCATGCCGCCGGCGCGCCGATCAGCCAGTAACAGCCGAGCCCGACCAGAAACGTGGTTTTCGCATCCTTGAGCCCACGAATGCAGCCCATGGCAATCGTCTGCGTGCCGTCGAACAGCTCGAACCAGGCCGCCACCGCCAGCAGGCTCACCGCCAGACGAATCACCTCGGCAAACGCCGGATCATTGTGATCGAGGAACAACCCGACCAACTGATTCGGCAGCAACCAGAACACCATGGCGAAACCCAGCATCACCACCGCGCCAAAGACGATCCCGACCCGCCCGGACATCCGCGCATCGCTCAATTGCCCGGCGCCGTAATGCTGGCCGACGCGCATGGTGATCGCGTATGACATCCCCGCCGGCACCATGAACGCCACCGAGACGATTTGCAGAGCAATCTGGTGCGCGCCCAACTGCGTGCTGCCCATGGTGCCCATGCACAGCGCCGCAAAGGCGAACAAACCGACTTCTACCGCGTAGGTGCCACCGATCGGCAGGCCGAGCCGCCACAACTCTTTCAGATATTGCCGATTCGGCCGCGATAAACCTGCGCGCAATGGATAAGCGTCATAAGCCGGATGCCGACGGATGTGCCAGGCCAGCGCCAACGCCATACAGTTGGCGACAATCGCCGTGACCAGGCCGATGCCCGTCAGGCCCATTTTCGGCAGACCGAACATGCCAGTGATCAGCGCGTAATTGAGCAGGAAATTGGCCACCGTGCCGGCGAGGCTGATGACCATCACCGGCGTCGCCCGGCCGATTGCACTGGTGAAACCGCGCAGGGCCATGAAACTGAGGTAGCCGGGTAGGGCGAAGGGCAGGGCAATCAGGAATTGCCCGGCCGCGTTGACGTTGGTTTCGGTCTGACCGAACAGGAGCAACACCGGTTTCAGGTTCCACAACAGCAACCCGGCGCCCAGCGCCATCAGCCACGCCAGCCACAACCCGGCCTGGGTCAGGCGCGCAGCACCGATGATGTCGCCGGCGCCCTTGCGAATCGCCACCAGCGTGCCGACCGCCGCAATCACGCCGATGCAGAAAATCGATACGAACGAATAGGTTGCTGCTCCCAGTCCGCCACCTGCGAGCGCTTCGGGACTCAGGCGCGCCATCATCAGGGTGTCGGTCAGCACCATCAACATGTGCGCCAACTGTGAAGCAATCAACGGCCCTGCCAGCCGCAGGATGGCCCAGAGTTCGGTACGCACAGGATGCTGCATGGTCATCACCACTCAATTTAAGAGGGAACAGAAGAGCGTCGATTCTCGGCGCTTGGCAGGCTTTGCACAAAGGGATAAAAAGGATGGGTGGCATGACTAAAACTCATCTTGAGTAAAATCTTTGGGGCCGGCTGCATCCCGCTACAGGAGCTTTCTGCATGTCTCGTCGTCTTCCTCCCTTGTATGCCCTGCGCGCATTTGAAGCGGCGGCGCGACACAGTTCGTTCACCCGTGCTGCCGAGGAACTGTCGATCACTCAGAGTGCGGTGAGTCGGCATATTCGTACCCTCGAAGATCACTTCGCCTGTCGGCTGTTTCATCGCAGCGGGCGCAATCTGCAACTGACTGAGGCCGCGCGGTTACTGCTGCCCGGCATCCGCGAAGGTTTCAGTGCGCTGGAGCGGGCCTGCAATACCTTGCGTGCCGAGGACGACATCTTGCGCATGAAGGCCCCATCGACCTTGACCATGCGCTGGCTGTTGGCGCGGCTTAGCCGCTTCCGTCATTTGCAGCCGGGCAACGAAGTGCAACTGACCAGCGCCTGGATGGACGTCGATTCGGTGGACTTCAACGATGAGCCGTTCGACTGCGCGGTGCTGTTGAGTGACGGGCATTTTCCGCCGGACTGGGAGGCCAGCCTGCTCTTTCCTGAAGAGTTGATTCCGGTGGGGGCGCCCAACCTGCTGAATGATCAGCCGTGGGATGTGGCTCGACTGGCCTGCACCGAATTACTCCACCCGACCCCCGATCGTCGCGATTGGCGCAGTTGGCTGGAACACATGGGGTTGTCTGATCAGGTGTCACTCAAGGGTGGGCAGGTGTTCGATACCCTCGAACTGGGCATGATCGCGGCGGCGCGCGGTTACGGTGTGTCGATGGGCGATCTGTTGATGGTCGCCGAAGATGTGGCGCAAGGAAGGCTGAGCCTGCCGTGGCCAACCGCGGTCGCCAGCGGCTTGAATTACTACCTCGTGTGGCCAAAGACCCGGCCGGGAGGCGAACGTTTGCGCCGTCTCAGCGACTTTCTGCAAAGCGAGGTCCGCGCCATGGAACTGCCGGCGGTTGCGCGCTTGAGCTGAAACGTTCGAGCCGCCACAATGCCGGCCTTGTGCCATAACCTTGTTTTCCGCTCAAGTATTTGGATCCACCGCCGAATACGTGCTTGTGGAACCGTCGTGCCGGTACCCACGATTCACCCCCACAACCAGAAAAATTTCCGAGTCGAGATCAAGGAGGATCCCGTGGCTCGGCCAGGAGCTGTCCATGTCTCAACCTCGCGCTCGGATCGCCTCGCAGCTGGGCCTCGCGCTCGCTGTAATACTGGCGATAGTTATCAGTGGCAGTACGGTGTTCGCCTTGCGTTCGCTGGACTCCGCCAACCTCGCCACCCGTGAAGAGCATCTGGCCAGTGAGGCGCGGCTGCTGGCCGACCAACTGAGCACGTTTCACGGCACGTTGCGTGAAAGCACCCAGCGCCTGAGCGGGTTGTTCGAGAAGCGCTTCAGCGCGGGCCTGAGCATTTATCCGGATGAGCCGGTGACAGTCGCCGGCACCCAGACTCCAGGCCTGCACCTGGGCAGCGAAGTGCTGAACAACAACTTTAAGGAAGTCGACGAGTTCAAGCAGATGACTGCGGGCGTCGCCACGTTGTTTGTGCGCAGCGGCGAAGACTTTGTCCGGGTCAGTACCTCGCTGACCAAGCAGGATGGCACGCGCGCCATCGGCACCTTGCTCGATCATGCGCACCCGGCCTACGCGAAGTTGATGGCGGGGCAGGGCTACGTCGGTCGCGCCTTGCTGTTCGATCGCTCCTACATGACCCAATACACCCCGGTGCGCGATGGCAGCGGCAAGGTGATTGCGGTGCTGTTCGTCGGTTTCGATTACACCGACGCGCAGAACATCCAGTTCGACAACCTCAAGCGCTTCCGCATCGGCCAGAGCGGTTCGCTGGCGTTGCTCGACGAGCAAAACAAATGGTTGGTTGCGCCGGCGGGGGTGCAGGCGCTGGATCAAGCCGTTCCGGTGATCAAAGGTTTGGCGGCGAAACCGGGCAAGGGTGAGTTCTGGAGCGACACCTCGGAAGATTTCTACAGCATTGCCGTGCCGTTCGATGGCGGGCCATGGTCGGTGGTGGCGAGCATGCCGAAAGCCGAGATCCGTGCGGTGACCTGGAGCGTCGGTACGCAACTGGCCATTGGCAGTCTGTTGGCGATGCTGCTGGCGGTCGGATCGGTGGTCTGGCTGCTGCGCAGCAAACTGGCGCCTCTGGGCGATCTGGTGCGTCAGGCCGAGGCCTTGGGCGCCGGTGATCTGAGCGTTCGGTTGAATGTGTCGAGCAACGACGAAATCGGTCAGCTGTCCCGTGCGTTCAACCAGATGAGCCAGGCGCTGTCGACCATGGTCGAGCACATCCGCCGCTCCTCGGCAGAGGTCAACAGCCGTGCCCAGGCCCTGTCCGGTTTGTCCGGCGGTGCCTACGAAGGCATGGAGCAACAGTCCGGTGAAATCACCAGCATGGCCGGAGCGGTGGAAGAGTTCAGCGCGACCTCGCTGAACATTGCCGACAACATGGGCGCAACCCAGCGTCTGGCGCAGGAAAATGCCCAGCAAACCCAGATTGGCCGCAGCTCGATGGAAGAAGCGTCGTCCTCGCTGGAGCAAATCGCTGGTGCCTTGAACAGCACCGCCACCGTGATCAACACCCTCGGTCAGCGCTCGCAGGAAATTGGCGGCATCGTCGGTGTGATTACCTCGATTGCCGAGCAGACCAACCTTCTGGCACTTAACGCTGCGATCGAAGCCGCCCGTGCCGGTGAGCAGGGGCGTGGCTTTGCCGTAGTGGCCGATGAGGTGCGCAGCCTGGCCTCGCGTACCCGCCAGGCGACCGACGAAATTTCCAGCATGATCCACAGCATCCAGCAGGAGACCGGCAACGCGATCAGCACCATGGAACAGGGCAATGTGCTGATGCAGGAAGGCTTGTCGCGCAACGCCAATGTCGCTTCGGCACTCGCGCGCATTGATGAGCAGAGCCGTTCGGCGGGGCAGCAGTTTGCTGCGATTACCACGGCGACTCAGGAGCAGAGCAGCACCGCGACGTTGTTGAGCAGCAATTTGCAGAGCATTGCGTTGGCCAACAGTGAGCAGCGTGAGGTTGTGTCGAACCTGGCTGTTACGGCTAAAGAACTGGAGAAGCTGGCGGCGGATCTGCGTTCCGAGGTTGATCGCTTCCGTTGATACAGCCTTGATATAGCTTTCGCGAGCAGGCGCGCTCCTACAGATTCCGGTGCAAATCACAGATTTTGTGAAGACCCGGATTCGCTGTGTGAGCGAGCCTGCTCGCGAATGCATCAATGAAGATCTCCGGCAGGACATGCCATCGATCAATCTAATACACTTGCTGAAACGTTTCCGCAGCGCTATAAAAATGGCACAACTCCAATAAAGGCTGCTGCCATGACCCCGCTCAAACTCGCCGTCGCCCTCGGCGCATTCTCTGCTGCTTCCCACGCCATGGCTTGGGATTACGTGCTGCTCGATGCCAACAAGCCCGCGCAAAACTGGACCATCACCAGTGCGCAGCTCGGTGTGAAAACCGACAAACCCTTCTCTGTGAGCCTGCGTACCTTGCACGGTGGGCGGCAGGAAGGTGTCAGCATCGTGGATATCGATAACGGCACGATGAAACTCTCGGTGGTGCCGACCCGAGGCATGAATGTCTTGCAAGCTTCTGTTGGCAATGTACGCATGGGTTGGGATTCGCCGGTCAAGGAAGTGGTCAACCCGGCGTTCATTGAACTTAACGGACGCGGTGGGCTGGGCTGGCTGGAAGGTTTCAACGAGCTGGTGACCCGCTGCGGTTACGAGTGGGTCGGCCATCCCGGTATGGACAATGGTGAGTTGCTGACCTTGCACGGACGCGCCGCCAACATCCCGGCTAGTACGGTCACGCTGCACATCGACGAAAAGCCGCCCTACGCCATCAGCCTGCGCGGCGAGCTGAAAGAGCAAGCGTTCAAGAAAGTCGACTTCTCGGTCGTCACTGAGCTGGTCACCGAGCCCGGCAGCGTGCGCTTTGCACTCAACGATACGCTGACCAACAACGGCGATTATCCGAAGGAATACCAGGCGCTGTATCACAGCAACTTCAGTACGCCGTTCCTCGAGCAAGGCGCACGATTTGCTGCGCCGGTAAAACAGGTGTCGCCGTTCAACGACAAGGCCAAGGGTGATCTGGCTGACTGGCAGACTTACCGCGCGCCGACCAAGGACTACGACGAAACCGTCTACAACGTCGTGCCCTATGCCGACGCCAAAGGCGAAACCCTGACTGTTTTGCACAATAAGGCCGGCAGCCTCGGTGTTTCTGTTGGCTTCAATACCCAGCAGTTGCCGGTGTTCTCCCTGTGGAAAAATACCGACACTCAAGGCCAGGGCTACGTCACCGGGCTGGAGCCGGGCACCAGTTTTTCCTACAACCGCCGCTATCAGCGCCCGTTGAATCTGGTACCGACCATTGCACCAAAGGCCAGCCAACAGTTCCAGATCAGCTACAGCCTGCTGGCAGACAAAGGCGCTGTGGATAACGCCTTGAAGCGCGTGACCGAGATTCAGGCCGGACGCGAAACTGAAGTGCGGCAGACGCCGCTGGTTGATCTGACCGAACATTAAGGTGTCGCCGGCCGGTATTGCAGCGCTTCGGCCAAATGCTCACGCTTGATTGCATCGACTTGCTCAAGATCTGCCAGCGTCCGGGCGACTTTGAGCAGGCGATGCGCTGAGCGCAGCGACAAGGTCAACCGCTCACACGCCGATTCCAGCCATGCCTCATCGGCTGTGGATAATTTGCAGTGCCGCTTCAACCCCGGCAGATCAAGAAACGCATTGGCGCAGCCTTGGCGCTTTTGCTGGCGCTCGCGTGCCTCGGCCACCAAGGCTGCGGCGCTGGCGCTGTCCTCTCCCGGCTTGACCTGCGGGTTCAACGCTGTCGCTTCTCGCGCCACTGTCAGGTGCAAATCGATCCGATCCAGCAGCGGCCCTGACAACTTGTTGCGATAGCGCTGCACCATGTCCGGCGTGCACGAACACTTGCCGCTCGGTTCGCCAAGATATCCACAGGGGCAGGGGTTCATTGCTGCCACTAACTGGAACCGTGCGGGAAAACGTACGCGATCCTTGGCTCGCGCGATGACGATATGTCCGGACTCCAAAGGCTCGCGTAAAACTTCCAATACCTTGCGATCAAACTCCGGCAGTTCGTCGAGAAACAGCACGCCGTGATGGGCGAGGGTGATCTCTCCGGGTTGCGGTTTCGAGCTGCCGCCGACCAACGCCGGCCCGGATGCGGAGTGGTGCGGTTGACGGAAGGGGCGCTGGGGCCAATGGGTCAGCGGCGCGCCACTGGCAACTGACTGAATCGCCGCCACCTCCAGTGCTTCGCTCTCGGCCAAGGGTGGCAGCAGCCCTGGCAACCGACTGGCCAGCAATGTCTTACCCGTTCCCGGCGGCCCACTGAGCAGCAGGTTATGGGCACCCGCAGCGGCAATCAGCAGCGCGCGTTTCGCCGCCAGTTGTCCTTGCACTTCATTCAAGTCGGGATAAGGCTTGCTGGCATGCATCAAGCCGTCGGAGACATAGGGCTCAACCGGCGTATGCCCATTGAAATGCGCCACAGCCTCAAGCAAATGATCCACCGCAAACACCTTCAACCCCGAAGCCAGACACGCCTCCTCGGCATTCGCTCGCGGCACCACCAACGCACGACCCGCCTTGCGCGCCGCCAATGCTGCCGGCAACACCCCGCGCACCGCTCGTACCGCGCCGGACAACGCCAACTCACCCAGACATTCCACATCATCCAGCGTCAGACACGGCACCTGCACACTCGCCGACAAAATCCCCAAGGCAATCGCCAGATCAAACCGCCCGCCATCCTTGGGCAGATCCGCCGGTGCCAGATTCAAGGTGATCCGCCGCGCCGGAAACTGCAGCCCGGAATTGATGATCGCGCTGCGCACCCGATCCTTGCTCTCCTTCACCGCCGCCTCGGGCAGCCCGACCATGGTCAGCGACGGCAGACCGTTGGCCAGATGAACTTCGACGGTGACAGCGGGGGCTTCCACGCCAATCTGGGCGCGACTGTGGACGATGGAGAGGGACATGGTCGTTCCTTGAGCTAAATCGGGAGCCGCTTCCTGCGGGTTTTTGAAGGGTAGTTGAGCCGGGTTTCAGTGCTGAAATAGAGGTTTACAAGACGTATCAAGACCCGATGGGCTGTCACTGCTTGCCTGAATTGGAGCGTTGACTCTCGCCCGGCATTGACGGATCCTCCCGCTCGAGGACTGCAACTGCGCATTCGTCGGGACTGGGCACCAGTAAAAGCTCCCCCGCATTTTTGGCAGCAGAGAAAGCTGGTTTCTCTGAAGTAGTGACGACGGGCCAGCTCGTCGGATTCTGAACCCATGGTTGCAAAGCCAGGAGCTAAAGAATCGCTGCGACTACTCCTCCAAACACAAAAAAGGCGTCCTACTGGACGCCTTTTTATTTTTGACTCAGGATCTTTTACCGGCCAGCGGGCCGCTTGGCTCAAGCTCTGGCCCACACGTAACAGCAACTTCAATAAATCGCCGTTGGTTGGCTGACATATCCCCAGCCAACCGGAGTGCTTCGAGATGTAGTTCAACAATCTGAAGAAGCTTTGCCTTTCGCTTTTTTGGGCTCATACGCACCTCGTGCGATTGGGTTGTTGATTTCGATGTTATTGGCCGTTCACAGAAATGACAAGCCGGTTGGTGTGGTCGAATTCGAACCCCAGTTTCCGGTAGTAAAAAACAACATTCGGATCAGGATCCTGAATCTCGATTTCTTTGCATCCTAGCGCTCGCGCATAGTGATCTGCGACAAGCAGAGCAATCGGCGCGATCCTGCCGCGAAGCGGGTGCGCCCTGTCCGGATGCCCTTCCAACAGAACAATCTTTAAGCAGATAGAGCTTGCGCGCGGGGTCGCATAGCACATGCCGCAAAGAGTCTGTTTGTACCATATCGCCAAATCCAGACCTTTCGCATCTTTACTTTTCCAGTCTGCAACGTCATCCCAAGGGAAAATTGTTGGCCCCTCCCAGAGAAAGTATTGCTTTATCGCTGCTGGGGTAATTGGCTCAAACTTGACCGCTGCTGCATCAATATTTGGGATTCTCGGGGCAATGTCCTTGAGAAAGAATTTGTAGGCGATCTTTCGCGAGTTTGATCTGAATGTCTGGTTACGAAGATCCGTTGCTTTGCCTTTTCTTCTCATTGTTTTCATCTGTTTGGATCTGGTCGCAGAAGATAGCCAGCAGAGACGGGGCAGCGAAATCAGACGTGGCGGACGCGTTTTGTAGGACGTTACTTCTGTGAGTGGAGGATTTCGGAGTAGGAGGGGTGGAGATAACGAAGACACAAAAAAGGTCATTTCAGTGGTATCGCTGAAATGACCTTTGGTGAGGTTGCAGCGCAAAAATTCAGATCAATTGCAGAGCCTTTCTCCACCATGAGTTCACAACCGTGCGGTTTGCCTGTTCTCGCTCCGTCACCATGTGTGGCACATCTTGCAACCGTATCCACGGCTGGTTATTCCAGTGCAGCAAACTCAATGTCATGTCCGGCCAGTTGAGCAGGCTCAGTTGTGGGCGTTCGCTTGTGGTGGGGTGTTGGGTGTCGCGCAGGGTCGGGATGACTTGGTGAGTAAGCCATTCGCGCAGGGCTCGGTATTCGGGGCAGTAGTGGTAGACCAGGAGGGCGTAGACGCCGGATTCGCTGATTAGCAGGGTGTTTTCGATTTGATTGTGGATCAGGGTTTTGCGGGATTGGTATTGGTCGGGGTCGAGTTTTCGCAGCATGCGTTCGTTGAGGTAGATGTGCAGCAGGCGACTCAGGTCTCGGGCGCAGAACCAGGGTTGGTTCTGGATGAGAAGGGCGTGGAGGGGGAGTTTGTGGCGGGTGAAGATGCTAGGTGTCAGGTAGTTTTCGTCCATGGTTCAGTTCTCGAATTCAAGTGAAGAAAACTGCTTCTGTTCGTCGCCAAACGAAAAGGGTGGCAGCTATGCGCGGGTTGGCGAACCGGTGAATTCGAAACCGGCAGACCCTGAGGTCTCCCACGCAAAGCCGCCATAACTCGTTGAGAGAAAAAACCTCTCTGTGAGTTTAGTTGCATTGCGTCAAATTCGATCCAGGTCGCCAAACCCGGTGCTGAACATTCAGTATCGGGTGAGCTTAGAAACCTGGGCTTTTCGGCGCAATCGGACGGCGGTGGTGCAGGTTGTAGGACGTTGCCGGGATGGTTGAAGGGCTGGAGATCAAAAGATCGCAGCCTTCGGCAGCTCCTACAGGGGGCGCGGATTATTCCGCGGGCGGTGTCAGCTTGGCTTCCATCTCGGCGACTTTGGCTTCGAGGCTTTCGAGGCGAGCGCGAGTGCGGGCCAGCACGACCATCTGACTATCAAATTCTTCGCGGCTGACCAGATCGAGTTTGCTGAAGGCACTCTGTAGCAGCATCTTGAACTGGCTTTCGATTTCGGCTTTCGGCAGCGGGGTGTCGCCGCTGAACAGGCGGGAGGCGGTGCCGCTCAGGGCGTCGAGGAAGTCTTTGGGCGCGAGCATGGTGGATGTCCTGGAAACAATGGCCGGCAGTGTATCACGCAGTGTCTATAGTCAATCTCGTGGTCAGGGATGCACGCTTTTCGCGCAGGCGGACGGACGGCGACGCACCGTTGTTGTGCGTATCCGGATGGCGTTTTGCACGGGATGGCTTGCGGCAGCGGCCAAGGGATTGAAATCAGGGGATTTTGGCGAGATGGCAAGGTTTCTGCTTAGTCACCTTCGACCCATGCACTGATGCAGTCGCTGTGACGAATGCAGTGCGGCAGACGGAGCGGGGAGTTTCGTCAGCAGCGGTTAGCTGGCGTCAGTCGGGCAGGTAAGGCCGACGATGCGTTACAAAGCCAGGCACTGCGCTTAGACTTGAGTCGGGTTTGTTTTCCTGGGGCAAGTCCACCAATTCGGGAGAGAGTTTCATGAAGCTAGTCACTGCCATCATCAAGCCGTTCAAGTTGGACGACGTGCGCGAGTCGCTGTCCGAAATCGGCGTGCAGGGCATTACCGTTACTGAAGTCAAAGGCTTCGGCCGGCAGAAGGGTCACACCGAGCTGTATCGCGGCGCGGAATATGTGGTCGATTTTCTGCCCAAGGTGAAAATCGACGTGGCCATCGACGACAAGGATCTGGATCGGGTGATCGAGGCGATCACCAAGGCGGCCAACACCGGCAAGATCGGTGACGGCAAGATCTTCGTGGTCAATCTGGAACAGGCGATCCGCATCCGTACCGGCGAAACCGATACCGACGCGATTTAAAAGCCGCCACAAACCCCAACGCCCCAGGAGAAAACAATATGACTCTGCGTAAATTCGCAGGGCTAGGAGCCCTGTTGTCCATCGTAATGCCCAGCCTCGCTATGGCGGCAGACGAAGTGGCGGCCCCAGTCCTCAATTCCGGCGATACTGCCTGGATGCTCACCTCGACAGCCCTCGTGCTGTTCATGACCATCCCCGGCCTGGCGCTGTTCTACGGCGGCATGGTTCGCTCCAAAAACATTCTTTCCGTGATGATGCAGTGCTTCGCCATTACCGGTCTGATCAGCATCCTGTGGGTCATTTATGGCTACAGCATTGCGTTCGACACCACCGGCATGGAGCAGGGCGTCGTCAATTTCAACTCGTTCTTCGGCGGCATGGGCAAGGCGTTCCTCGCCGGTGTCACGCCTTCAAGCCTGACCGGCCCTGCGGCGCTGTTCCCTGAAGCGGTGTTCATCACCTTCCAGATGACCTTCGCGATCATCACCCCGGCGCTGATCGTCGGTGCGTTCGCTGAGCGGATGAAGTTCTCCGCGATGCTGATCTTCATGGGCATCTGGTTCACCCTGGTTTATGCACCGATCGCGCACATGGTCTGGTCCGGCAACGGCGGCCTGATGTGGGACTGGGGCGTGCTCGACTTCGCGGGCGGCACCGTGGTGCACATCAATGCCGGTGTGGCCGGTCTGATTGCCTGCCTGGTACTGGGCAAGCGCAAAGGCTTCCCGACCACCCCGATGGCCCCGCACAATCTCGGTTACACCCTGATGGGCGCGGCCATGCTGTGGGTCGGCTGGTTCGGCTTCAACGCCGGTTCCGCTGCTGCGGCCAACGGCACCGCTGGCATGGCGATGCTGGTCACTCAGATCGCTACCGCTGCCGCCGCACTGGGCTGGATGTTTGCCGAGTGGATCACCCACGGCAAGCCAAGTGCACTGGGCATCGCCTCGGGTGTGGTTGCCGGTCTGGTGGCAATTACTCCGGCTGCTGGCACCGTGGGCCCGATGGGCGCCCTGGTGATCGGTCTGGCGGCGGGCGTGGTGTGCTTCTTCTGCGCCACCACCCTGAAACGCAAACTCGGTTATGACGATTCCCTGGACGCGTTCGGCGTACACGGTATCGGCGGTATCCTCGGCGCGATCCTTACCGGCGTATTCGCTGCGCCGGCTCTGGGTGGCTTCGGCACCGTCACCGACATCGGCGCGCAGGTCTGGATTCAGGTCAAAGGCGTTGGTTTCACGGTGATCTACACCGCGATCGTCACCTTCATCATCCTCAAGGTCCTGGACGCTGTGATGGGTCTGCGTGTGACCGAGGAAGAAGAATCGGTAGGCCTCGATCTGGCACAACACAACGAACGCGGCTACAACCTGTAAGTACGCGCAGCAAAAAACTTGCCCGGTTCGCCGGGCATTTTTTTGTCTGGAGTTTGTCGCAGAGAGAGCAGCTGAAAGGATTTTTCGTACGTCTTTGGTCGTGTTTACGACGGGCGTTTTTCTGCGGGCAATGGCTTACATCATTGCAGGATTATTAGGGCCTTTGTTTTTTCCCAGAGCGCGCTAGAATGCGCCCCGAACGTGCGGAGAACTGTATGTGGCAACAGACTCTGATAACCCTGCGGGCACGGCCCCGGGGCTTTCATCTGGTAACGGACGAGTTGCTCGCCGGGCTGCCTGAACTCAAGGCATGCCGGGTCGGTCTGTTGCATTTGTGGCTGCAGCATACCTCGGCGTCGTTGACCATCAACGAGAACGCCGATCCGGCGGTACGTCGCGACTTCGAACGATTTTTCAATCGTCTGATCCCACAAGGAACAGACGGCTATGAGCATAACGACGAAGGCCTGGACGACCTCCCGGCGCACTTCAAGGCCAGCGTGCTTGGCTGCCAGATCAGTCTGCCGGTTTCGGCAGGCCGCCTGGCACTGGGGACCTGGCAAGGCGTTTATCTGGGCGAGCACCGTGATCATGGCGGTGCCCGAAAAGTCCTCGCCACCTTGCACGGTGACGGGGCATAAACCGTTGGTCACCAATGGTTACTGATTTTTTAACGGCGACTTTCGACAGTCGCCAAAGCTGGTCTATAACTAATCTGCTTTTCGCAAGTCATGAGGTAGAACATGAGCGACGATGATCTGGAAAACGACGACCTCGAAGTAGGCGACGAAGACGAGGCCGAGGAAGGCCTGGAAGCAGCAGCGGAAGACGTTGCTGACGACGATGGCGGTGACGATACGCCGGCCCCGGCTGCCAAAGGCAAAGCCAAGGCTGCGGTGTCGGTAGACGAATTGCCGAGCATCGAAGCCAAGAACAAGGAGCGCGACGCCCTGGCCAAGGCCATGGAAGAGTTCCTGTCGCGTGGCGGAAAAGTGCAGGAAGTGGAGGCCAATGTGGTCGCCGATCCGCCGAAGAAGCCGGACAACAAGTACGGCAGCCGCCCTATCTGAGGCGTGCCGCTGGCTTGCTGAAAAAGCCCGCCGTCGCTGCGGGCTTTTTCATGGGTGAAATAAAATACCTGAAGTGAAACATAAACCCTGTGGGAGCGGGCTTGCCCGCGATGGGGTCGGATCAGTCACATTGACGTTGAATGTGCCGGCCTCATCGCTGGCAAGCCAGCTCCCACAGGTTTTCAGGTGTCAGGTGGAAGTGGCATTCCAGCGGGCAAGCACCGCTGGCAAATCGCTCAGGCTACGAATCTCGGCATCCGGCAGGCGATCCGCTTCCCAGGCTTTCCCCGTCGGGTTGAACCAGATCGCCCGCAACCCGGCCTGCTGTGCGCCGGCAATGTCATCGCCCGGATGATCACCGATATGTACGGCGCTTTCGGCGGTGGCACCACCACGCTGCAACGCCTCATGAAACAGTCGCGCATCCGGTTTGGCGATGCCGATGTCTTCCGCGCACAAGGCAAACTTGAAGTAGTCCGCCAAGCCCAATCGTCGCACATCGGCATTGCCATTGGTGACCACGCCAAGCGCATAGTGATTGGCGAGGATCTCCAGCACCGGCTCGACTTCAGGAAAAACTTCGATCTGATGCCGCGCATGCAGAAATACTTCAAAACCCTTGTCTGCCAGGTCGGTTGCTTCGCCATGGGCATAGCCGGCGTCCTCCATCGCATGGAACAACACCCGCCGACGTAGTGCGCTGATGCGGTGTTTCAGCCCCGGCTCATTAGCCAGCACGCGCTCACGAATCGCCCACAAATGCTCCACCGGCACCGCGCCCAGATTCGGCGCGTGTTCGCTCAGCCATTCGCGCAATACCGCTTCGGCGCTGACGATCACCGGCGCGGTGTCCCACAAGGTGTCGTCGAGGTCGAAGGTGATCAACTGGATGCTCATGAATCGTCGCCTTTCATGCGTTTGGCCCGTGGGTGGGCGCTGTCGTAGACCGCCGCCAGGTGCTGGAAGTCCAGATGGGTATAGATCTGCGTGGTCTTGATGTCGGAGTGACCGAGCAATTCCTGCACCGCGCGCAGATCCTGCGAGGATTCCAGCAAGTGGCTGGCAAAGGAGTGCCGCAGCATGTGCGGGTGCAGGTTCTGCCCCAGTTCGCGTTCGCCGGCCAGTTTCACTCGTACCTGAATCGCTCGTGGGCCGAGGCGCCGGCCTTGCTGGCTGACGAACACGGCGTCATCCGCCGGATTGGTCATCGCCCGTAACGGCAGCCACTGTTCCAGTGCTTCGCGGGCCTTTTTACCCACCGGTAGCAGGCGGGTTTTACTGCCCTTGCCGAGCACTTGGACCATGCCGTCGGCGAGGTCGAGTTGATCAAGATTGAGCCCGGTCAGCTCGGAAAGGCGCAGGCCGGAGGAGTAGAACAACTCCAGAATCGCCTGATCGCGCCGCGCAAGAAAATCATCCTCGACTGCCCCTTCAAGCAGCTGCAGTGCGCGGTCGGTATCGAGGGTTTTCGGCAGGCGCCGTTCGCCCTTCGGCGGTGCCAGACCGGTCGCCGGATCGTGGTCGCAAAGGCCTTCGCGATTGAGATAGTGGTAAAGCCCGCGTACTGCCGAGAGTAGGCGGGCGAGGCTGCGCGAGGATTGGCCTTGCGCATGCAGGCGGGCGATCAGGCTGCGCAGGCGCTGAATGTCCAGCGCCGCCCAACTGCCGATGTTCTGCTTCACACACCAGCCAAGGACTTTATCGAGGTCGCGGCGGTAAGCCGACAGCGTGTGCGGCGACACCTGTCGCTCACTGCGCAGGTGTTCGCAGTAAGCGTCCAGTTGCCGTTCCATGTTCAGCGTACCGAGCGCAGGGAGCTGTTGACCCGTGGCAGCACGCGGCCCATGACTTCGGCGATGTAGCTGAGGAACAGCGTGCCGACCGAACTTTTGTAGTGCTGCGGATCACGGCTGGCGATCGCCAGAATGCCGTGAATGCCTTGATGGCTGACCGCAACCACGGCGGTGGAACCGATCTGCTTGCGCTGCTCTTCACCGAAAAGGAAGTCCAGCTCATGCTCGCGCAGGCTGCCGCTGACGCTTTTGCCTTCGGTGAGCAAGCCGCCGATGGCGACTTGTGCGTCGGCGTGGCTGACCCAGCGACCGACCGGCGCCGGGTTGTCACCGAGCAGGATCAGGCTGACGAAGGGCACCTGAAAATCCTGACGCAGACTGTCTTCGACGCTGATCACCACGTCCTCGAGGCTGGCGGCGTCCATCAGGGACAGAATGAGCCGGCGAGTCTTGTCGAACAGGCGATCGTTGTCGCGGGCGACATCCATCAACTGCGAGAGGCGATGGCGCATCTCGATGTTGCGGTCGCGCAGGATGGTCATTTGCCGCTCGACCAAGGACACGGTGTCACCGCGTCGGTGGGGAATACGCAGGGCGGGCAGCAGTTCTTCGTGCTCGACGAAGAAGTCCGGATGAGCCTCCAGGTACGCGGCAACCGCTGCCGCCTCCAGGCTCTCGGACGCTGATTCGTCGGACTGTCGGGCGGGTACCTGAGGCTTATCGGTCATGGTTTCTGCTCACTCAAAGACGTACTTGTCCTTCGTATACACGCACTGCCGGACCGGTCATCAGCACCGGTTGGCCAGGGCCAGCCCATTCAATGGACAGACGCCCGCCGGGCAGGTCGATCAATAGCGGCGAATCCATCCACCCCTGGCTGATTGCAGCGACAGCCGCTGCACACGCGCCGGTGCCGCAGGCCTGGGTTTCCCCGGCGCCGCGCTCCCACACGCGCAGCTGCGCGCGGTTGCGGTCGATGACCTGGAGAAAACCGACATTGACCCGCGCCGGGAAGCGCGGATGGTGTTCGATTTTCGGCCCCAGCTCATGCACCGGTGCACTGTTGATGTCCTGTACGCGCAACACCGCGTGGGGGTTGCCCATCGACACGGCGGCGAGTTCGACCGTGGTGCCGTCGACTTCCAGCTGATAGCTGCTGGCCTGCGCCGGCGCTTCGAACGGAATGTCCGCCGGCACCAGACGCGGGGCGCCCATGTTCACGCCGATCTGGCCGTCGTTACGCACGTCCAGCTCGATGATGCCGCCCTTGGTTTCGACGCGGATCTGCCGTTTGGCGGTCAGACGCTTGTCGAGCACGAAGCGCGCGAAGCAGCGTGCACCGTTGCCGCACTGCTCGACTTCCGAACCATCGGAATTGAAGATCCGGTAACGGAAGTCCACGTCCGGATTGCTCGGCGCTTCAACAATCAGCAACTGGTCGAAACCGATGCCGGTGTGCCGGTCGCCCCATTGCTTGGCGTGCTTGGGCTGAATATGCGCGTGCTGGCTGACCAGGTCGAGAACCATGAAGTCATTGCCCAGGCCGTGCATTTTGGTAAAACGCAGCAGCATGGGTTACTCCGGCAGCAGGCTTTCGCCGGCAAACAGCTCGGCCACGGTTTCGCGGCGGCGCACTTCAAAAACCTGATCACCGTCTACCAGCACCTCGGCAGCACGGCCGCGGGTGTTGTAGTTGGAACTCATCACAAAACCGTAGGCCCCGGCCGAGTGCACGGCCAGC
Organism: Pseudomonas sp. rhizo66; assembly: GCF_031931925.1. NCBI lineage: Bacteria > Pseudomonadati > Pseudomonadota > Gammaproteobacteria > Pseudomonadales > Pseudomonadaceae > Pseudomonas > Pseudomonas sp. rhizo66. The sequence continues at coordinate 373,139 of NZ_JAUJWZ010000002.1, forward strand.
AAGTCGCCTTCTTCCAGCGCCAGTTCACGGTCCTTGGCGAGGAAATCACCGGTTTCGCAGATCGGCCCGACGATGTCGTATTTGCGCGCAGCGGTGCCACGCGGTTTGACCGCCGTGACGTCCATCCATGCCTGATACAGCGCCGGGCGGATCAGGTCGTTCATCGCCGCATCGACGATGGCGAAGTCTTTGTGTTCGGTGTGCTTGAGGTATTCGACCTGGGTCAGCAGTACGCCGCCGTTGGCGACGATGAAGCGGCCCGGCTCGAACACCAGCGCCAGATCACGCCCGTTCAAGCGCTCGCGCACAGCCTTGATGTAATCGGCAGCCAATGGCGGCTCTTCATCGCGATAACGCACGCCCAAGCCACCACCGAGATCGATGTGGCGCAGGTGAATGCCGCAATCGCCGAGGCGATCGACCAGATCGAGCAGGCGATCCAGCGCGTCAATGAACGGCGGCAGGGTGGTGAGTTGCGAACCGATGTGGCAGTCAACGCCGACCACTTCCAGGTTCGGCAGATGCGCGGCGCGCACATACACGTCTTCGGCGTCGGCAATGGCGATGCCGAACTTGTTCTCTTTGAGACCGGTGGAAATGTACGGGTGGGTGCCGGCATCGACGTCCGGGTTCACGCGCAGCGAAACCGGGGCGCGGACACCCAGCTCGGCGGCAACTACTTGCAGGCGTTCGAGCTCGTCGGTGGATTCGACGTTGAAGCAGTGCACGCCGACTTCGAGGGCGCGACGCATGTCGTCACGGGTCTTGCCGACACCGGAGAAGACGATCTTGTCAGCGCTGCCGCCAGCGGCCAGCACACGCTCCAGTTCACCACGGGAGACGATGTCGAAACCGGCGCCGAGACGGGCCAGGACATTCAGTACGCCGAGGTTGGAGTTTGCTTTGACGGCAAAGCAGACCAAGTGCGGCATGCCGGCCAGCGCATCGGCGTAGGCCAGATATTGGGCTTCGATATGCGCGCGGGAGTAAACATAGGTGGGCGTGCCGAAACGGTCGGCGATGGCGGACAGCGCCACACCTTCCGCGAACAGCTCCCCGCCACGGTAGTTAAAAGCGTCCATGGCGATCCCTTATTGGTAAACGTCGTGCTTGTGTGCTTTGGACGGCTGCTTCTGCGAAGACTGGGCTTGCTCGGCCGGGTCCTGATCGTCATCCGGCAGGTACAGCGGGCCTTTTTGACCACAGGCCGAAACGAGGCAGGCAACCGCGACGAGCGCAGCAAGGGAAGAGATCAGGCGCTTCATGGCGAAATCCTTGAAAATGCGTTAATTGCGCCGGAGTATACCGGCCACCCGGCAGCTTGCCTATGCGAGGGGGTTCCCGTCCGGCGGGGCTTGCCTAAAGCTGCCCGAATCGCCGCTATCTCGAGCAGGCTCACTCCTACAAGGGTTCGGTGTCAGGAGTGGGGCAGGGTGCTTGGTCGTTAATCTTTGCAATCGGCCGGAAGCGTCCGTATCTTTCGGCGCTTGAGCCTGATCAGACATTTTTTGAGGTTGCCGCAATGAGTTTGTCCGAAGCCCGTTTCCACGATCTGGTCGATGCTACCCAGCAGACGCTGGAAGATATCTTTGATGACAGCGACCTGGATATCGACCTGGAGAGCTCGGCAGGTGTCTTGACCGTCAAGTTCGAAAACGGCTCGCAACTGATCTTCAGCCGCCAGGAGCCGCTGCGTCAGTTGTGGCTGGCGGCGGTGTCCGGTGGTTTCCACTTCGATTACGACGAAGAGAGCGAGCGCTGGATGTGCGACAAGAGCGAAGAGCAACTGGGCGAAATGCTCGAGCGCATCGTCAAGCAACAGGCTGGCGCTGAATTCGACTTCGAAGGTCTGTGATTCCGTGACTGACACCGCTCCTGTTCGTCCGCCCAAACCGCTCTACAGCAACATCAGTCCGGCCGTGCCTTCGCCGTGCAGCGGCGTGTGCCGGCTTGATGAACAGAAGGTTTGTCTCGGCTGCTTCCGCCATGTCGAGGACATTCGCGAATGGCGTTCGGCGGACGACGAGCGGCGGCGCGTGATTTGCGCGCAGGCGTCGCAGCGCAAACAGTGCACCGGGGCGTGACTTGTATATTTTTTGAGCTGTGATAGTGTCCGAACACGCCTCAACCCATCGAGGCTTGGTGAAAACCCCGTCTTTTTTGGCGGGGTTTTGCTTTTTTTGTGTGCAGAAGAAAGGAGTCTGCCCGGATCATGACCGCACCTTCCATCACCCTTACCCGTCTGGACGTGCAACGTCTGGAGCGCCTGATCGACAGCCTGGATGACACGCTGCCGGGCGTGATTGCGCTGCAAACCGAGCTGGATCGCGCCGACACCGTGGTTGGCCACGATGAAGTGCCCGCCGATGTCGTGACGATGAATTCCCGTGTGCATTGCCGCGAAGAAGGCAGTGGCAAGGACTATCACCTGACGCTGGTCTATCCCAAGGATGCCAATGCCGACGAAGGCAAGATTTCCATTCTGGCGCCAGTCGGCAGTGCGTTGCTGGGCCTGAAAGTCGGTCAGCATATCGACTGGCCGGCCCCGGGTGGCAAGACCCTGAAACTGACTTTGCTGGAAGTTGAATCGCAGCCGGCCAACGGCGGTGATTTCCGCGAGTAAACCCGTCTCAGACCTGTTCGAGCGCCTCGTTCAGGGCGCGCTCCAGGTCAGCCTTGTAGCGCAGATACAGATTGCTTGAACTCTGCCCGTCACCGAGCAGGCCCGAGAGGTCGAGGTCGGTGATGTAGCAGCGATAGCGTTCGCTCTCGCGGCGTTGCTCAACGATCTCCCGGGCGACCACGCTGAACAGCTGGTCGCCATGTTCCAGCTCGCTGAATTCCCGTTGATTGCAATACAGGGTGACCTGCACTTCGCCTGGTGCGGCTTTGCCGACGATCGCCTGCACGTCGTAGAACGGCTTGTTCACTGGCGTCTGCGGTGCCGGCCGCGCTTCGACCCGTCGTGCGCGCCCCGGGCCCGACGGCAATAACTGGTAATACAAAGTTTCGAGGCGGGCATCCGGGCCGGCGTCCATCGGCAGCACGGCTTCGCGGCGGAACAGTATCGATTGCAGGAAACGCTGCAATGGCACCAACAGACTTTGCTCATCGTGATAGGGCAAATGTTGCTGCCACAGCGCGTTGAACTCATCCAGCACGTACAGCTCTGCCTGCTGCTCGGTGATCCGGTAGAAGACCTGAATGCACTCCGGCTGGCCCATCGGCAGGATCAGCGCGAGGTCGTGATCTTCCAACGCCATCGGGTCCAGGTGCAGCGGGCTGTAGCGCGGCTGTTCCTCACCGAGATAATCGAGCAGGGCCGGAAGGGTGGCGAGGGCGACGTGGTTGACTTGGCCCGGCACCAATTCCAGCACGTGATAGTGCTGCTGCACCTGAATCAGGTAGCGATGGTTCAGTTCGCTGAGCAACAGATTCTGCGCGGTGTCGACGATTTCCTCGACGCGGCGGGCAATGAACTGCGCGCGGTTGTGGCAGAAGCAACGCACCTTCAGCGACGGCTGCAATGGCCCGCGCGGCAGGTTGTTGAGGTAATCGCGCAGGCAATCGAGCAGGGCATGCGGGCCGTCGAAGCGGTTGACCAGCACTTCGTTCCAGCTATTGAGCGTGACCTGATCCAGGGTCAGCACGAGGTTTTCACGCACCCCGGCGTAACTCAGCGAGTCGGTGCGCTCGGTGGTCATCAGGATGTTCAGGTCGCGGTGATGCTTGAGTGGATCAATGCCGACGTTGACCAGCATCAGCACTTCGCTCGGCACGGCGGCGCGCAGCAGCGGCTCTTCGGCCACCGTAGGCAAGGGCAGGGCGATGCACTGTTGCAGGCTGCCAAGCAGGTTGAACAGCTCGAACTCGCTCAAGTCGCTGGTGCCGGGATGCAGGGCGAGACGAGTACTGCTGTCGATCACGCCGTTGCGGTGGCACCAGGTCAGCAATTCAAGCAATTCGCGGCTGCGCTTGATCGGCGCGAAGTGCTCCCATTCCAGTGCTGTGAGGCTGCCGTTATACAGGCCCCACTGGGTTTGGCCCGGTTCCTTTTTGTTGCGCGACTGCACCAGTGTCAGGGTGTCCTCGGCCAGATCCGGGGCGATGCCGGGGTTGATGAACTCGACCTTGTCGGCCTTGCGTTCGAAGGCGGCATAGAGCCGGCGCCCCAGCACATTGAGGTCGCGCTTGTTGATCAGGCTGACGGTCTGCTCGGTGCGGGCGAACTGGGTCAGGAAGCGATAGCTGTAGTTCAGCTCATTGACCAGCGCGCGGCGTTCGGCGCTGACCTGGCGGACTTTCCACTGGCTGCGGCTGTCGAGCAGCGTCAGTTGCCGCTGATCCCAATGCCATTCACTGGCCAGCCGTTCCAGCAACGAGCGTTGCCAGCTCTGGGTGCGGCTGTTGCCGGTGAGCTTGCGGTTGACCTTCAGGTACAGCGCACGACGCACCAGCTCCAGCCGTTCCGGCTCGTTGCGCGCGGTGAGGTATTCCTCGATGCGCCGGTACACGACCATGTACGGATCCAGTTCATCCAGATCCAGCTGGTTGGCGAACACGGCTTTTTTGAAGCGCAGGCTCAGACACTGCACTTGCGGGTGTTCGCTGGCGTAGACCTCGGTCAGCAGCAGTTTGAGCACCGATTTGTAGGGTGACTCGATGCCCTTGAACAACTGCCACAATCCGGCGCCGATGAACTCGCCCGGCGGAATCCGCGCCAGATGACCAAGGTCGAGGGTTTCGTCGGCGCGGATGAAGCGCTTGGACAGCAGGGTATGGGTGTAAAGGTCGTAGGCGGTTTCTTCGTAAACCGGCACCAGCCACCAGATCGGCGTGCGGCCGGCCAGCCAGATTGCGGTGCGATAAAACTCGTCGAGCAGCAGATAGTGCTGGGTGGTGCCGCAGTTTTCCGAACTGAGCTGGGAGTCGCGTTCGCCTTTGACGAAGCGCTCCGGGTCGATCAGGAAGAAGTGCGCTTCAGCGCCCTGGCTCGCCGCCCAGGCTTCCAGTAACTGGCACTTTTTGCTCAGCTCGGCGAGTTCGCTTTCGCTCAGATCCGGCGCGTGGCAGACCCACACGTCCATGTCGCTCTGGTCGGCCTGCGCCAGGGTGCCGAGGCTGCCCATCAGGAACAGGCCGTGAATCGGTCGTGGCGGATTGCTGCCGTGGCGCGGCTTGTACGAGAACGAACGCGTCAGGCGTTGCGCCTCGGCGAGGGTGTTGGCGTCTGGCTCGTAATTCGACAGGCCGGCCGGCGTACTGCCCGAGACATAGCCCGGCAGCAGTGGATGATTGACGTGGAAGAACAGTGGCAACAGCGTCAACACGCTCTGCTGGCGGGTCGACAGGCCTTCGAGGGCGCGGCCGAGGCGGCCTTCATTGAGTTTGAGAAAACGCGCGCGCAGCTGGCTGAGTACCTTGCGGTCGATGCCTTCGTCCAGGTCGGGGCGGATTTCGTGGGTGCGCGTCATGTCAGCTCAAACCGGCTCGCAGGCTCGGACGTAGAGGGTCTCGGAATGGGAGGCAGTTTAGCCTTAGCGCAGCGGGACTTTTAGCTGAATTTGTTTTTTGACGTCAGATTTATATCGCGGGCGACCAGGCAGGCCCGCGGAAATCCCGTGGCAGGAGTTCCCGTGGGCAAAGTCAGGGGGGATCAGGCGGTTTCTTGCTCTCTCAGAATCGTCAGCACGGTTTGCACATTTTGTGCAGCGTCGCGACCGAGGCTGGTCAGATACCCGCCATCGGGCTGGTCGGTCAGCTCTTTTTCAAAGAGGCGTTGGGCAGCGGCAATGTGTTTCGGGGCAGCGGTCTGATGAATTTTCAGACCTTCCTGGGAACTGTCCAGGTTGAAGAGTGCGAGGACTTCCAGTTCGGCAACCAACTCAGGGGTAAGCGACATAAGGACTCCAGACTTTCTAGGAATTGGACGACAGCGTCCCTAAGGTGAACCCGCTTTTGCGGCATGTCCAGTGCTCAGATCAGGGATTTTGTCTTGAGGCGGATTCCAGTGTAGTCGGGGCCCGGGAGTTGGCTGGATGGATGGGTGACAAATTGTGTGGGAGCGAGCCTGCTCGCGAAAGCGGTGTGTCATTTAGCGTTGTTTTTGCTGATACACGGCATTCGCGAACAGGCTCGCTCCCACAGGGGATTGTGTTTGGCCTACTGCTTTTCTGGCGGTAATTCCGGCAGTGCGCGCAGCGCCGCTTCGTACCATTCGGTATTGAACGCGCGGTCTTCATCAAGCATCGCGTCAATCTCGTAGGCCAGCACGTGCGCCATCAGATTGAGGATCTCTTCGCGCTCAACGCCCACCAAGGTCAGCTTGTTGAAGGTCGCTTTGGCCGCTGGCGGGTTGTCGCTTTCGATCTGGTTCTCGATGGCTTCGATCAACGTAGCCTCGGTGAACTCTTCTTCGTCGTTGTCGATGTCTGTCGGCTCGCTCATGGCAGGCTCCTCAAGGAAAGGCGCCAGTTTACCCGCATTCAGCGGGGTGATGCTGCTGGCGTGATTCGCCTTGGCGATCTATAAACAGGCACTGCCCACCCCGCACGGCCTGGAGGCTATGTGATGCTCAAGCTCTACGGATTCTCAGTCAGCAACTACTACAACATGGTCAAACTGGCGCTGCTGGAAAAAGGCCTGCCGTTCGAAGAGGTCACGTTCTATCCGGCGCAAACCGCGGAATCGCTGGCCATCAGCCCGCGCGGCAAAGTGCCGGTGCTCGGTGTTGACGCCGGTTTTATCAACGAAACCGCGATCATTCTCGAATACCTGGAACAGATCCAGAAGGGCACGCCACTGCTGCCGAGCGATCCGTTCGAGCGCGCGCAGGTGCTGGCGATTGCCAAGGAAATCGAGCTGTACATCGAACTGCCGGGGCGTGCCTGTTACGGTGAAGCGTTTTTCGGCATGACCCTGCCGGAGGCGATCAAGGAAAAAACCAGGACTGAGTTGCTGCTGGGTTTTGCGGCGCTGGGTCGGCACGGCAAATTTGCCCCGTATGTGGCGGGCGACCGTCTGAGCATTGCCGATTTGTATTTCCTCTACAGCGTGCCGCTGGCCTGTGCGGTCGGGCAGAAACTGTTCGGGATCGATTTGCTGGCTGAGATGTCGCAGGCCAAGGCGCTGCTGGAGCGATTTGAGCAGAATCCGCATGTGCAGAAGATTGCGGCGGACAAGGAGGCGGCGATGCCGGCGTTTTTGGCGATGATCGCTGCCAAGAAATAGGGTTTTGCAGCGTTTTGAAGTCAGTCATCGCTGGCAAGCCAGCTCCCACAAGGTTTTGTTGTGACACAAACATGTGTGTTCGACGCAGAACCTGTGGGAGCTGGCTTGCCAGCGATGCTTTTAGCGGTTGGCGATCAGGGCCTGACCGCGAACGACGGCAGCCTTGACCTGCGCCGGCGCAGTGCCGCCGATATGGTCACGGGCGTTCACCGAGCCTTCCAGGGTCAGCACGGCAAACACGTCCTGCTCGATCTGATCGCTGAACTGACGCAGTTCTTCCAGGCTCATCTCGGCAAGATCCTTGCCGGTGTCGACGCCGTACTTCACGGCGTGGCCAACGATTTCGTGGCAGTCACGGAACGGCAGGCCACGGCGTACCAGGTAGTCGGCCAGGTCGGTCGCGGTGGAGAAACCGCGCAGCGCCGCTTCACGCATGATCGCGTGCTTGGGCTTGATCGCCGGGATCATGTCGGCAAACGCACGCAGCGAATCGCGCAGGGTGTCGGCGGCGTCGAACAGCGGCTCTTTGTCTTCCTGGTTGTCCTTGTTGTAGGCCAGCGGCTGGCCCTTCATCAGGGTCAGCAGGCCCATCAGCGCACCGAACACACGGCCGGTCTTGCCGCGTACCAGCTCCGGCACGTCGGGGTTTTTCTTTTGCGGCATGATCGAACTGCCGGTGCAGAAGCGGTCTGGCAGATCGATGAACTGGAACTGTGCGCTGGTCCACAGCACCAGTTCTTCGGAGAAGCGCGACAGGTGCATCATCGCGATGCTCGCGGCCGAGCAGAATTCGATGGCGAAGTCGCGATCGGACACGTTGTCCAGCGAGTTGCCGCCCACGGCGTCGAAGCCCAGCAGTTGCGCGGTGTATTCGCGGTCGATCGGGTAGGTGGTGCCGGCCAGCGCGGCGCTGCCCAGCGGCATGCGGTTGGTGCGCTTGCGGCAGTCGACCAGACGCTCGTAGTCGCGGCTGAGCATTTCGAACCAGGCCAGCATGTGGTGCCCGAAGGTCACTGGCTGCGCGGTCTGCAGGTGGGTGAAGCCCGGCATGATGCTCCCGGCTTCGCGCTCGGCTTGCTCCAGCAAACCTTTTTGCAGGCGGGTGATCTCGGCGAGGATCAGGTCGATTTCGTCACGCAGCCACAGGCGGATGTCGGTCGCGACCTGGTCGTTACGGCTACGGCCGGTGTGCAGCTTTTTACCGGTGACGCCGATGCGGTCGGTCAGGCGTGCTTCGATGTTCATGTGCACGTCTTCGAGGTCAACGCGCCAGTCGAACTGGCCGGCCTCGATTTCGCCCTGAATGGTCTTCAGGCCGTCGATGATGCTGTCGCGCTCGGCATCGGTCAGCACGCCGACCTTGGCCAGCATGGTGGCGTGGGCGATCGAGCCCATGATGTCGTGGCGATACAGGCGCTGGTCGAAAGTGACGGAGGCGGTGAAGCGGGCGACGAAGGCGTCGACGGGTTCACTGAAGCGGCCGCCCCAGGACTGATTGGTCTTGTCAGTGCTCATGAATTCGCTCGTATCGGCTTGAAGAAAGAAGGCGTGAAACGCTGGCGCGGATAATAACAGGGTTGCCAATCCTGTCGCTGACACTGGTCGATACGTTTTTTTCTCATTGTGTACGCCATAGTCAGCATTGGCCCCGGGCGTTTTACGCAAGGATATTTTTCGATTGAGCAATATCGGCCCGACGAGCGTCTACAGTTGGACATAAGGGCCGGCACAAGTCAGATCGCACAAAGGTCTGGCCGCCGACTATAAGAAGAGGGGGTGGGTGTTTTGTCCTTCGGCAAACCCCGTGAGAAACGCAGGAAACAGCGGGCTTCGAGCAGTACGACCCGGACACTGGCAAATATTGCTGGCCGACGTACGGCACTTTTTGGCGCTCGGGCTAGTCTTAGCGTGGATCGCGGTGACGGACGTCACTTCACCTGTCTACGCTATCCTTGTGCGAGACTCACGCAGGAATCCAGCGCAATATGAATGTCCTGATCGTTGATGACGAACCACTGGCTCGCGAGCGCCTCAGCCGAATGGTGAGCGAGCTCGAGGGTTATACAGTTCTGGAGCCCGGCGCCACGAATGGCGAAGAGGCGTTGGCACTGATCGACAGCCACAAGCCGGATATCGTGCTGCTCGATATCCGCATGCCGGGCCTCGATGGCCTGCAGGTTGCTGCCCGTCTGTGCGAACGCGAAACGCCGCCGGCCGTGGTGTTTTGCACCAGCCCCGATGAATTTGCCGTGGAAGCCCTTCAGGCCAGCGCCGTGGGCTATGTGGTGAAACCCGTGCGAACCGAACATCTGCATGACGCCCTGAAACGGGCTGAACGTCCCAATCGGGCGCAACTCTCGGCCCTGACCCGTCCTGCTGCTGAAAGCGGCAGCGGACCACGCAGCCATATCAGCGCCCGCACCCGCAAAGGCATTGAACTGATCCCGCTGGATCAGGTGGTCTACTTTATCGCCGATCACAAATACGTGACCCTGCGCCACGAGGCCGGTGAAGTGTTGCTGGACGAGCCGCTCAAGGCCCTCGAAGACGAATTCGGCGAGCGCTTCGTGCGTATCCACCGCAATGCGCTGGTCGCCCGTGATCGCATCGAACGTCTGCAACGTACGCCGCTGGGGCATTTTCAGCTGTTTCTCAAAGGTCTCAATGGTGATGCGTTGATCGTCAGCCGCCGGCATGTGGCCGGTGTACGCAAGATGATGCAGGGCCTGTAATCCGGTCACTCCGGACGGCTCCAGTTTCCTGTTTACCGGGCATTGCGGGCCAGGGAGGCCGCGCCGACTCTGATTCAAGTCAAAGTGGATTTGGCTGAGCTGTTATTATCCGCCGTATCTATTCAGTACGGATTGATCCATGTCCTCTCGCGAAATCCGCATCGCCACCCGTAAAAGTGCGCTGGCCCTCTGGCAGGCCGAATACGTCAAAGCCCGTCTGGAAGCGGCCCATCCGGGGCTGCTGGTGACGCTGGTGCCCATGGTCAGTCGCGGCGACAAGCTGCTCGATTCGCCACTGTCGAAGATCGGCGGCAAGGGTCTGTTCGTCAAAGAGCTGGAAACTGCGCTGCTGGAAAACGAAGCCGACATCGCCGTCCACTCGATGAAAGACGTGCCGATGGACTTCCCGGAAGGCCTTGGTCTGTTCTGCATCTGCGAGCGTGAAGACCCGCGCGACGCCTTCGTTTCCAATACCTATGCAAGTCTGGAGGCATTGCCTGCGGGCAGCATTGTCGGCACGTCGAGTCTGCGTCGTCAGGCACAGTTGCTGACCCGTCGTCCGGACCTGCAGATCCGTTTTCTGCGTGGCAACGTCAACACTCGTCTGGCCAAGCTCGATGCCGGTGAGTATGACGCGATCATCCTTGCCGCGGCCGGTCTGATCCGTCTCGGTTTTGAAGAGCGCATCACCTCGGCGATCAGCGTTGATGACAGCCTGCCGGCCGGTGGCCAGGGCGCGGTGGGAATCGAATGCCGTAGCGCTGACACCGAAATCCACGCCTTGCTCGCACCGCTGCATCACGCCGACACCTCGTCGCGCGTCACCGCCGAACGTGCCCTCAACAAACATTTGAATGGCGGCTGCCAAGTGCCGATCGCCTGTTACGCCGTGCTCGAAGGCGAGCAGTTGTGGCTGCGGGGTCTGGTTGGGGAGCCGAGCGGTGGCAAGCTGCTCAGCGCCGAGGCACGTGCGCCACGCGCGGACGCCGAAGCACTGGGCGTGAAGGTTGCCGAAGACCTGCTCAGCCAGGGCGCCGACGACATTCTCAAAGCGGTTTACGGCGAGGCAGGTCACGAGTGACGGACTGGCGCCTGCTGCTGACGCGTCCTGCGGATGACTGTGCGGCGCTGGCCGAAACGTTGGCCGCGCAGGGGATTTTCAGCAGTTGCCTGCCGCTTTTGGAAATTGCCCCGCTGCCGGTCTCTGCCAAAATACGTCGAGCTATTGCGCAGTTGCCAAGTTGCAGCGCGGTGATTGTCGTCAGTAAGCCGGCGGCGCGTATTGCGCTGGATCTGCTCGACGGCACGTCATCGCTGACGATGCCGTGGTTCAGTGTCGGTGCGGCGACTGCGCAGATTTTGCTGGATGGCGGTCTGGATGCGAGCTTCCCGGCCGTCGGCGATGACAGCGAAGCGTTGCTGCAATTGCCGCGCCTGCGTACGGCGGTCAGCCAGCCCGGTGCGCAGGTGTTGATCCTGCGCGGGGAGGGTGGGCGTGAACTGCTCGCCGAGCGTCTGCGCGAGCTAGGTGCTAGTGTCGAGTATCTGGAATTGTATCGACGCGACCTGCCGGCCTATGCCCCGGATGAACTGCTACGGCGGATCAAAGCGGAACGCTTGAACGGGCTGGTGGTCAGCAGTGGACAGGGTTTCGAGCACCTGCGCCAAATGGCCGGCGATGCCTGGCCGACCATTGCGCCGATGCCGTTGTTTGTACCAAGCCCGAGGGTCGCCGAGCTGGCACGTGCCGCCGGGGCTCAAACAGTTGTGGATTGCCGTGGCGCGAGTGCCGCGGCTTTGCTGACGGCGTTGCGGGAGCATCCCGAACCCGTTTCCTAATGCAAAGGATGGATACGTGAGCGAAACAGCCTTGCCAAAAGATGACGTCCAGCCTGTGATTGAACCTCAGGTTGAAACTCCACCGCCGGCCACAGAGCCGCGCCGAGGCAATGGACTGGCCATCGTCGCCCTGTTGCTCGGTGCCGCCGGTGTCGCGGTCGGCGGCTGGGGTGTCTGGCAGGTTCGTCACCTGCAGACCAATACGCAACAACAGTCGGGTCAGGTGCAGGCATTGAACGATCAGGCGCAGAGCCTGAAGCTCAATGAACAGCGTCTGACCGAGCGCCTCGCGCAGTTGCCGGGTGCCGACGAACTCGCCGAGCGCCAGCGTCTGGTGACGCAGCTTCAGGGCGATCAACAGCGCCTCAACCAACGTCTGGAAACAGTGCTGGGTGCCAGCCGCAAGGACTGGCGTCTGGCCGAGGCCGAGCATCTGCTGCGTCTGGCCAGCCTGCGGCTGTCGGCGTTGCAAGACATCAGCAGCGCTCAGGCGCTGGTGCAGGGTGCCGACGAAATCCTTCGTGAGCAAAACGATCCGGGCTCATTCGCTGCCCGTGAGCAAGTGGCAAAAACCCTCGTCGCGTTGCGCAGTACGGCGCAGCCGGATCGCACCGGTCTGTTCCTGCGTCTCGGCGCACTGCGTGACCAGGTCATCGACCTCACCGAGCTGGCGCCGGAGTACAAGGATCGCGGCGAATCACTGCTGGGCCTGACCGCCGACGGCGACGGCGCCAGTCGTTGGGCACAGTGGTGGGATCAGGTCTCGCGCTATATCCGTATCGACTTCAATGCCGACAAGAACGTGCGGCCGCTGCTGGCCGGGCAGAGCCTGAGTCAAGTGCGTCTGGCCCTGAGCCTTGCCCTGGAGCAGGCGCAGTGGGCCGCGCTCAACGGTCAGGCGGCGGTCTACACCCAGGCGCTGGCCGAGGCGCGCGATGTGCTCAAGGGCAATTTCAACCCGGACAATCCGCAAAGCAAAGTGATGCTCGAACAGGTCGGTGAGTTGAGCAAGGAACCCGTCACGGTCACCACGCCGGATCTGGCCGGCACGCTGAGTGCGGTGCAAGCCTATCTTGAGCGGCGCAACGTCAATGCCGAAGAGTCGGTGAAACCTTTCGCCAAACCTGCTGCGAACACTGCGCAGGGGGCTACGCCATGAAGCGCCTGTATGTGATCGTGTTTCTGGTGATCGCTGCAACAGCGGCGCTGGGTCTGGCGATTGCCGAGCACTCCGGTTACGTGCTGGTGGCCTACAAAAACTTCCGCTACGAGTCCAGCCTGTGGGCGACGCTGGCGGTCATCGCGGTGTTGTGGCTGCTGATCTGGGGCATCAAGGCGTTGGTTGAACTGGTCATGACCTCGAGTGGCGTGGTCAACCCTTGGTCGCGCCGCAACCGCAGTCGGCGCGTGCAGGTGGCGATCGAACACGGTCAACTGGATCTGGCCGAAGGTCGCTGGGCCAGCGCTCAGCGTCACCTGTCGCGAGCGGCTGAAGCCGAGCGCCAGCCTTTGCTGTACTACCTCGGCGCTGCCCGCGCAGCCAATGAGCAAGGTCATTACGAAGAGTGCGATCGTTTGCTGGAGCGCGCGCTTGAGCGTCAGCCCCAGGCGGAGCTGGCGATAGCTTTAAGCCATGCGCAGTTGCAGACTGACCGTGGCGACACCGACGGTGCCTTGGTGACCCTGCAAGCGATGCACGATCGCCACCCACACAATGCGCAGACGTTGCGCCAGTTGCAGCGCTTGTATCAGCAGCGCGGCGAATGGTCGGCGGTGATTCGTTTGCTGCCGGAGTTGCGCAAGGACAAAGTCCTGCCGCGCGCCGAACTGGCGGAACTCGAGCGCCGCGCCTGGGGTGAAAACCTGTCCCTGGCGGCGCAGCGTGAAAAAGATGGCAGCGTTGGTTTGCAGTCGCTCACGCGCGCCTGGGAGCAACTCACCTCGGCGCAACGTCAAGAGCCACCGCTGGTGCTGGCATACGCCGAACAGCTGCGTCAGCTGGGCGCTCAGGTCGAGGCGGAAGAAGTGCTGCGCACTGCCCTCAAACGCAAGTACGACAGCCATCTGGCCCGCCTCTACGGTCTGGTGCGCGGCAGCGATCCGGCCCGCCAGTTGCAAACCGCCGAAGGCTGGCTGAAAGATCATCCAAATGATCCGAGCTTGCTGTTGACCCTCGGCCGACTGTGTCTGCAAACCAGTCTGTGGGGCAAGGCGCGGGATTATCTGGAAAGCAGCCTGCGCGTGCAGCGCAATCCCGAGGCCTGTGCGGAACTCGCGCGTCTGCTCGCCCAGTTGGGCGATACCGAGCGCAGCAATCAGTTGTTCCAGGAAGGCCTGGGACTGCTGGATGAACGCCTGCTGGCCGCGCCGTTGCCGGTGCCGGCTCACGCCTGAAGTGGCGAGGGAGTTCGCTCCCTCGCTTACCTTTTGTGGCTGAAATTTCAACTTCAGTGTGCGTCCGAGGCAAAGTCCTACAGCGGACTACACCAATTCCTCTCGAACCTGTCGGGTTTTCCCTACACCTCTGGTGAACTGTCGGCAGGGCCTCGCCTTGAAAGGCTGACACGCTTTCCTCTACCGTAACCGTCTGTCTCTACTGTTACGGAAAAGCCATGTCGTTGGCCTGCTCACGCTCCTTGTTTTTCATGGCTTTCACTGCGGGGGCCTTTGCTCTGGGAGCTTCCTATTATCTTGAATATGCAGTCGGTCTGACGCCGTGCAGCCTGTGCCTGGTGCAGCGTCTGTTCCTCACGCTGCTGTGCGGGGTCAGTGGTCTTGCGGCGGTGCACGGCCCCAAACGCGTCGGTTTGTGGTTCTACTGGCTGTTGACCCTGGGCGCGAGCCTGGGTGGCACCACGGCGGCCTGGCGGCAGGTATTGATACAGAGCGATCCGATACTGCACCTGCTCAATTGCTCACCGGCTCCCGAAGCCTTGTTCAGTGGTCTGCCATGGATCTGTGCCTTGCAAGCGATGTTTAGCGGCGGTGCCGATTGTGCGGAAATTTCCTGGACGCTGTTCGACCTGAGCATCCCGGAGTGGAGCCTGCTGTTCTTTGTCGCGGTATCGATTCTGGCGGTGTATCAATTGTTGCGGCTGGTTTGGGGGGCTCTGCAACGCCCGCTCAGCGGCGAAGCGTCGCACCCGGTGCCGCTGAGGGATTAAACACTTGTATGAACTTTATCTCCTGCGTACCTTGAAGCCATAGGCGTGCGGGCATAATCTGGCCCGCACGTGTCATTGGATTTATGTTGCTCGATGACGCTCTGCCCGGCCGTCCCCCAAGCCAAAATCAAAAGAGGGGCGCGGGTGTAGAGCAGCATGACCCACAAGGGAAGAGAGATCGCCATGCTCGAAAGTTGTCAGAATGCTCAGGAACGTTGGGGTGGGGTTCATCTGCTGATCGACCGCTGGTTGCAAGAGCGTGAAGAGCTGATCGGCGCCTACGACAAGCTCGGTGCGCAGCCTGAATCGTTGTCCGAGAGCCGTAAGCCTTTGCAGGAATTCTGCGGCGTGCTGGTCGATTACGTTTCGGCCGGGCACTTCGAAATCTACGAACAGCTGACGGGCGAAGCCAAAGCGTTCAACGACAAGCGTGGACTGGAACTCGCCGAGACGATTTATCCGCGCATCGATGTCATCACCGAGAAGCTGCTGGCCTTCAACGACTTGTGCGATGAAGGCAAATGCGTTGCAGAGAAGTTCAAAGAGCTAGGTGGCCTGCTCCACGAGCGCTTCGAACTTGAAGACTGCCTGATTGAAGTGCTGCACACAGCACACAAGAAAGAAGATCCGGTCCAGGCCTGATCCCTAACCCTGATCAAAAAAAACGGTGCGCCCGAAAGCGCACCGTTTTTTATTGCCCGATCAACTCGTCGCACCACGCAATTCCACTTCAAACACCAGCGGTGTGAACGGGGCGATCAGGTCGCCGGCACCGTCGGCGCCATAGGCCTGATCCGATGGAATCACCAGTCGCCATTTTGCGCCCACCGGCATGTTCTGCAACGCGGTGCGCCAACCGGCAATCACGCTGTCGAGATTGAACCATTGCGGCACCGTGTTCTGATCGAACACGGTGCCGTCCGGCAACCGTCCGACATACAGCACCTGCACTTTTCCATCGGGGCCGGCCTTGGCGCCAGTGCCCGGTGTCAGCTCGGTGAGCAGGATGCCGTCAGCCAGTTCCTTTACACCCGGCCTGGCTTTTTCTGTGGTGAGAAAACGTTGCTCGCTTTCCATTGCCGCGTCGCTCGAAGGCAGCGCGGAGTGTTCTGCATTTTGCGCTTCATGATCGGCCAGAATCTGCTCGATACGGGCCTCGCTCAGCGCCAGTGGCTTGCCTTGATAGGCTTGCTGCAGGCCATCGACCAGCGCCTGAATCTGCAGTTGCGGAACCTCTTGGCGCAGCCGTTCACCGAGGCTGGCGCCGAGGCTGTAGGCCAGATCGTGAGCATCGTTCGCGGTGGATTTTCCGTCAGCGTGAGCGGCAGAGAAAACCATGCAGAGGAATAAAAAAAAGTAGCGCGACATGAGCACTCTCCGTCCTGAGATGCGGTGGATTATGCCAGCGCGCACGACTGTTACGGTGAACTGCTTTTGACTTCGCGCAGAACATTTTCGATTCGGTGCAACGCAACGCAATCGATACTGTCAAGATGCCCTAGCGGCGGTAACTGCAGAGGTCTAGTATGAGCCGCACTCACGTCAGCCAGGAGGTAAACCATGTCGGCCACCAAGAAGCCTGTAAACACTCCGTTGCATTTACTCCAACAACTCTCGGGCAGCCTGCTCGAGCATCTGGAAAACGCTTGCTCCCAAGCCTTGGCTGATGCTGAAAAACTGCTCGCCAAACTGGAAAAGCAACGCGGCAAGGCACAAGAAAAACTGCACAAATCCCGCACCAAATTGCAGGACGCGGCCACTGCCGGTAAAGCCAAGGCGCAGAACAAGGCCAAGGCCGCAGTGAAAGAACTGGAAGACCTGCTCGACGCCTTGAAGGATCGTCAGTCCGACACTCGCAGCTACATTCTGCAACTCAAGCGCGATGCCCAGGAAAGCCTGAAACTGGCCCAGGGTGTGGGTCGCGTTCAAGAAGCCGTGGGTAAAGTGTTGTCCTCGCGCGCAGCCAAACCGGCAGCCGCACCGGCGAAGAAAGCAGCCGCCAAACCTGCTGCTGCAAAAGCTCCAGCGAAAACTGCAGCGGCCAAGCCTGCTGCAAAAGCTGCTGCTAAAACCGCTGCCAAGCCAGTAGCAAAAGCACCGGTGAAAGCCGCTGCAAAACCAGCTGCCAAAGCAACCGCAAAACCTGCAGCGAAGAAACCTGCTGCGGCGAGCGCTGCAAAACCAGCGGCTAAAACCACGGCGGCAAAACCTTCTGCACGTACTGCCGCTGCCAAGCCAGCTCCCCGTGCCGCCGCTGCTAAACCAGCCGTCAAACCTGCTGCTGCAAAAGCTGCTCCAGTGAAAACCGCCGCAGCCAAACCGGCCGCTAAACCAGCTGCTGCAAAACCAGCTGCCAAGACTGCCGCTAAACCAGCTGCTGCAAAACCAGCTGCCAAGACTGCCGCTAAACCTGCTGCAAAAGCACCAGCAAAAGCTGCTGCCAAACCAGCCGCTAAACCGGCCGCTGCTGCCAAACCAGCGACTGCTGCTGCCAAGCCTGTTGCTGCAAAACCAGCCGCCAAGCCAGCTGCAAAACCTGCCGCAAAACCAGCCGTTAAAAAGCCTGCTGCTGCAAAACCAGCTGCCGCTAAACCGGCTACCGCGCCTGCCGCTAAGCCTGCCGCACCGGCAGCGTCGACTGCGCCATCGGCAGTTGCTCCAGCCGCGACTACCTCGACGCCATCGACTGCGCCGTCTCCAGCCGCTGTGTCGAGCACCAGCAACAACCCGACCAGCGCTTCCTAAGTGCCGGTTGCCGCGACGCGCAGCACTTGCAGCGCGTCGCGGTTCGGGCTGGCCGCCGAGCCGGCCAATCCCTCAAGCCAGGTCTTCGCGCCTGCGCCGTTTTGCCCCCACTCCTGCGCAACCCCCTCCAGTCGTGACAACAACGCTCGCTCAGCTTCGAGCTCAAGTGATTTGATCTGCTCGCGCATGCCTTTCAACACCGCATCATCGGTCGCCGGTGCTTTCCATTGCATACGCAGTGCGCGCAGTGGCTGCACCACGTCGATATCCCACGGTTCGGTCAGCGTCTGAAGCTGGCTCAAGCGTTGCTCATCACACGTCACCCCGCGTTGTTCCAGCCATAAACCACACAGCAGCAGGCAGACACTGGCGCCCGCCGTTTGCAGCTGCAGGCAGGCATCTTCCACGCCCGGGCGGGCGTAGGTGGCAAGGGAAAAGCTCCACAGGTCAGAGGACATCGTGCTACTCGCGCCAGTTGTGAGCGAAGCTGGTAGACTCCGCCGCCATTATGATCCGACTTCAGAACCTGACTTTACAGCGTGGCCCGCAACGTCTGCTAGAAGACGCCGAGCTGACCCTGCACGCCGGCCACAAAGCCGGCCTCATCGGTGCCAACGGCGCCGGCAAATCCAGCCTGTTTGCCTTGCTGCGCGGCGAGTTGCACCCGGATTCGGGCGACTGCCTACTGCCGGCCGACTGGCGTATTGCGCACATGCGCCAGGAGGTCGACACCCTCGAACGCCTGGCGGTCGACTATGTGCTCGATGGCGACCTGCGTCTACGCGAGGTGCAACGTGACCTCGCCGTGGCCGAAGCGGCTCACGACGGCGTCGCCCTGGCCCGTCTGCATTCCGAGCTCGACAGCGCTGACGGCTACACCGCCGATGCACGAGCGCGCAAATTGCTGGCCGGTCTCGGTTTCACCAATGAACAGATGGATCGCCAGGTAGGAGATTTCTCCGGTGGCTGGCGGATGCGTCTGAATCTGGCGCAGGCATTGATGTGCCCGTCGGACCTGTTGTTGCTCGACGAACCGACCAACCACTTGGATCTCGACGCGATCATCTGGCTCGAAGAGTGGCTGAAAAGCTACCCGGGCACCTTGCTGCTGATTTCCCACGACCGTGATTTCCTCGATGAAGTCGTCGATCACGTGGCCCACGTCGATCAACGCAAAATCACTTTGTATCGCGGCGGCTACACCGCGTTCGAACGCGCCCGCGCCGAGCGTCTGGCCCAGCAGCAACAGGCTTACGAGAAGCAACAGGCGCAACGTGCGCACATGGAAAGCTACATCGCCCGCTTCAAGGCGCAAGCGACCAAGGCTCGTCAGGCGCAGAGCCGGATCAAGGCGCTGGAGCGGATGGAAGAGCTGTCGGCGGCCCATGTTGATTCGCCGTTCGATTTCGTCTTTCGCGAGTCGACCAAGATCTCCAGTCCGCTGATCGACCTGTCGGATGCGCGCCTGGGTTACGGCGACAAAACCATCCTGGAGAAGGTCAAGCTGCAACTGACCCCAGGTGCGCGGATCGGCCTGCTCGGCCCGAATGGCGCGGGTAAGTCGACGCTGATCAAGAACCTCGCCGGCGAGCTGTCACCGATCGCCGGGCGCCTGACCCGTGGCGAAAACACCGTGGTCGGTTACTTCGCTCAGCATCAGCTCGATTCCCTGGACGCCAAGGCCAGCCCGTTGCTGCATTTGCAGCGTCTGGCGCCGACCGAGCGTGAGCAGACCCTGCGTGATTTCCTTGGCGGTTTCGACTTCCGTGGTGCGCGCATCGATGAGCCGGTGCTGAATTTCTCCGGTGGTGAAAAGGCTCGTCTGGCCCTGGCGTTGATTGCCTGGGAGCGGCCGAACCTGTTGTTGCTCGACGAACCGACCAACCACCTCGATCTGGAAATGCGCCTGGCGCTGACCATGGCACTGCAGGAATTCAGCGGCGCGGTGCTGGTGGTGTCTCACGATCGGCATTTGCTCAAGAGCACCACCGACAACTTCTACCTGGTCGCTGACGGCAAGGTCGAAGAGTTCGATGGCGACCTCGAAGACTATGCGCGGTGGCTGGTGGAATACCGTCAGCGCAACGCCCCGGTCAGCAACACTCCGGTCAACCCGGACAAGACCGATAAGAAGGCCCAGCGTCAGGCGGCTGCTGCGTTGCGTCAGCAACTGGCCCCGCACAAGCGTGAAGCCGACAAGCTCGAAGCCGAACTGGGCAAGCTCCACGAGAAACTGGCCAAGGTCGACGCCAGCCTCGGCGACAGCGATATCTACGAGCCGGCCCGCAAGAACGAGTTGCGTGATCTGCTCGCTGAACAGGCCAAGTTGAAGGTTCGCGAAGGCGAGCTGGAAGAAGCGTGGATGGAAGCCCTCGAGGTGCTGGAAAGCATGCAGGCGGAGCTGGAGGCGCTGTCCTGATGGAAGCGTTCAAGCTGCCGCTGCCAGCGGAGTGGGTCGAGCCGGTCTGGTTTGGCGTGCAGATTCTGCTGATCCTGCTGGCCGGTTACCTGACCCAGCGCTTCGTTGCCAAAGGCCTGACCCGGTTGGGCGAGCGCTATCCGTTCCCGCCGCAGTTGCTGATGCCGCTGCGTGGCGTGTTGCGCTGGTTGATCATGGGCAGCGCGCTGATCTTTGTTCTGGAGCGTCTCGGTGTTTCGGCCACGGTGTTGTGGACGGCGCTGTCGGGCTTCGTTGCGGTGGCAGCGGTCGCGTTCTTCGCGATGTGGAGTGTGCTGTCGAATTTGCTCTGCGCGATTCTGATCTTCACGGTCGGGCCGTTTCGGCTGGGCGATATCGTTGAGCTGGTGGACACCACGGACAAGCCTGGCGTGAAGGGGCGAGTGGTGGCGATCAATCTGCTCTACACCACGTTGATCGAGGCTGAAGAACTCGGAACGGGCAGCGCCATGGTGCAGGTGCCGAACAGCTTGTTCTTCCAGCGTTCGGTGCGGCGTTGGCGCGGGACGGATGTGTTTCCTGCCAGTGGCTTTGAGAAGTAAGTCTTAAAGCCAGATCAAAAGATCGCAGCCTGCGGCAGCTCCTACAGGGATCGCATTCCAATGTAGGAGCTGCCGCAGGCCGCGATCTTTTGCTTTTAGCCTCAAACCGCATTAGCTTTGACAACTTGTTACGGCATGAGTCGAGGTGTGCGATGGAGCTTCAAACATGGCTGGCGTTTTTTGCCGCCTGCTGGGTGATCAGTCTGTCCCCGGGTGCTGGCGCCATTGCGTCGATGTCCAGCGGTCTGCAATACGGTTTCTGGCGCGGTTACTGGAACGCCCTCGGCCTGCAAATCGGCCTGGCGGCCCAGATTGCGATCGTCGGCGCCGGTGTTGGCGCGATCCTGACGGCTTCGGCCACGGCTTTCCACGCGATCAAATGGTTCGGCGTGGCTTACCTCGTGTACCTGGCCATCAAACAATGGCGCGCGCTGCCCATGGACATGAGCGATGACGCAGCGGTACGGCCGATCGGCAAGCCGCTGGCGCTGGTGTTCCGCGGGTTTCTGGTGAACATCAGCAACCCCAAGGCCTTGGTGTTCATGCTCGCGGTGCTGCCGCAGTTCATCAACCCGCATGCGCCCCTGCTGATTCAGTATGTGGTGATCGGTGTGACGATGATCGTTGTCGACCTTATTGTGATGGCGGGCTACACCGGCCTGGCGTCGAAGGTGCTGCGTCTGTTGCGCACCCCGCAGCAGCAGAAGCGCATGAACCGCACGTTTGCCGGGCTGTTCATTGGCGCGGCGGCGTTTATGGCGACGTTGCGTAAAGCCGCGGCATAAACATCACGGGCACAAAAAAGGCGACCTCGGGAGGTCGCCTTTTTTATTGCCTGTCAGGCTGTGGCGAGGCCAAGAGTCAGCGCAAGATCACTGGCGCAGTATCGCGCGGCAGGTTGTTGCGTTGCGCCGGCTCACGCGGCTGCTCGTAACCGCCGCCACCGAGCTGCATGCTCAGTTGCCCGGCCACGTCTTCACCCAGCGCTTTCGACACGTCACGCACCACCCGAGGACGGTTCAGCGAGATCTTGATGTCGCGGCCGTTCACCAGTTTGGTGTCCTGCGCTTCGCCCATCGCTGTGAAGGCCGAGGTGATCTCGAAGGTCTTGGTGTTGATCAGGCTGAAATCCGCCACCAGCGTCAGGCCCAGTACCGCCGAATAGCTGTCGGTGTGCGCCAGCTCGTTCATGTCCTGGGTGAAGTCGATGTCTGACACGGTGCCGAACAGCACATAGTCGGCGCCCTTGAAGTTGCCGGCCTTGATGCGCTTGATCACGTCGTAGACGTCACCCTTGGACGACGCAGTGTACGGCGTGCCTTGCACCAGTTGGAACATGCCGGTACGCAGGATTTCACCCTTGATGTCGCCGGTGAATTTGCGCAACTCGCCTTGCTCGATGTAACTGGTGCTCGCTTCGATCTCGTTGTAGCTCGAAGAGCCGCTGGAGCTGTAGTAACCCTCGCGGTGATTGCTCTGGGCCGAAACGATGTGGATGTATTGCTCCACACGTTCCTGATACGCCAGGTCCGTCACCGCGACTTTCGGGGCCGCCTGCGCGCTGAACGCGCAAGCCAGGGCCATCATGCCAATCCATGCGCGCATTGCTTAACGCTCCGTGGTTTTGCGGATCTCTTTTTCGTCCATCCACTCGGCCAGACCGCTTTCAACGTCGATCAGTTGCAGGCTGAATTTGTAGAAGACGTCCTTGTAATCGCTGCTGCGCTTGACGATCGAGCTGATCGAGCCTTCGATGCGGTACTTGGCGGCAACCATGTTGCCAGTCTTGGCCACAGTGCTCTTCTTGTACAGGCCGCTCTGGTTTTGCAGCTTGAGCTGGTCAACCTGGCTCTGCATGGCGTTGTTGTCGCTGGCGAAGCGAGCAACACCGGTCTTCATCAGCTGAGTCTTGATGCTGGTGGTGATTTCGCGGGTGTCGATGTATTCGCTTGTCTTGTTCTTCACGTCGTAGACCTGAACCACCGGACGGCCCTGCAGGATGCCGGACTGGGCCAGCGAGCGGGTCATCGACTCGGCGATCATCTGCAGGTCGGTGGAACCGAATTCATTGGTCACGGTTTCAACCGCTTTGGTGTCGCCGTAGCTGATGTTCTTGCTGCCCAGGGTCGGCGAAGTGTTGGCGCAGCCGGAGGCCAGCAGGGCGATAACGGCGATGCAGGAAAAGCGTGCAAACATGGGAATGCTCTCTAAAACAGGAATAGGGTGGCGGGCTTACGGCGTCTTGATTTCCAGACGGAAGTCCACGGCTTTCGGGGTCGGGGCGATGCCTTGAATGAAGCTGGTCTGGGCGCCGTACATCATTTGGCTTTTCCACACTTCTTCTTCGGCAATCGGGAAACCTTCCGCGCCGAGCCAGGCGAAGCGGTAGTAGAAAATCTTGTTGCTGTTGAGGGTATTGCTCAACTGCACGTTGACCGTCATGAAGCCGTTTTCGCGGGCGACGCGCATGGCGCCGACGACGATGTGTTTCTGCGGGCCCATGGCCACGACTTTGCTCGCGGCGCTGCCCGGCTCTGGCGGTGGCGGTGGCGGGGTGGCGCAGCCGCTCGCCAGCAAGGCGAGGGCGGCGACGGCGATGAGTTTGAAGCGCATGCAAAGACTCCGTTCTTAAGGTTGTTTGAGGCTGGCGACGTTGGTTGCGCCGGCGCTCGGGATGATGTGAGCGGCGAGACCGCCGGCGAACACCTGGTTGCCCACAGCGCGCAGGCTGATCACTTGGTAACGCTGATCGACGGTGACCTTGACCACCGAACCGCCCACGGCGCTCGGCAGAGTGACTTGGTGCTCGCCTTTCTTCAAGCGCAGACGCACCACTTGGGTGTTGTCCGGCAGGGTGCGCCACGTACGGGTATCGGCACCTTCGAGCACAGCTGAAGAGATGCCGACGGCCAGACCGGCCAGTGGATTGGTTTCGTTGATCTGCTTCTGCGCCACGCCTTTGGTGATTGCCCGCACGGTGGTGCGCAGAATGATCCCCGGCATGTCGTCACGCAGAGCGCGGCGGGACATGGCGGTGGTGCTGTTGAGCGCGGTCAGATCGACCTGCTGGCCATCGACACCGATCTGCGCGAACGGCGCGGTGGAGGTGTCTGGCTTGATGATCGGGAACGACAGCGGCGTGATCACCACGTTGTTGGAGATCGGCAAAGGCAGCGGCACGCGGATCGAGTCGCGCGCTGGTGCCAGACCGCTTTGCACCACGATCAGGATGTCGCTGTCGTCGGACTTGCCCGGTTTGTCGAGGTTGACCAGCGCCTGCTCCAGCAGCGGGGTATTCGGGCGCAACTCGGCGGCCTTGCGGTAGCCCGGTGCAGCCAGATCTTTCTCGCCCAGGGCTTCGTAGACGAAGCCGGCCAGATAGTGACTGAACGCACTCTGGTAGCTGTTTTTCAGACCGACCACTTCTGGGGCATCGAGACTGGCGACCGGATAACCTTGCAGGTCCTTGTACTGGGTCTTGATGCCTTCTTTCTCGGCCTCTTCTTCGCTCTTCAGGTATTCCTTGTCGCGCAGGTCGGCAATCACCGCTTCACGTTCGTGCGTTTTCTTGATGGCGGTGCGTGCGCCGTCGAAATCGTTAACCGCCAGCAGGTTCAGGGCCATCTGCGTGGTCAGCATGACTTTTTCGTAGTCGTAACCTTCGTAGCGACGCACCTTGTCGTTGACCAGGAAACTGCCGAACTGGGCCAGGTACTTGTCGGTGTCGAGCTTGACCGAATCTTCCCACTTGCCCACCACCTGATCGGCGCTGGTCCACGCGTTCTGGCTACCGGACAGGTCGCCCTTGGCGCGCAGCAACTCACCTTTTTCGAAATAATAGAGCAGGTCTTTGTCAGGGCCGGTGTTGTTCTTTTCCAGCAGGGTCAGCGCGGCGTCGACGTTGCCGGAGGCCAGTTGCTGGTTGGTCTGGGCCAATTCGGAGTCGTAGTTGCGAAACGCTGAACAGCCGGACAGCAGAGTGACGGCGCTGAGCGCAATCAGAGTGGGGGCGCGGAATGCCATGGGGGTACTTCTTCCCTGGAGTAACTACAGCCGCGGATGCTGGTCGGGCTGGTGTGACCCATCGACAGTGGCGCTGGCCTCCTGCCAATTCCTCATAACCTGAGGAGCTTTATGCCCGATCGCAATAACGCGGGCGCGGCATTATAAGCAGGCGGTGATGGCTATGTAATAGCTTTTTAATCGCACTCGTTAGTTTGGTGCCATTACTTATTTCAGATCGGATACCACACTGCGAGTCGGCGCTGCGCTGGGCTGGAATGCGCTGCCATTGGCAAATACTCGATCACCCAAAGCACGCAGGCCGATGACCTGGCGGTTCTGGTCGATGCGGACTTTCATCGGTGCAGCGCCGGGAGCGTTGGGCAGGCTGATCAGGTGCTCACCTTTTTTCAGGCGCAGGCGCACGACTTGGGTGAGGTTGGGCAAGGTGCGCCAGGTCCGTGTGTCGGCGTGCTCGAAACCGTCCCAGTGCGTGACGTAGGACGCTTTGCTCGGATCGCGTCGATTGTCCCTGCCCTGAACATCGGCTGCCAGAAATGCCCGATAGGTTGTGCGCTGGATAATGCCCGGCATGTCGTCACGCAGGGTGCGCAAGGACATGTCGGTAATGCTGTTGACCGCAATCAGCTTTTTTTGACGACCATCGATGCTCAGTTGGTTGAATGAAGGCGTCGAGGTGTCGGGCACCATTATGGGGAACGAGATATTGGCGACGATGACCTGACCGTCCGCGAGCTTCACCGGGTAGGGCACGCGCACGGAGCTGCGGGCCGGCGCCAGGCCGCTCTGCACGATGATCAGCACATCGCTTTCGTCTGCCTTCAGGCCTGGGCTGTCGAGATCGCGCAGTGCCTGTTGGAAAAACGCCATGTCCGGACGCAGTTCAATTGCCTGACGATAGCCGGGCGCTGCCAGATCTTTCTCGCCCAGCGCTTCGTAGGTGAAGCCGGCGAGATAGTGACTGAATGCACTTTGGTAACCGTTTTTCAGAGCAATCACCGCAGGCGATTCGAGCATCACCACGGGGTAACCCTGCAGATCCTTGTAATGCACGCGCGCGCCCTGGGCCTTGGCCGCTTCTTCGATACGCTCGTATTCCAGCTCCCGCTGTCGGGCGATCAGCGCTTCGCGCTCGTGGGTTTTCTTGATGTCGGCACGGGCGCCGTCAAAATCATTCATGGCCAGTTGGTTGAGGGCCATTTGCGTGGTCAGCATGACTTTTTCGTAGTCGTAGCCATCGTAGCGGCGCAGCTTGTCATTGATGATGCTGCCCCAGTGATCGCCCATCGCGGCGAGCAGCTTGTCGCCGGTGGTTTCGATCGTGTCCTGGCGCTCGATGATCATCTGCTCGGCGCTGCGCCAGGTTGTCTGGCTCTGCGCAAACTCGCCGCCGGCGCTCAGTACGGTGCCCTTTTCGAAATAGTAGAGCAGGTCTTTTTCCGCGCCCGGATTGTTCGCTTCGATCACGGACAGGGCGCTGTTGATGTTGCCGGCCTTGAACGGGTCGGTGGTCTGTTGCAGTTCCAGGTCGTAATTGCGATATGCACCGCAGCCGCTCAGTTGCACAACGGCGGCGATCAACAGGGGCAGGTGCAAGCGATGGCGCATAAAAGGGGTTCATCCTTGAGCGGGAAATGCGACAGGTCGCGCAGTATAGGGTGCAATAGTGGCTAAGTGATGTGGCGTTTTTTGTAGACCGATGGCTCGCGACATGTGTGGCGTTATGTCGACAAAGCTTGAGGGAAACGCGTTCGAAGTGAACAATATGTAACTTCGCATTTCCATTTGAGAATGACTCATGACTGCCTCGTCCCGTTTTCTGGCCTGGCTGCTGTTCCCGTTGATTGCCCTGAGCAGCTTCAATCTGCTGGCCGATAACGTGGAAGGCGCACCGCAAGCGCTGCACCTGCTCGATTACATCAGCGCCGACTACCCGCCGACGGTAGCGGCGGGCAAGGTTGTCGATGATTCCGAATACCGCGAGCAACTGGAATTCACACGGGCGCTGCAAGGCTTGATCGCCGGCATGCCGGCCAAGCCTGAAAAAGCTGCGCTGGAGCAAGGTGTCAGCGCGTTGCACGCCGCAATCACCGCAAAGCAGGATGGCGCCGAAGTCGCCCGGCAGGCGCGGCAACTTGGCGCGCAACTGGCGGTGGCGTATGAAGTCAGCCAAGCGCCGATCATCACCCCCGACCCCACCCGGGGTGCGCCGCTCTATGCGCAGAATTGCTCGGTGTGCCACGGCGACAGTGGCGCCGGTGACGGCCCGGCGGGCCTCGGCATGACCCCGGCACCGGCCAATCTGCGGGATGCGGCGCGGCTGGATCACCTGAGTCTGTATGCGATCTACAACACCCTCGGTCAGGGCGTTGAAGGCACCGACATGCCAGCGTTTGCCGATCAGCTCGACGATCGGCAGCGCTGGGATCTGGCGACTTACATCGCCGGCTTCAGCGCCGATCCGGCGGCGGCCAAAGCCGACAAGACCTACAACATCGCCGATCTGGCCCGTCAGACCCCGGCCGAAGTGCAGGCCGCCGATGGCCCGCAAGCCGCCGCGACGTTCCGCGCCCAGCGTGCGCAACCGCCGCAGGTCAAGCGTGGCCCGGCGCAACTGCTCGACTACACCGCAGCGACCCTGGACAAGAGCCTCGCGGCCTACCGTGCAGGCGAACACGATCAGGCCTACGACCTGTCGGTGGCGGCTTATCTGGAAGGCTTTGAACTGGTCGAGAGCTCGCTGGATAACGTTGACGCCAATGTGCGCAAGGACACCGAAAAATCCCTGATGGCCTATCGGCAATCGTTGCAGGACGGCTTGCCGGTCGAGCAGGCCGAGCAGCGCCTGGACGCCGCCAAGGCCAAGCTCAAGGAATCCGCCGGGTTGTTAGGCAGCGACGGCTTGAGCTGGTCACTGAGCTACATCTCCGGTCTGCTGATTCTGCTGCGCGAAGGTCTGGAAGCGATTCTGGTGCTGGCAGCGATCCTCGCCTTTCTACGCAACACCGGCCAGCAATCGGCGGTGCGCAGTGTCAACGTCGGTTGGGGCCTGGCACTGTTGGCCGGTCTCGGTACCTGGGCGCTGGCGGCGTACGTCATTGATGTCAGCGGTTCGCAGCGTGAACTGCTGGAAGGCGCGACGGCACTGTTCGCCAGTGTCATGGTCCTGTGGCTGGGCGTATGGATGCATGACCGTCGCCACGCCGCAGCCTGGCAGGATTACATCAAGAGCAGTCTGGTCGGTGGTGGCGGGCGTTTCGGCTTCGCGATTCTGGCGTTCTTCTCGGTGTATCGCGAGCTGTTCGAGGTGATCCTGTTTTACGAAACCCTGTGGTTGCAGGCAGGACCAGCCGGGCATGACGCGGTGCTCGCCGGTGGTGCGACGGCACTGGTGCTGCTGGTTGGTCTGGCGTGGGTGATCCTGCGCGGTTCGGCGAAACTGCCGCTGACGTTGTTCTTCAGCATCAACGCGGCGCTGCTGTGCGCATTGTCGGTAGTGTTCGCCGGGCATGGCGTCAAGGCGTTGCAGGAAGCCGGGATCTTTGGCACGCGGCCGGTGGCGTTCTTTGAATTCGACTGGCTGGGGATTCATGCCGATGCCTATTCGCTGACGGCGCAGGCGGTGGCGATTCTGGCGATTGTGGTGTTGTATGGGCGTAGCTGGGTGGCGGAGAAGCGGCGGGTTTCAGCTGCTTGATTGAGTAACTCCTAAAAGATCGCAGCCTTCGGCAGCTCCCACAGGGACAAGGCATGTCGCAATGTTACGCCGCGACGCGCACCCTGTAGGAGCTGCCGCAGGCTGCGATCTTTTGCTTTTAGAGGTAAAGAACATGCGTGTCTGGATCGATGCCGACGCCTGCCCACGGGCGGCGAAGGATCTGGTGGTGAAGTTCGCCCTCAAACGCCAGTTCGAAGTGGTGCTGGTGGCCGGGCAGCCGCAGATCAAGCCGGGGCTGGCCATCGTCAAACTGATCGTGGTGCCGAGCGGGCCGGATGCGGCAGACGATTATCTGGTCGAGCACGCGGTGCCGGGTGAACTGGTGATTTGCAGCGACATCCCGCTGGCCGATCGTTTGGTGAAGAAGGGAGTCGCGGCGCTGGATCCGCGCGGCAAGGAATTTGACGCGCAGAACATGGGCGAGCGCCTGGCCGTGCGCAACCTGTTCACTGATCTGCGCGAACAAGGCCAGATGAGCGGCGGCCCGGCGCCGTTCGGGGATCGCGAGAAACAGGCGTTTGCCAATGCGCTGGACCGGATCCTCACCCGACTGACGCGCAAACCTTAAGCCCTACACAAATCCTCTGTGGGAGCGAGCCTGCTCGCGAAGGCGCCAGATCAGGCAACGCTGTGTTGAATGACACACCGCTTTCGCGAGCAGGCTCGCTCCCACATTGGGTTTTGTGTGCTGCTGGAGATCAGGCGTCGTTTTCGTGGGTCAGTTCGAGCACGCGGTCGACCAGTTTGTTAATCCCCGAAGCCGCTTCACTGATGTTCTGCGCCAGCATGTAAGCCGGGGTCGTCACCAGTTTGCGCGCCTTGTCTTCGATGATTTCCGTCACCGCACAGTCTTCGTGAGTGGCGCCCATCTTGTTCATCGCCGTGGCGGTGTCGACGTCATTGCCGATGGTGCAGGTCACGCCCGGGCCGTAGATCTTCGCCGCCAGCGCCGGAGAAATGCACATCAGGCCGACAGGTTTGCCCGCTTCGGCAAATGCTTCGGCCAGCGCCAGCACTTGCGGCTGCACGCTGCAGCCAGCGCCTTCGACGGCGAAGTTGGACAGGTTTTTCGCCGCCCCGAAACCGCCCGGCACGATCAACGCATCAAAATCGTCGACGTCGGCTTCGCGGATGTCCTTGATGTTGCCGCGGGCGATGCGCGCCGATTCCACCAGGACGTTGCGCGACTCGGGCATTTCTTCGCCTGTCAGGTGATTGATCACGTGCAATTGCGCGATGTTCGGGGCGAAGCACTGCACCTGCGCACCGCGTTGGTCGAGGCGCAGCAGGGTGATGACGCTTTCGTGGATTTCGGCGCCGTCGTACACGCCACTGCCGGACAGGATCACTGCAACTTTTTTGCTCATGGGTTTCTCTCCAGATTCATGGCGCTAAATGTCCACTAAATTGTCCTGCGTTGCCATAGCCTCAAGAGGTGGCTGCACCTGCAAGGAACGCTTTCTACATGGATCGCAACAACGGCGGGGTGTTCATTATTTGGGGTTGCCTGCTGCGTAACGAGCGCTAGATTTTTGGCGTGAGAACGCCGCTGGAGAACTTGAATGCACCAGAGCAGCGAGGATAAAAGTGACGTATCTGACTGAAGGGGTCGGCCAGCCCGCTCAATGCCGGCGGGCTGTAGCAAAGCGCCAGCGATTTATTCGGCTGGCGACTTTGGTTCGGCAGGGGACGCTTCGGCTTGATTCAGCAGCGCAGCTTTCGCGGCTTGCTCGTCGGCGTAGATTTTCTTCGCCAGACGCGCATTCTTGAAGCGGCGACGCAGCCACAGGCCAACGCCAAGAATCAGCAGCGCGCCGAGCACCCACAGCTCGTACTTCTTGATGCTGCCGAGCATGCCTTCCAGCACCGCACCGAAGTGGTAAGCCGCAGCGGCCAGTGCAGTCGCCCAGATTGCCGCGCCGATACCGTTGAGCAGCAGATAACGTCCCGGCGGATAGCCCGACAAACCGATCGCCACCGGCATCACCGTGCGCAATCCGTAAACGAAACGGAAACTCAGTACCCAGATGTCCGGGTGCTTGCGAATGTGCTCCAGCGCGCGGTCGCCCATCATCTGCCAGCGCGGTTTGCGCGCGAGCAATTTGCGCCCGTGCTTGCGCCCCAGGAAGTACCACAGCTGATCGCCGGCATAGCTGCCGCAGAACGCCACGACCACCACCAGATTGATGTCCATGTATCCACGGAACGCGAGGAAGCCCGCGAGCACCAGAATGGTTTCGCCTTCGAAGAACGTGCCGAGGAACAAGGCAAAGTAGCCAAAGTCATGCAGAAATTGTTGGAGCATTGTCTGGGTGCTGGCGAAATGAACGCGCAGCCTAACCCTTCGGACACATTCATGAAAGTGTCCAAATGTGTCTCGACGTGAACAATTCCTACACTGAGAATGGAATGCGGCTACGCGTCACAGGTCTCACACAACTGTCATCTGTTCGTCATAATGGCCGTCTATAACTGTCACGCTCGCCCGTTTGCGCGGGCTCAGGAGTCTGCCGTGAGCTTTACCCCTGCCAATCGTCTGTTCCCTGCAACCCGCCTGCGTCGCAATCGTCGTGATGATTTTTCGCGTCGGCTGGTGCGGGAAAATGTGCTGACGGTCGATGACCTGATCCTGCCGGTGTTCGTGCTTGACGGTGAAAACCGCCGCGAAGCCGTGGCCTCGATGCCGGGTGTAGAGCGCTTGACCATCGACCTGCTGCTTAAAGAAGCGGCCAAATGGGTCGAGCTGGGGATTCCGGCGCTGGCGCTGTTCCCGGTCACTCCGCCCGAATTGAAATCCCTTGACGCTGCTGAAGCCTGGAACCCCGAGGGCATCGCCCAGCGCGCCACCCGCGCGCTGCGTGAGCGTTTCCCGGAACTGGGGGTGATCACCGACGTCGCACTCGATCCGTTCACCACCCACGGCCAGGACGGCATCCTCGACGAAGAAGGCTACGTACAGAACGACATCACCGTCGACGCGCTGGTCCGTCAGGCCCTGTCCCACGCCGAAGCGGGTGCGCAGGTAGTGGCACCATCGGACATGATGGACGGTCGCATTCAGGCGATCCGTGAAGCGCTGGAGATTGCCGGCCACGTCAACGTGCGGATCATGGCTTATTCGGCCAAGTACGCCAGCGCCTATTACGGCCCGTTCCGCGATGCCGTCGGTTCGGCGTCGAACCTCGGCAAGGCCAACAAGGCTTCCTACCAGATGGACCCGGCCAACAGCGACGAAGCGCTGCACGAAGTCGGCGCCGACTTGTCTGAAGGCGCGGACATGGTCATGGTCAAACCGGGCATGCCGTATCTGGACATTCTTTTCCGGGTAAAAGATGCCTTCAAAGTGCCGACCTTCGTCTATCAGGTTAGCGGCGAATACGCCATGCACATGGCGGCGATCCAGAATGGCTGGTTGAGCGAGGCGGTGATTCTCGAATCTCTGACCGCCTTTAAACGTGCCGGCGCTGATGGCATCCTGACTTACTTTGCTGTCCGCGCCGCTCAATTGTTACGAGAGCAGAAATAGCCCTCCCAGGAACATTCAATGAATACCGAAGGACTCACGGAAGTTGCAGTAAAAGAAGCTCAACCGGTGGTCGAGCAAATCACCGAGACCCCGCCGGAACTGGAGCCTGCGCCCCCGGCGCCAGTCGCCGAACCTGTCGCGGCGGCGCCCGTGATTGCGATCCCGGGCCTGGATGACAGCAGCCTGTACATCCACCGTGAGCTTTCGCAACTGCAATTCAATATCCGCGTGCTGGAACAGGCGCTGGACGAGTCCTATCCGTTGCTGGAGCGTTTGAAGTTCCTGCTGATCTTCTCCAGCAACCTCGACGAATTTTTCGAGATCCGCGTCGCCGGCCTGAAGAAACAAATCACCTTCGCCCGTGAACAGGCTGGTGCTGACGGCTTGCAGCCGCATCAAGCACTGGCGCGGATCAGCGAGCTGGTGCACGGTCACGTTGATCGTCAGTACGCGATCCTCAACGACATCCTGTTGCCGGAGCTGGAGAAGCACCAAGTGCGCTTCATCCGTCGCCGCCACTGGACGACCAAGATCAAAACCTGGGTGCGCCGCTATTTCCGCGACGAGATCGCGCCGATCATCACCCCGATCGGCCTCGACCCGACGCACCCGTTCCCGTTGCTGGTGAACAAGAGCCTGAACTTCATCGTTGAACTGGAAGGTATCGATGCCTTTGGACGCGATTCCGGTCTGGCGATCATCCCGGCGCCGCGTCTGCTGCCACGGATCATCAAGGTGCCGGAAGAAGTCGGCGGTCCTGGCGACAACTATGTGTTCCTGTCGTCGATGATTCATGCGCACGCCGATGACCTGTTCCAGGGCATGAAGGTCAAGGGTTGCTACCAGTTCCGTCTGACCCGAAACGCCGACCTGGCACTCGATTCCGAAGACGTCGAAGACCTGGCCCGCGCCCTGCGTGGCGAGTTGTTCTCGCGTCGTTACGGCGATGCGGTACGTCTGGAAGTCGCCGACACTTGCCCGAAACACCTCTCGGACTACCTGCTCAAGCAGTTCAACCTGAGCGAGACCGAGCTGTATCAGGTCAACGGCCCGGTCAACCTGACCCGTCTGTTCAGCATCACCGGTCTGGACAGCCATCCGGAGCTGCAATACACGCCGTTCACTCCGCAGATCCCGAAACTGCTGCAGAACAGCGAAAACATTTTCAGCGTCGTCAGCAAGCAGGACATCCTGCTGCTGCACCCGTTCGAGTCGTTCACCCCGGTGGTTGACCTGCTGCGTCAGGCCGCGAAAGACCCGCACGTTCTCGCGGTGCGCCAGACGCTGTACCGCTCCGGCGCCAACTCCGAGATCGTCGATGCGCTGGTGGATGCCGCGCGTAACGGCAAGGAAGTCACCGCGGTCATCGAGCTGCGTGCGCGGTTCGACGAAGAGTCCAACCTGCAACTGGCCAGTCGTCTGCAAGCGGCCGGTGCGGT
Organism: Pseudomonas sp. rhizo66; assembly: GCF_031931925.1. Taxonomy (NCBI): domain Bacteria; kingdom Pseudomonadati; phylum Pseudomonadota; class Gammaproteobacteria; order Pseudomonadales; family Pseudomonadaceae; genus Pseudomonas; species Pseudomonas sp. rhizo66. The sequence goes on from NZ_JAUJWZ010000002.1 coordinate 406,555, forward strand.
GGTGATTTACGGTGTGGTCGGCTTCAAGACCCACGCCAAGATGATGCTCATTCTGCGTCGCGAGGCCGGCGAGATCGTGCGTTACGCGCACCTCGGCACGGGTAACTACCACGCCGGTAACGCCCGTCTCTATACCGACTACAGCCTGCTGACGTCCGACGATGCCTTGTGCGAAGACGTCGGCAAACTGTTCAGCCAGTTGATCGGTATGGGTAAAACCCTGCGCATGAAGAAACTGTTGCATGCGCCGTTTACCCTGAAGAAGGGCATGCTCGACATGATCGCCCGCGAGACCCAGTTCGCCGTCGAAGGCAAACCGGCGCACATCATTGCCAAGTTCAACTCGCTGACCGATCCGAAGATCATTCGCGCGCTGTACAAGGCCAGCCAGTCGGGCGTGCGCATCGACCTGGTGGTACGTGGTATGTGCTGCCTGCGTCCGGGCATTGCTGGGGTTTCGCACAACATCCATGTGCGTTCGATCATCGGCCGCTTCCTTGAGCACACGCGGGTGTTCTACTTCCTCAATGGCGGCGACGAGCAGATGTTCCTCTCCAGTGCCGACTGGATGGAGCGCAACCTCGACAAGCGCGTCGAGACTTGCTTCCCGGTCGAAGGCAAAAAACTGCTGACCCGGGTGAAGAAAGAGCTGGAGCTGTACCTGACCGACAACACCCACAGCTGGAGCCTGCAGTCGGATGGCCGTTACATCCGCAACACGCCGACCGGAAATCAGAACCCGAGAAGTGCGCAGGCGACGTTGCTGGAACGCTTGGGTAGCCCCATCCTTCCGGTAAGCAGCTAAGGCCTTGAAGGTCAAAAGCCCCTCACCCTGGCCCTCTCCCAGAGGGAGAGGGGACTGACCGAGGTGTCTTACGCTATACGCCGACCTGAACTACCGAGTCGAACTCAGGCTGTGAAGCCAACGGAGATCGGCTCCCTCTCCCTCGGGAGAGGGCTGGGGTGAGGGGGAAGGCTCACCTCTGCACTCAAGTCGAACCCAATAAAAAGGCGATCCCAACGGATCGCCTTTTTTGTGCCTGACTCAATAACTCAATGCACCGTAAGCACAATCCCCACCCGCGTCAGCCAATCCGCCTCAAGCCCGAAATCCGCCTGAGTCAGCTGGTTCTCATCCAGCCAATTTTCCGGAAACTCCACATCGAGGTTGTTGCCCTTCGCATGCAGCACCACCTGCGGCATCGCCTGCGTGCCACGAATGTGGTGGAACAGGATCGCAAAGCGCAGTAGCACACAGAGGCGAATCAGCTTGTCGCCGTCGTCACCGAAGTCAGCAAACTTGTCCTTGGGAATGTTGCGGCGATGGCCGCGCACCAGCAGGGCAAGCATTTGCTGGTCTTCGCGGGAGAATCCGGCAAGATCCGAGTGTTCGATCAGGTAAGCGCCGTGTTTGTGGTAGTGATAGTGCGCAATGTCGAGGCCGACTTCGTGCACTTTCGCCGCCCAGCCGAGGAGTTCGCGCCAGATGCCGTCATCCAGCTCCCAATCCACCGCGACCTGATCGAACGCGTGCAAGGCTTTGCGCTCAACCCGCGCCGCTTGTTCGAGGTCAACGTGATAACGCTCCATCAACGAAGTCAGGGTGCGTTCGCGCACGTCTTCATGATGATGACGGCCGAGCAGGTCGTAGAGCACACCTTCGCGTAGCGCGCCGTCGCAGTGATCCATGCGTTGCAGTTCGAGGGCGTCGAAAATCGCTTCGAGAATCGCCAGGCCCGCCGGGAAGATTGTCCGGCGATCAGGCTTGATGCCTTCGAAATCGATCTTGTCGACATCACCGAGCTTGAACAAGCGCCGCTTGAGCCACGCCAGGCCTTCGGCATTCACTTCGCCCGTGCCGTGACCGCCAGCCTTCAGCGCCAGGCCGATGGCACGGATGGTGCCCGAGGAGCCGATGGCCTCGTCCCAGGTCAGGCGGTGCAGGGCGTGTTCGATGCTCATGATCTCCAGCCGCGCCGCCGTGTACGCCTGGGCGTAACGGGCCGGGGTGATCTTGCCGTCCTTGAAATAGCGCTGGGTGAAGCTGACGCAGCCCATTTGCAGGCTTTCGCGCAGCAGCGGCTCGAAACGCTGGCCAATGATGAATTCGGTACTGCCACCGCCGATGTCGGCGACCAGACGTTTGCCCGGGGTGTCGGCAAGGGTGTGCGACACGCCCAGATAAATCAGCCGCGCTTCTTCACGACCGGAGATGACTTCCACCGGATGGCCGAGGATTTCTTCGGCGCGGTGGATGAACTCGAGGCGGTTGCGCGCTTCACGCAGGGCGTTGGTGCCGACGATGCGCACGGCACCCAGCGGCATACCGTTGATCAGTTGGGCAAAACGCTTGAGGCAATCGAGGCCGCGTTGCATCGATTCTTCGTTGAGATGGCGCTCATCGTCGATGCCGGCGGCGAGCTGAACTTTCTCCCCGAGGCGTTCGAGAATGCGGATCTCACCATTCTGGGCCTTGGCCACGACCATGTGAAAGCTGTTCGAGCCCAGGTCGATTGCGGCGATCAGGGACAGATTCTTGGCTTGGGATTGCGGCATGGTCAGGGGGTCTCGGTCGATAACCTCGACATCGTGCCACGATCAAACGCTGACGCCAACGCGCACGGTTCAAACCGCCGGAGCGCGCACCCCGAACGTTATCGTTCCCACGCTCTGCGTGGGAATGCCTCACCGGACGCTTTGCGTCCGCTTTTGGGACGCGGAGCGTCCCTGGCTGCGTTCCCACGCGGAGCGTGGGAACGATGGATGAGGCAGATTCAGGCTATCGCTTCCACCGTGCCAATAAAGTTCGCCAGCTCCGCCGTTTGCGGATTGGCAAACAACACCTTCGGATCCCCCACCTCATGCACCTTGCCGTGGTGCATGAACACCAGTTTGTCGCCGACCTCGCGGGCGAAGCGCATTTCATGGGTGACCATGATCAGCGTCATGCCTTCCTTGGCCAGTTGCCGCACGACGCTGAGCACTTCATTGACCAGCTCCGGGTCGAGCGCCGAGGTGATTTCATCGCACAGCAACACTTTTGGCGACATCGCCAGCGCCCGGGCAATCGCCACCCGCTGTTGCTGACCGCCAGACAGCCGATCGGGGAAGGCATCGAATTTTTCCCCGAGACCCACGCGCTCCAGCATCTCACGCGCCAGTTCCGCAGCCTTGGCTTTCGGCACTTTCTGCACCACCTGCGGCGCGAGCATGACGTTTTCGCCCACGGTCAGGTGCGGGAACAGGTTGAACTGCTGAAAGACCATGCCGACCTTCTGCCGCAGGCTGCGCAGATCGGCGCGGGCGGCGTCGAGGTATTCGCCGTCGACTTCGATCACGCCGTCGTTGATCGATTCCAGGCCATTGAGGGTGCGCAGCAGGGTGGATTTGCCCGAGCCGCTGCGGCCGATGATCGCCACCACCTGGCCTTCCTCGACGCTGAGGTCGATGCCTTTGAGCACGTGGTGATCGCCGTAGTATTTATGCAGGGCGGAAATTCTAAGCAGAGGCATGCAGTCTCCTTTCCAGGTAGCGCGCACTGAGGGACAAGGGGTAGCAGAGCAGGAAGTAGCCGAGGGCGACGAGGCCGTAGACCATGAACGGTTCAAACGTGGCGTTGGCGAGCATGCCGCCGGTCTTGGTCAGCTCGGTGAAGCCGATGATCGACGTTACGGCGGTGCCCTTGACCACTTGCACCGAAAAGCCCACGGTCGGCGCCACAGCGATGCGCAGCGCTTGCGGCAGGATCACGTAGCGCAGTTGCTCCAGCGGATTGAGCGCCAGACTCGCCGAGGCTTCCCACTGGCCATTGGAGATCGACTCGACGCAGCCGCGCCAGATCTCCGCCAGATAAGCGCTGGTGAACAAGGTCAGCGCAATCGCTGCCGCCATCCACGGCGAGATTTCGATCCCGGCCAAGGCCACACCGAAAAACACCAGAAACAACTGCATCAACAGCGGCGTGCCCTGGAACAGCTCGATCCAGGTGCGGGCGATGTTGCTCGACACAGGATTTTTCGAGATGCGCATGATCAGGATCAGCAACCCGACGATCCCGCCGCCAATGAACGCCACCAGCGACAGCGCCAGTGTCCATTGCAGGCCGGTGAGCAGGTTGCGCAGGATGTCCCAGAAGGTGAAGTCGCTCATACGCTGCTCCTGCTTCGACTGATATAGCGCCGGCCGATCCAGTTCAGTAACTGGCGAATCAGCAACGCCATGCACAAGTAGATCAGGGTGGTCAGCGCGTAGGTTTCAAAGGCGCGGAAGTTGCGCGACTGAATGAAGTTGGCGGCAAAGCTCAGCTCTTCGGTGGCGATCTGCGAACACACCGCCGAGCCGAGCATGACGATGATGATCTGGCTGCTCAGGGCCGGCCAGACCTTGCCCAGCGCCGGGAGCAGCACCACATGGCGGAACGCCTCGAAACGGGTCATCGCCAGCGCCGCTGCGGCTTCCAGTTGCCCGCGCGGGATCGCCTGAATGCCGGCGCGGATGATCTCCGTGGAATAGGCCCCGAGGTTGATCACCATCGCCAGCACCGCCGCTTGCCACTCGGAAATCTGCACGCCCAGCGACGGCAAACCGAAGAAGATGAAGAACAACTGCACCAGAAACGGCGTGTTGCGGATCAACTCGACGTAGACGCCGAAGATTGCCGAGAACGGGCGGATATTCCACGCCCGCACCAGCGCCCCGACAACTCCGACGCCGACCCCGAGCAGCGCACCGATGGCCGTCAGCTCAAGGGTGAACAGTGCCCCGCGCAGCAACAGGTCGGTGTTTTCCACCACCGGCATGAAATCGAACTGATAAGCCATGAAGGTCTCCCGCGCAGTCGATCAGAGATCGGCCGGCAGCGGCTCTTTCAGCCAGGTCTGCGAATTCTTTTCCAGGGCGCCGTCAGCCTTGGCGGTGGTCAGGATGTCGTTGACCTTGGCCAGCAGCGCCGCTTCGTTCTTGTTCACGCCGACGTAGACCGGGGAATCCTTGAGTTTCACTTTCAGCGCCGGTACGCGTTTCGGGTTCTTTTCGCTGATGGCGACCATCACCACGTTGCCGCTGGCGATCAGGTCAACCTGGCCGGCGAGGTAGGCGGCGATGGTCGAGTTGTTGTCTTCGAAGCGCTTGATGGTCACGCCTTCGGGAGCGACTTTGCTCAGCTCGATGTCTTCGATGGCGCCACGGGTGACGCTGATGGTCTTGCCCTTGAGGTCGTCGAGGCTGGTGATCGCAGCATCTGGCGGGCCGAACACGGCGAGGTAGAACGGTGCATAGGCGCGGGAGAAGTCGATGACTTTTTCGCGGTCGGGGTTTTTGCCGAGGCTGGAAATCACCAGATCGACTTTGCCGGTGGTCAGGAACGGAATGCGGTTGGTGCTGTTCACCGGGGTCAGTTCGAGTTTGACCTTGAGTTGATCGGCCAGCAGTTTCGCTGTGTCGATGTCCAGACCGCGAGGTTTCATGTCCGGGCCGACCGAGCCGAATGGCGGGAAGTCCTGGGGTACGGCGACTTTCAGCGTGCCGCGTTTGACCACGTCGTCCAGACCGTCGGCGTGAGCGGGGGCCTGGCTGAGCAGCAGGCTGGAAAACAGAGCGGCGAGGAGGGCGCTGTAACGCTTGGTCATGGACAATCTCCGGATCGGCGGGAAGTGATTTCTGCGATCGGACAGAGCATGGGCCGTGCCAATACGTGCCTATCGTCCCGGCAGACCGCAGTTTCAGCGGCTTTGTTCGGTCTTACTGGTCTGAACAGTCAGGTTGTTTTTCGCACTGCCATGGCGCACCGGCGTGGTTCGCCGAACCCTGCTGGGGCACGACTTGCCGGACTCGGCGAATAGCTTTACAACTAGCCGCACATTGGCCTGGCGCGTCTGAAAAACCATGAACTCGATTTCCCGTGCGGTACCCGAAGTGGCGCTGCAAGCGATCCGCAAACTGATCACTGAACAGGGTTTCGGTGCGGGCGATGCGTTGCCGTCGCAACGGGATCTGGCGCTCCAGTTGGGCGTCAGTCGGGCGTCGTTGCGGGAGGCGTTGTCCTCGTTGAGTGCGCTGGGTGTGGTCAGCATTCAGCCGGGCAAAGGCGTGTTTGTGCAGTCGCCGGTAGAGTTGCCGCGTGGCGCACAGGCGCCGGGCTGGGCATTTGCGGCCCAAGCCTCGCCGCTGGATATCTTTCAATTGCGCTATGCGCTGGAAGGCTTTGCCGCGGGGCTGGCGGCGGTCACGTTGAGCACGTTCGATCTGGATGCGCTGGAAGACAATGTCGCCGCGATGCGTGAGCAATTGCGCGCCGGTGACTTTGAAGCGGCAGCAAAACTGGACTTCGAATTCCACCGGCGCATCCTGCTGGCCAGCGGTAATCAGGCGATGCTGAGCATCCTCACCGCCAGCGCCGAGATCTTTCTCGAAAGCCAGAAACTACCGTTCATCCGCGCCGAACGCGCCATGGAAACCTGGCAGGAACACCGCAAGATCCTCCGGGCCCTCGCGCGGCGGGCCTCCGGTGCCGCACAAAAAGCCATGCAGGAGCACGTGCGCAACGCCGCCCTGCGCACCGGTATTTCCTTTATCGCCCCCGCCACGGCGTGACTTGAGCTATACCCAAACTCATCGAGTGCCATAGCAAGACTCAATCAACTGCGGCTTCCTGAACAAGGGAAGGGCGGCTATGATGGGCCACGTTTTTTTGCTTACAACCTGGAGAATTCCATGAGCAGCGATCTTATCAAACACGTTAGCGACGCTAGCTTCGAAGCCGACGTACTCAAGGCCGAAGGCGCTGTCCTGGTCGATTACTGGGCTGAATGGTGCGGTCCTTGCAAAATGATCGCTCCGGTTCTGGACGAGATTGCCGAGACTTACAAAGGCAAGCTGACCGTTGCCAAACTGAACATCGACGAAAACCAGGAAACCCCGCCCAAGTACGGCGTACGTGGTATCCCGACCCTGATGCTGTTCAAGAACGGCAATGTTGAAGCGACCAAGGTCGGCGCCCTGTCGAAGTCGCAACTGGCTGCTTTCCTCGACGCCAACATCTAAGCGTCGCGGTAAAGTGCCCGAAAAAAGCCCCGCAAATTAGCGGGGCTTTTTGCGTATTCAGGGCTAGACGCTCTGAAACTCAGGTGGTACATTCGGCCCCGCACTGGTTTCTCCACTGCCCCCTGCTAGCCGTCGCCGACGCACTCCTTTTCGAATAAGTACGCGATCCTGTCGCCTTCTCCGCGGCGCGGCCTCATTAAGCCAAAAGCTTAATTTCCCCCCCTCCATAAATGATTACGTCATTCCTATATGAATCTGACTGAACTCAAGCAAAAGCCGATTACCGAACTGCTCGAATTGGCCGAACAGATGGGCATAGAAAATATGGCCCGTTCGCGCAAGCAGGACGTGATTTTCTCCCTGCTGAAAAAGCACGCGAAAAGCGGCGAGGAAATCTCCGGTGATGGCGTGCTGGAGATTCTCCAGGACGGCTTCGGCTTCCTGCGCTCCGCTGACGCTTCCTACCTGGCCGGCCCGGACGATATCTACGTCTCGCCAAGCCAGATCCGCCGCTTCAACTTGCGCACCGGTGACACCATCGTTGGCAAGATCCGCCCTCCGAAGGAAGGCGAGCGGTATTTCGCCCTGCTCAAGGTCGACACGATCAACTTCGATCGTCCCGAGAACGCGAAAAACAAGATTCTCTTCGAGAACCTGACCCCGCTGTTCCCGACCGTGCGCATGAAGATGGAAGCCGGTAACGGCTCCACCGAAGACTTGACCGGTCGTGTCATCGACCTGTGCGCCCCGATCGGCAAAGGCCAGCGTGGTCTGATCGTTGCACCGCCGAAAGCCGGTAAAACGATCATGCTGCAGAACATCGCAGCGAACATCGCCCGTAACAACCCTGAAGTTCACCTGATCGTGCTGTTGATCGACGAACGTCCGGAAGAAGTGACCGAAATGCAGCGCACCGTGCGCGGCGAAGTGGTTGCCTCGACTTTCGACGAGCCGCCGACCCGTCACGTGCAGGTTGCCGAAATGGTGATCGAGAAGGCCAAGCGCCTGGTCGAACACAAGAAGGACGTGGTGATCCTGCTCGACTCCATCACCCGTCTGGCCCGTGCCTACAACACCGTGATCCCGAGCTCCGGCAAGGTATTGACCGGTGGTGTCGATGCCCACGCCCTCGAGAAGCCAAAACGCTTCTTTGGTGCTGCGCGTAACATCGAAGAAGGCGGCTCGCTGACCATTATCGCCACCGCGCTGGTTGAAACCGGCTCGAAGATGGACGAAGTGATCTACGAAGAGTTCAAGGGTACCGGCAACATGGAACTGCCTCTGGATCGCAAGATCGCCGAGAAGCGCGTGTTCCCTGCGATCAACATCAACCGCTCCGGTACCCGTCGTGAAGAGTTGCTGACCGCCGACGACGAACTGCAGCGTATGTGGATCCTGCGCAAGCTGCTGCACCCGATGGACGAAGTGGCTGCCATCGAGTTCCTGGTCGACAAGCTGAAAACGACCAAGACCAACGACGAGTTCTTCTTGTCGATGAAGCGCAAGTAATACGCAAGCTGTTAAAAAATAAGCGTCCGAAAGGGCGCTTTTTTTTGCCTTGGATTATTTGTATCTGGATTGAAGTTTGCGCGGCTGATAACTTCGCGCCTTCAAGGGATTTTGTATCCAGAACAGGTAAGGTTTTTTCATGCACACGTTTGGCAACCGCCGTGATATCGACGGATTACGGGCACTGGCGGTTATTCCCGTCGTACTGTTTCATTTCGGATTCACTACATTCAGCGGCGGTTTTGTCGGCGTTGATGTGTTCTTCGTCATTTCCGGCTTCCTGATCACCTCGATCCTGTTCCGCGAAATCAGCGCCCAGCGTTTCAGTTTTCTCGACTTCTGGGGACGTCGTGCCCGGCGCATTTTGCCGGCATTGACCGTGGTCGTGGTGGTGACACTGGCGTTGGGCTGGCTGTTGCTGACGGCCAAAGACCTGGCCGAACTGGGGCGGACGATTCGTTACCAGTCGCTGTTCATTTCCAACATCCTGTTCATGCGTGAAGACGGCTACTTCGCGCCCGCCTCGGAACTCAAGCCGTTGCTGCATACCTGGTCGCTGGCGGTGGAGGAGCAGTACTACATCTTCTTCCCGCTGATGATGGTGTTGCTGATGCGGTATGTCCGCCATTGGCGCTGGATGTTGTTTGCCGTCCTGCTGGTGTCGTTCGGCTTGAACATCATCTACATCGAGCGCAGACCTGAATTCGCCTTTTTTGCGCTGCCGACCCGCGCTTGGGAACTGCTCTGCGGGGCCATGCTGGCAGTGTTGCCCGTGCCCAAGCATGTTGCGCGGCCGTGGCTTCGTCAGTCTGTCGGCCTGACCGGAATGGCGGCAGTACTGGTGGCGATCTTCACCTTCGACAAAACCACGGTGTTCCCGGGTTGGGCGGCGCTGCTGCCGGTGTTGGGCACGACAGCGTTGATCTGGTCAGGCGCCCAGGGCCCGACGTGGGCTGGCCGGTTGTTGAGTGTCCGGGCTCTGGTCTGGATCGGCTTGCTGTCCTACTCGCTTTACCTGTGGCATTGGCCGGTTTACGTGTACGCCAACGCGATCTCCATCGACGGCATCCAGCCGCTGGAAGCAATCGGCTGGATGGCACTCGCGTTGGCGCTGGCCTGGCTGAGCCTGCGTTACATCGAACTGCCGTTTCGTGAGAAGCGTGTATTCGCCAGTCGTAATTCGGTGTTGGTCGGCGGTTTGGTGTCGATCACTGTGCTGGCGATCACCGGCTCGGTGATTCGCTCGGCAGACGGTATACCACAGCGTCTGACCGGCAAGGCGCTGGAATATGCGCAATCGCGCGAGTGGAATGCCGGGCAGTCGAAGTGCATGCATCTGAGCACGGACAAGGCACTGACCAAATCCTGCCTTGTGGGTGGCGATCAGAAAATTGCGGCGACAAAAATGTTCTGGGGCGACAGTCACGCCGCTGCATTGCTGCCGGCCATCGAAGGCAATGCCGGGCGCAACGTGCAGCCGGTGTGGTTGTACAGCTTGACTGGATGCCCGCCGATCATCGATGACCACTTGCGCCCTCAGTGCAAAGACTTCAACCAGCGCAACATGGACCGTGTCACGAGTCTGGGGATCAAGGACGTGGTTCTGGCGGCGAACTGGAGCCTCTACGTTTATGGTCGTGAAGACGGCGATGGCGATCTACAGTTCCTGCTCGATCGCAAGGACAACCCACGCCAGGCAGAGCAGCGCATGGCCGCCGCCCTCAAGGCGCAAGTGGCCGAGCTGCGTGAAGCGGGTGTACAAGTCTGGCTGTTCAAGGAAGTGCCGCTGCAACACAAGAGCTTCATCGACCGTCTGACCAGTCTGGCGCGCATCGGCCGTTCGGCAGAAGGGCTCGGTCGTCCGCTCAACGAACATCTGGCGCGCCAGCAGTTTTTCACTAACCTGTTCGGCTCGATGAGCGCCGCTGATTCCGGCATCCACGTCATCGATCCGACGACGCTGATGTGCAAGGACGGCTTGTGCGCCATCGATGTCGACGGCCACTCGCAGTACAAGGATGCCGATCATCTTTCCGACGTTGGCAGCGCCAGACTGAGCCCATTGTTTGCGCCGTTGATGCTGGGCACCAGCGACAATTGATTGATGCCGGGCTCTGACGGGCTGCTGTTTGCCCGTCAGAGCAGGTAGGATGTACGCCTATTTTGAGGGTGCCATCGTCAATGAAATTCAAGGATCTTCGGGATTTCGTGCAGCAGCTTGAGCAGCGCGGAGAGTTGAAACGCATCCAGATTCCCGTCTCGCCGGTGCTGGAGATGACTGAGGTGTGCGACCGCACGCTGCGGGCCAAGGGCCCGGCGCTGCTGTTCGAGAAACCCACCGGCTATGACATTCCGGTGCTCGGCAACCTGTTCGGCACCCCTGAGCGGGTAGCCATGGGCATGGGCGCCGAGTCGGTCAGCGAGTTGCGCGAAATCGGCAAGCTGCTGGCCTTCCTCAAGGAGCCGGAGCCGCCGAAGGGCTTGAAGGACGCGTGGTCGAAGCTGCCGATCTTCCGCAAGATCATCTCGATGGCGCCGAAAGTCGTCAAAGACGCGGTGTGCCAGGAAGTGGTCATCGAAGGCGACGATGTCGACCTGGCGATGCTGCCGGTGCAGACCTGCTGGCCCGGCGACGTCGGCCCGCTGATCACCTGGGGCCTGACCGTCACCAAAGGCCCGAACAAGGACCGCCAGAACCTCGGCATCTACCGTCAGCAAGTGATCGGCCGCAACAAGGTAATCATGCGCTGGCTCAGCCACCGTGGCGGCGCCCTCGATTTCCGCGAGTGGTGCGAAAAGCATCCGGGCCAGCCGTTCCCGGTATCCGTGGCCCTGGGCGCGGATCCGGCGACCATTCTCGGCGCGGTGACGCCGGTGCCGGACAGCCTTTCCGAATACGCTTTCGCCGGTCTGCTGCGCGGTAACCGCACCGAACTGGTCAAGTGCCGTGGCAACGACCTGCAAGTGCCGGCCACCGCCGAAATCATCCTCGAAGGCGTGATCCATCCCGGCGAAATGGCCGATGAAGGCCCGTACGGCGACCACACCGGCTACTACAACGAAGTCGACAGCTTCCCGGTGTTCACCGTCGAGCGCATCACTCACCGGATCAAACCGATCTACCACAGCACCTACACCGGCCGTCCGCCGGATGAGCCGGCGATCCTCGGCGTGGCGCTGAACGAAGTGTTTGTGCCGATCCTGCAGAAGCAGTTCCCGGAAATCACCGACTTCTACCTGCCGCCGGAAGGCTGCTCATATCGCATGGCCGTGGTGACGATGAAGAAGTCGTATCCGGGGCATGCCAAGCGCGTGATGCTCGGTGTCTGGTCGTTTTTGCGACAGTTCATGTACACCAAGTTCGTTATCGTCACTGATGACGACATCAACGCTCGGGACTGGAACGACGTGATCTGGGCCATCACCACGCGCATGGACCCCAAGCGCGACACGGTGATGATCGATAACACGCCGATCGACTACCTCGACTTCGCCTCGCCGATTTCCGGCCTGGGCTCGAAAATGGGCCTGGACGCCACCCACAAGTGGCCGGGCGAAACCACTCGCGAGTGGGGCCGCGTGATCGTCAAGGACGACGCTGTCACCCAGCGGATCGATGCCATCTGGAATCAGTTAGGAATAGATTGATGCGTGTAACCCTGCAGCCTTCCGGAGCGGTGCTTGAGATACGGCCCGGTGAGCGGATTCTCGACGGCGCGCGGCGCCTGGGCTACGACTGCCCGCAAAGCTGCCGCAACGGCAATTGTCACGTGTGCGCGGCGCTGCTGGTTGAAGGTCGCGTCGAGCAGGCCGGCAAAGTGCATGACCACGGTGAGTTCTACACTTGCATAGCCGAGCCGCTGGAAGACTGCATCCTGCTGTGGGATGGCGTGCTCGCGCTGGGAGAACTGCCGGTGCGCAGCCTGTCGTGTCAGGTCATCGAATGTCGTGAGGTCGGTGGCGACACCTGGCGCGTGCGTCTGCGTGCACCGGCCGGCAAGCCACCGCGCTATCACGCCGGGCAGTATTTGATGATCGAGCGCGAAAACGGCGAGAAGTCGGCGTTCTCCATGGCTTCGGCACCTCACGGCGGACGTGATCTGGAAATCCATGTGCTGGCGCGCGAAGCCAGTGCACTGAGCCTGATCGAACAGCTGCAGCGCAACGCGATGGTGCGCGTCGAGCTGCCATTCGGCGACACCCACCTGGCTGAATTGCCCGATGGGCCGTTGGTGCTGATTGCCGCCGGGACAGGCATGGGTCAGATTCACAGCCTGATCGAACACTGCCGCGCCAATGGCTTCAAGCACCCCGTGCATCTGTACTGGGGCGTGCGTCGTCCGGAAGATTTCTATGAGATCGAACACTGGGACGAATGGCTGAAGTTGCCCAACCTGTTCCTGCACAAAGTCGTCAGCGATCAGTGCGGTTGGGAAGGGCGCTGCGGGATGCTGCACGAGGCGGTCTGTGAGGACTTCCCGGATCTGAAACCGCTGCACGTCTACGCCAGTGGCTCGCCGGCTATGGTCTACGGCACTCTGGATGCACTGGTGGAAGCGGGGATGGATGCTCATCAAATGCGTGCCGACGTGTTCGCTTACGCCCCGCGCTCCTGATTCTTTATAACTCTCTATATAGCCGATCGGTATTTATGTAATTGCATAAATACCGCTAGGTTATATATCAGTCAGGCAATCAATTAAGAACTGTGCCATGGCACTCAAATTGCCTTGAAAGATATGTGCCTTATTGTTACAGCGGTGCGTTCTATTAAGTAATTCTTCACCCGCGGGGAGCTGAACGCTATTCGCCATGAGCGCCATTGAAAACGCTTTTCTGAATTTGAATTACCCTCCGCGGCTCGATCTTGGGCCGCAGCTGACGCACGAACAACTTCTCGCTTCCATGCAATCGACCATGGCGCGCCACAAGGGCGGGCCGGTGTGGCTGTTCGCGTACGGTTCGCTGATCTGGCGACCGGAGTGTTCGGCGGTGGAGCGGGTTCGCGGACGTGTGCATGGCTACCATCGCGGCTTGTACCTGTGGTCGCACGAGCATCGCGGTACGCCGGAAATGCCCGGTCTGGTGTTTGGTCTGGATCGCGGCGGTTCGTGCAGTGGCTTCGCTTATCGCTTGCCGGACGACAATCTCGACGCGGCGCTGTACGCCTTGTGGAAACGCGAGATGCCAGTGCCGTCCTACCGGCCACACTGGCTCAACTGCCGGCTCGAAGACGGTACTCAGGTGCAGGCGTTGGGATTTGTTCTGGAGCGACACCTGCCCAGCTATGCCGGCAACTTGCCGGATCACGTGCTGAGCCAGGTGTTCGCAAGCGCTTGCGGACGTTACGGCACCACTCGCGATTATGTCGAACAGACTGCCCACGCCCTGCGCAGCCACGCCATGCCAGACCGCAATCTGGAGGCGCGGCTCAAGCGCTGTAAGTCACAAAGCGATCAAGCGACCGCTTCACGGCTCTGACTGGCGACTTGCTTGTGCCACAGCGTCGGGGCCAGGAAGGCCATCGACAGCAGGCAAGCGCCTACCAGCAGCACGAAACCGCCATCCCAGCCGAAATGGTCCACGGTGTAGCCCATCGCCGCGCTGGCCGCGACCGAACCGCCCAGATAACCAAACAGACCGGTGAAACCCGCAGCCGTGCCGGCGGCTTTTTTCGGTGCCAGCTCCAGCGCCTGCAGCCCGATCAGCATCACCGGGCCGTAGATCAGGAAGCCGATCGAGAACAGCGCGATCATGTCGACGGTCGGGTTGCCGGCCGGGTTGAGCCAGTAAACCAGGGTCGCCACAGTTACCAGTGCCATGAACACCATGCCGGTCAGGCCACGGTTGCCACGGAAGATCTTGTCCGACATCCAGCCACACAGCAGCGTGCCCGGAATGCCCGCCCACTCGTAGAAGAAATAGGCCCACGAGGTTTTATCCACGGTGAAACCCTTGGCTTCCTTGAGGTAGGTCGGTGCCCAGTCGAGCACGCCGTAGCGCAGCAGGTAGACGAAGACGTTGGCCATGGCGATGTACCAGAGCATTTTGTTGCGCAGCACGTATTTGACGAAGATTTCCTTGGCGCTGAATTCGTCTTCGTGGCTGGCATCGTAGCCTTCCGGGTAATCGTTCTTGTACTTCTCGATCGGCGGCAGGCCCACCGATTGCGGGGTGTCGCGCATGGTGATGAACGCGAAAACCGCCACGCCCAGCGCCACGGCTGCCGGTACGTAGAACGCTGCATGCCAGTCGTTGAACAAGCCCATACCGAGCAGGAACAGCGGCCCGATCAGACCGCCGCCGACGTTATGCGCCACGTTCCATACCGACACCACGCCACCGCGTTCCTTCTGCGACCACCAGTGCACCATGGTCCGGCCACTTGGCGGCCAGCCCATGCCCTGGGCCCAGCCGTTGATGAACAACAGAATGAACATCATGGTCACGCTGGACGTTGCCCAAGGTGCGAAACCGAAAATGAACATCACCCCGGCCGAGACCAGCAGGCCGAACGGCAGGAAGTAACGCGGGTTGGAACGGTCGGACACCAGGCCCATGAGGAATTTCGACAAGCCATAGGCAATGGCGATAGCCGACATCGCCAGACCCAGATCGCCGCGGCTGTAGCCTTCGTCGATCAGGTACGGCATGGCCAGCGAGAAGTTTTTGCGCAGCAGGTAATAACCCGCGTAGCCGATGAAAATACCGGCGAAGATCTGCCAGCGCAGGCGTCGGTAGGTGCTGTCTATTTTTTCTTCAGGCAATGGAGCCTGATGTGCGGCAGGACGAAAGAAAGCAAACATTCAAGAGCTCCAGATTTCTTGTTTTGACTGCGGATGCGAATGTTACAGTTTCGTTACCGAAAATAGCACCGGTTCGCATCGAGCAAATAGCGGAAAATGTTGGAAGTCGCGCGTTCCTTTACGAACCTGTCGCTCAGCTGTAAGAACAGGGCGTTTTTGTCGCGCTCGGAATGTTGTGTCTTAGACTCGCGATCTATGGATCGACTGATTTCGCGAGATAAACGATGACCCCGAAAATTCGCAGGCTATTGCCCAGACTGTTGATGGTCGCAGCGGTGGCTGTTTCAGTGTTGGCACTGAGCCTCGCCCAAGGTTCTGCGGCGCCAGGCTTGCGCAACGTCACCGTGTTGATCGTCCGTCATGCGGAAAAGCCTGATGTCGGCCGTGAACTCAATGCCCGGGGCGAACAACGCGCTGCGGCTTATGCCGACTATTTCACGCCGTTGAAACTGGATGACCAGACGCTCACCCCTCAGCGCCTGATCGCTACCGCCGACAGCCCGGAAAGCATGCGACCACGGCAAACATTGATCCCGCTGTCCCAGCGCCTGCAACTGCCCATCGAACAGCCTTGCGCCAATAACCAGGTCGACGAACTGGTTAGTCTGCTGCGCAAGCACAATCAGGCGAAAACCGTGCTGATTGCCTGGCACCACGGCCATATCAACAAACTGATTGCCGCTTTCGGCGGCGATGGCGCGGCGCTGATCGGCCAACCGAAATGGCCAGTGGATGTGTATGACTGGCTGATTGTTCTGCGCTTCGATGACAAGGGGCAGTTGATCCAGTCTCGTAGTCGGAAGGTTCAGGAACAGTTGATGCCCGGTGACGTTGCCGTCGCGAACGGCAGTTAAACATCCGTCAGAAAAATTACCTGCGACTATTCGCGTAGTAGGTTCGCCTGATTTTCCGAGGGAATCAGGGAAACGTCCTGCATGCATCGGCGAACCTGCGCCATTCAGTTAAAAGTCGTTGCTCAGTAACCTTTGTGTTGTTGCCGGATAGGGCAACTCACTAGGGAAGGGCAGGATCATGCGCTGGTTTTTTGCTGGTTTTTGGTTGTTGGTCGGCTGTTCTGCGCTGGCCTCAGAGGTGTTTTTGATACCGGAAAACAATCCCAAGCCGATTTATCCTCTAGAGCTGCAAAGGGCAGGTGTAACGGGCGAAGTGAAGGTTCGTTTCGTCGCCAGTGCTGATGGCTCAGTCGGCGAAATCAGCATTCGAGAGAGCACTCACCCTGACTTTTCCGATGCGGTTCGAGTCGCGATAGCGCAGTGGCGTTTCAAGCCTTGGACGGTTGAAGGCGGTAAACCTGAGCAACAGGAAATCATCGCGCCGATGATTTTCAGGCTCGATTTGGATCAAACCATTCACGTCAACCAGCAACTGAAAGTCTTGCGATGCGGTACGGTTAACGAGCATCTGGCCAATATTGCCGAGTATTCATGGATCGATTCTGCGGTGTTCGCACAAACTCGCGCCTATCTATCAAACGTCTTCCATAAAACTCAACTGCCGGATGAACAGCGCTTGGCGATGATTGCCAAGATGAACCAGCAGGTTGAGAGGATCGTCAGAGGGTGTCGAGAGAGCCCTACGCGCAAATTCATAAGCCTGTTGCCCGCGGAGATTCGCGAGTTGCTTTGATAACACAGGCCAGAACGACCGAGCCGGGCATTCTGGCCTGCATCGAAAGATCACTCAGCGCACCTGCACCACTACCTTGCCCACGGCCTTGCGCTGGCCAAGATCATTGATCGCCTGCGCCGCATTGCTCAATGAGTACACCTGCGACACCAGCGGTTTCAACTTGCCTTCGGCAAACCAGCCGAACAATTGCTGGAAGTTCGCCGCGTTGTCCTGTGGCTGGCGCTGGGCGAAGGAGCCCCAGAACACGCCAAGTACTGCTGCGCCTTTGAGCAGGGCGAGGTTGACCGGCAGTTCCGGGATGCGCCCGCTGGCGAAACCGACCACCAGCAATCGGCCGTTCCAGGCGATGGCGCGGATGGCTTGATCGAACAGATCGCCGCCGACCGGGTCGTAAATCACGTCGGCGCCCTGGCCGTCGGTGAGGCGTTTGATCTCGTCCTTGAGGCTGGATTCGCTGTAGTTGATCAATTCATCGGCGCCGGCAGCCTTGGCCACCGCGAGTTTCTCCGCGCTGCTGGCGGCGGCGATCACGCGGGCGCCCATGGCTTTGCCGATTTCCACGGCAGCCAGACCGACACCGCCGGACGCACCGAGCACCAGCAGGGTTTCACCCGGTTGCAGGTTGGCGCGTTGTTTGAGGGCGTGCATCGAGGTGCCGTAGGTCATGCTGAACGCGGCGGCGGTGTTGAAATCCATCGACGGCGGAATCGGCAGCACGTTGTAGCCCGGCACCGCGACCTGCTCGGCGAAGCTGCCCCAACCGGTCAGCGCCATGACCCGGTCACCGACCTTGAGGTGGCTGACCTTTTCCCCGACTTCGCGCACTACGCCAGCCGCTTCGCCACCCGGCGAGAACGGGAAGGGCGGCTTGAACTGGTATTTGCCCTCGATGATCAGCGTGTCCGGGAAGTTGACTCCGGCGGCGTGCACGTCCAGGAGGATTTCGTTCTTCTTCGCGACAGGGCTGGCGACGTCTTCCAGCACCAGCGATTCGGCAGGGCCGAAGGCTTTGCACAGCACGGCTTTCATCAGGGCTATTCCTTTGGGAGTGATGGCCGATAAGTGTAGGTGTGTGAATCAACGGGTCAACGAGCATGCCCGGCCCTGATAGTCAGCCATAAGCTTGTGCTTGCGCGGCGGGTCGTTATGCTAGGCCGCAAACCGGATAAGGAGCGAATTGTGAAAGCGTGGATCATGTTGTTGCTGGCCCTGTCTCTGCCTGTGGCAGCGCTGGCCGAAGAAGCCAAAGAAGGCGAGGCGCCGAAGGTCAACTACATCACCCTGAGCCCGCCGTTCGTGGGCAACTATGGGCTGGACGGCACGCCGAAGCTGAAGGTCTACAAGGCCGACGTGGCGCTGCGTGTGACCGGTGAGGAGGCGACCAAACTGGTCAAGGCCAACGAACCGCTGATTCGCAATCAACTGGTGGCGCTGTTCACTCAGCAGACCACCGAGGCGATGGGCAGCATCGAAGGCAAGGAAAAACTGCGTCAGGAAGCGCTGAAGCAGACCCAGCAAGTGATGAATGACGAAACCGGCAAGCCGGTGGTTGAAGACTTGCTGTTCAACAACCTGATCATTCAGTAAGTACGTTGGCTGCTGTTCAGGACGCCAGGCTTTTGCGAAAACGTGCCAGGGCGATGACGAAGAACAGCAGGCCGATGGCCGTCAGCGCCAGCAAGTCCGGCCAGACCACGCTCAGCCCAGCGTCGCGAAACAGAATCGCGGCGCTAAGGCTGACAAAATGCGTGGACGGTGAGCCCTGCATGACCCACTGCAGCCATTGCGGCATGCTGTCCAGTGGCGTGCTGCCTCCCGACAGCAGCAACATCGGGATGATCACCGGAATCGCCAGCAAGCCGAACTGCGGCGTCGAGCGCGCCAGGGTCGCCAGAAAGATCCCCAACGCGGTACTGGCAAACAGATAAACCGCAGTCACCAGCAAAAACAGACTCATCGAGCCGGACAACGGCACGCCGAGTGCGCCTTTGACCAACACCTCCAGCGACAGCCAGGTGCACAGCACCACCACCAGCAGGTTGCTCCAGATTTTCGCCAGCATGATTTCCAGCGCCGTCAGCGGCAGCACCAGCAAATGGTCGAGCGTGCCGTGCTCGCGTTCGCGCAGCAGCGCAGTACCCGTGAGGATGATCGCCAGAATGGTGATGTTGTTGACGATCTGAATCACCGCCAGAAACCAGCCACCCTCCAGATTGGTGTTGAACAGCGCGCGGGTGGTCAGTTGAATCGGCGTCTTGCTCGCGGCATCGCTCTGGCCGCCATAGGCTTGCAGTTCGCGCTGGAAGATCCGGCTGATGTAGCCAGCGCCCATGAACGCCTGGCTCATCGCGGTGGCATCGACGTTGACCTGAATGGCCGGTTGCCGCGCCGCCAGTAGATCGGTTTGAAACCCCGCCGGAATGTTGATGACGAAGGTGTACTGGCCGCTGTCCATGACCTGGTCCAGTTGCGGGTAGGGGAGCAACACTGGCGTCTGGAATTCGGGCGGTTGCAGGGCCTGGGCCAACTGGCGCGAGAGGGCGCTGTGGTCTTCGTCGACGATCGCCACGCTGGCGTTGTGCACGCCGATCACCGAACCGGCGGCGGGCATGTAGATCGCCACGGTGAAGGCGTAGAACAGGAACAGCAACAACACGCTGTCGTGGCGCAGGCTGGTCAGTTCCTTGAGCCCCAGGCGCAGGATGTGCGCGAACTTATGCATCAGGCCTCCTGCTTTTTCAGCATGATCAGGCTCAGCCCGGTAAACCCGACAAAGAACCCGAACAGCGCCAGGCACTGCGGCCACAGCTGTCGCAGGTCCAGCGCTTTGGTGAACGTGCCCACGGCGATGTCGAGAAAGTGTCCTGCCGGAAACAGCATGCCCATCACCGCAGCCGCTCCTTCCAGTGAAGAACGCGGCACGATCAGTCCAGAGAACTGGATGGTCGGCAGGCTGGTGATGATCATGGTGCCGAGGATCGCGGCAATTTGCGTGCGGGTGAACGCCGAGATCAGCAGGCCCATGCTGGTGGTCGCCAGCACATACAACAGGCCACCAAACGCCAGCGTCAGCAGGCTGCCCTTGAACGGCACGCCAAACAGCCAGCGGTTCATCGCCACCAGCAGCGCGAGATTGACCAGACTGACCAGCAGGTATGGCGCCTGTTTGCCCAGCAGAAACTCCAGGCGGGTCAGGGGCGTGGCGTAGAAGTTGGTGATCGAGCCGAGTTCTTTTTCGCGCACGATGCCGAGTGCGGTGAGCATCGCCGGAATGAACGCCAGAATCAGCGCCATGACCCCGGGGCCAATAGCGTTGACGCTGACCACGTCCTGGTTGTAACGAAAGCGCGTTTCAAGGCTGGCACCCGCCTGATGGTTCACTGCGGGGCTGCTCTGTTCGGCCAACTGTTGCAGGTTGGCCAGGTGCACGGCTTCGACATAATTGCGGCTGGTCTCGGCGCGGAACGGCATGCCGCCGTCCAGCCACGCCGCCACCGCAGGCTGGCGCCCGGCGTACAGGTCGCGGCCAAATCCGGGCGGGATTTCCAGCGCCAGTTTGATTTCCGAGCGTTGCAGGCGGCGGTGCAGCTCTTGAGCGTCGTGGATGGCTGGCCGCTCATCGAAGTAACGCGAACCGCGAAAGGCTTCCAGATAGGTTCGGCTCTGCGGTGTCTGGTCCTGGTCGTACACGGCAAACGCGAGGTTCTCTACGTCGAGGGAAATTCCATAGCCGAAAATCACCATCATGAAAATCGCCCCCGCCAGCGCAAAAGCCATGCGCACCTTGTCGCGCAGCAACTCCTTGCCTTCGCGGCTGGCCACTGCCAGCAGGCGACCGAGGCTGAAACCGCTCTGTTTGAGCGGCAGCGCATTGGCCGCTGGCGCCGTCGACGATTCACTCGCGGGCACCGAGTCGACAGTGCCCTGGGCTTGTTCCAGACAGGTCACGAAAGCGGCTTCCAGCGTCTCTCCGGCAAACTGACGCTGCAGCGCTGCCGGGGTGTCGCAAGCGAGGACTTTGCCGGCGTGCATCAGCGAAATGCGGTCGCAGCGCTGGGCTTCGTTCATGAAGTGGGTGGAGAGAAAAATCGTCACGCCTTGCTCGCGGGACAGTTCGATCAGCAGTCGCCAGAAGTCATCACGGGCTGCCGGGTCGACGCCGGAGGTCGGCTCATCGAGGATCAGCACCTCCGGACGATGCAACACCGCGACCGCCAGCGACAGGCGTTGACGCAGCCCGAGAGGCAGGGCACCGGACGGCTGATCGGCGACGCTGAGCAGGTTGAAACGCTGAATCAATGCGTCGATGCGTTGCGCGCTTTCGGCCTTGGGCAAGTCGAACAGACGGGCGTGCAGCTCAAGGTTCTGCCGCACGCTGAGTTCGCCATACAGCGAAAAGCTCTGGGACATGAAGCCGACCCGCTTGCGCGTGGCCAGATCCTTGGCGTCCACAGGATTGCCCAGCAGTGTCGCGCTGCCTTCGCTGGCCGGCATCAGCCCGGTCAGGACTTTCATGGTCGTGGTCTTGCCGCAGCCGTTGGAGCCGAGAAAACCGAAAATCTCGCCGCGACCGATGGCGAAGCTGACGTGATCCACCGCAGTGAAGTCGCCGAAGCGCAGCGTCAGGTCGTGGGCTTCGATGGCAATGTCGGTGGTGCCGCCAGTACGCGGCGGAATGACCAACGGCTGAGCGTCGTGATGACTGTCGCCCTGGAAGTGTGTGAAGGCTTCATCGAGTTTGCCGCTGGGGGTGACGGCTGCCAGCTCGCGGCTCAGACCGGTGGCAATCAACTGGCCGTTGTCGAGCATCAGGCAATGCTCGAACTGTTCGGCTTCTTCCATATACGCGGTGGCAACCAGCAGGGTCAGTTGCGGGCGCTCGCGCCGTACATCGTCGATCAGCTCCCAGAAGCGTCGGCGTGAGAGCGGGTCGACGCCGGTGGTCGGCTCATCGAGGATCAACAGATCCGGCTCATGGATCAGTGCGCAGCACAGGCCCAGCTTCTGTTTCATGCCGCCGGACAACTTGCCGGCGGGGCGCTCGGCGAACTTCAGCAGGTCGGTGGCGAGCAGCAGATTGTGCATGCGTTGCTCGCTGTCGGCTTTCGACAGGCCGAACAGCGTGGCAAAGAACTGGATGTTTTCGCGGATCGACAGCTCGGGATACAGGTTGCCGCCCAAGCCCTGGGGCATGAAGGCGATGCGCGCATACAGGGTGTCGCGGTGGCGGCGCTGCTGGATCGGCCCGCCGAGGACGTCCAGTTGCCCTTGCTGCAAGGCCTTCACGCCGGCGATCAGCCCGAGCAGGCTGGACTTGCCCGCACCATCGGGGCCGATCAGCCCGCAGCGGGTGCCGGCGGGCAGGCTGAAGGTGATAGCGCTCAGCGCTTGCTGTTTGCCGTAACGGTGCGCGATCGCGTTCGCCTGAACCGCGAGGCTGTTCATTGCAAATTGGCCGGCCAGGCAATCGGCGCGGTGCGCACATAACCGGCGCCGGGCATGCCGGGCTTGGCTTGCGGCACGGCGCTGGGTTGGGTCAGGCGCAGCTTGACGCGGAACACCAGTTTTTGCCGCTCGTCACGGGTCTCGACCTCTTTGGGGGTGAACTGCGATTTGCCGGCGACGAAACTGATCTTCGCCGGCAAGGGTTTGTCGGGCAGGGCATCGAGCAGCACCCGGGCTTCATTCCCTACGGCCAGACGCCCGGCCACCGAGGCAGACAGGTAGAGGTTCATGTACTGATCGTTGGGATCAATCAACAGCAGGACGCGGCCACCGGCTCCCAGCACTTCGCCGGGTTCGGCCATGCGCAACTGGATCACCCCATCAATCGGCGCGCGCAGGCTGCTGTCGTCGATTTCGCTGGTCAGTTGAGCGACCTGTGCCTGCGCCGCGCCGATCGCTGCAGCGACCGCCGACACTTGGGCGCGGGCCGCCGTCACGGCAGCATTGCCGGTGCCGATACGCGACTGCAATTGATCGATAACCTGGGCGCTGACGAAACCGTGCTTGAACAGCGACTGAGAGCGCCCCAGTTCCTGCTGGGCCAGCAGCAGTTCACTCTGGCGCAATTGCACATTGGCCTCGGCGGCGTTGAGGTTTTCCCGGGCGCGCAAGACTTCGGCTTCGGCCTGAGTGCGCTGGGCTTCGAGGGTGCGGGTGTCCATGCGCGCGAGCAGTTGGCCCTTGTTGACCTTGTCGCCTTCATCGACCAGCACCTCGGCCAGGCGTCCGGGTGTCTTGCTGGCGATCTGTACTTCGGTGGCTTCCAGCCGACCGTTGCCCATCGACAGCCCTTCGACCAGACGGCTGCTGATCGACATCCAGTAACCGAGCCCGCCGGCGGCGGCGAGTAACACCAGAAGCGACCCGGCGTATAAAAGTGAAGAGCGGCTGTGCGTCGACATGGGGGCATCCTGCGGCTGTGGCGTGCAGTCTGACTGTTCAAGCGTTCCAGTCGCTTGATGTCAGTCAACCGAGCGCCAAGCCTAGCCCCTTTTTCGGCTAATAACCGTGACCGGGCAGTTCTCTGCGCAAGCCGAGCACGGCGGCCCACTGTTCGGCCGTCACGGGCATGACCGACAGGCGACTGCCTTTTTGCACCAGCGGCATGTCGGCCAGCGCGGTCTGCTGCTTGAGGTAATCCAGCTTCAATACCCGGACGAACGTCTCGACGTGCGCAACATCGATCGCGCTCCAGGCATTTTTCTCGGGTGTAGCCTTCGGATCGAAGTAATGACTCTCTGGCTCCAGTGCGGTGGGATCCGGGTACGCCGCGACGATTATTTTGCCGATTCCGGCAATACCCGGTTCCGGGCAGCTGGAATGGTAGAAAAAGAACTCGTCGCCCACCGCCATCGCCCGCAGGAAGTTACGCGCCTGATAGTTGCGAACCCCGTCCCAGCGCGCTGTGCCGAGTTTTTCCAGGCCTTTGATCGAGAGTTCGTCGGGCTCGGACTTCATCAGCCAATAGGCCATGGTTTTTTGCTCCTGAAACGGTCATTGGGCAGGTTGTCGGGCAATTTTATGACAAACCGACAGTCGGTTGACGTCAGCGTTTGCGCGCAGGTTCACGTTGTCGCAAAATGCCGGCCTTTAAAGCTTGACGCTGCTGCACGGCCTACAAACGGAAACCGCTGCTGTCATCGTGATGATGTGCCTTGAGGGGGGCAATCGATGAAACGCAAACCGGATTTACTATGGACTTTGGTAATTTTGTTTGGCCTGGGTGTCGTAACCACCGGTTATGCGCAGAGCCTGTGGTCCAACAAGACCGATGCGCCGATTGAAGTCGCGCAACAGGTGCAACAGTCGACAGCTTTCAAGCGCTGAAACGAATTTTTCGACGCCGCTGATCTGCGCGGCGTCCTATCCTGCGAAATACCACGCCTTGTCGCTGACCGTGCCTTGTAACGGTACATCCCAACTGGCCTGCGCCAAGCGTTCGACCTTCTGACACTCATGGGCCAGGCCCAGCAGCGTCGGCTTGCGCCAGTTTTTGCGCCGAGCCAGATACGCCAGGCTGCGATCATAGAAACCGCCGCCCATCCCCAGTCGCCCGCCGACATCGTCAAACCCTACCAACGGCAATAACACCAGATCCAGTGCCCAGACCTTGCGTTGCTGTGCCAGATTGGCTCGCGGCTCGAGAATGCGGAAGCGATTGGGTTTGAGTTTTTCTCCCGGGCGAATACGCTGGAAAACCATTTTGGTCCGCGGCCAGGCGCTGAGTACCGGCAGATACGTCGCTTTACCCCGACGCTGCGCTTCACGCAGCAACAGACGCGGATCGATTTCACCGTCGGTGGGTAAATACAGAGAGATATGTTTGGCCCGGCGAAAGTGCGGGTCTTGTGCCAGTTGCCGGTACAGGCCTTTGGCGGCCTGGCGTTGTTCGCTTTTGCTCAGCGAACGGCGCGCCTTGCGCAGCAGGCGGCGGAGTTGCGGGCGGGGCAGCAACGCGGGTTCGGTCATGGTTCGGCTTCGGCAGGTTGGACGAAAACGTACGCATAAAAAATCCGATGGCGGTTTTCACCGACATCGGATTCGAATCAGGCTCCCCGGATGAACCGCTGTCAACTTAGCCCTTGAACCCGAAAGTTCAAGGTGGAAGATGCAGTAGACTTTAAGGCTTTCCGTCTAGCGGACATGCACACCAGCCCAACGTGCAACTTCCAGGGTAGTGCGAATCGGCTCAGGGACATCGTCAACTGGCAAGCACCCCAGGGAGTGCCGCGAGTATACCGCAAGCGGCCGGTTGAATCAGCCCTTGCTGGTGTTCTGATCGTCGGCGAGCACCAGATCGACACGATCGAGCAAGTCGCGCACCTGTTCACGGGTCGAACCGCTGGCCTGGATATCCGGACGCTCTTCTTTGTGCAAGAGGTCGTGGGTGATGTTCAGCGCGGCCATCACGGCGATACGGTCGGCACCGATGACTTTGCCGCTGCTGCGGATCTCGCGCATCTTGCCATCCAGGTAGCGCGCGGCACTCACCAGATTGCTGCGTTCTTCCTGCGGGCAGATGATCGAATACTCTTTGTCGAGGATCTGCACGGTGACGCTATTGCTTGAACTCATGAGTCTTGCTCCAGGGCCTTGAGGCGCGAAATCATCGATTCGACCTTACGCCGGGCGATTTCGTTTTTTTCAATGAGGTGAGCGCGTTCCTCGCGCCAGGTTTTTTCCTGAGCTAGTAAGAGTGCATTTTGACTCTTTAGTTGCTCGACTCGGCCAATCAGCAGTTCGAGTCTGGCCATCAGCGCTTGCAGGTCGGTGTCTTCCATTGTGTCCACGTGTTCGTCTGATGGGAGATAGCTGGCGGACAGCCTTTAATAGTCTTGGCGAGTCTGTCGATGTAGGATACAAGGCCTTCATTCTAGACATAGCGCCGTCTGGCGCCTAGCTGCCCATGACCAATGCGAATTCCCCGTACCAAGCCTTTGCCACCCTGCTGACTTCCAGCGGCCACAACGTCTCGCCTGCCGAACTGCATGGCCTGCTGCTCGGGCGCAGTTGCGCCGGTGCCGGCTTCAATGCCGAAGAGTGGCTGATTGATGCTGCCGAGTTGCTCGAAAGCGAACCGCAGGACAATGTCCGCAACGCCTTGATCGGCCTGCAAGAGATGGTCAAAGGCGAGCTGACCGGCGACGACGTCACTGTCGTTCTGCTGCTGCCGACCGATGACGCGCCGCTGACTGACCGCGCCGCTGCTCTGGGCCAATGGTGCCAAGGCTTCCTCAGCGGTTTCGGCCTGAACTGCCGCGACAGCAGCATGCTCAGCACTGAAGCCACCGAAGTGCTGCAGGATCTGGCGGCGATCTCTCAGGTGCAAGACGCCCTCGAAGAATCCGAAGACGGCGAAACCGACTACATGGAAGTCATGGAATACCTGCGCGTCGCGCCGCTGCTGCTGTTCTCGGAAACCAAGAAAGCCGACGTGCCGCCAGCCGCCAAGCCGTCGCTGCATTAATCGCGTGCCAGGGAAAGCCATCTGCCCATGACCCATATCCCGAAAGCGGAATACAGCCGTCGCCGCAAGGCCCTGATGGCGCAGATGGAACCCAACAGCATCGCAATCCTGCCTGCCGCCGCGGTGGCAATTCGCAACCGCGACGTCGAGCATGTCTACCGTCAGGACAGCGACTTCCAGTACCTCAGCGGATTCCCAGAGCCGCAAGCCGTCATCGTCTTGATGCCCGGCCGTGAACATGGCGAGTACGTGCTGTTCTGCCGTGAGCGCAACGCCGAACGCGAATTGTGGGACGGCTTGCGCGCAGGCCAGGAAGGCGCGATCCGCGATTTCGGTGCCGACGACGCTTTCCCTATTACCGATATCGACGACATCCTCCCGGGCCTGATCGAAGGCCGCGACCGGGTGTATTCGGCGATGGGCAGCAACCCGGAATTCGATCGGCACCTGATGGACTGGATCAATGTGATCCGCTCCAAGGCGCACCTCGGCGCCCAGCCGCCGAACGAATTCGTTGCCCTGGATCATCTGCTGCATGACATGCGCCTGTATAAATCGGCGGCAGAAGTGAAGGTGATGCGCGAAGCCGCACGGATCTCGGCGCAAGCCCATATCCGCGCGATGCAGGCCAGCCGGGCCGGGCTTTACGAGTACAGCCTCGAAGCCGAACTCGATTACGAATTCCGCAAGGGTGGGGCGAAGATGCCGGCCTACGGCTCGATCGTCGCCGCCGGGCGCAACAGCTGCATCCTGCATTACCAGCAGAATGACGCGCTGCTCAAGGACGGCGACCTGGTATTGATCGACGCCGGTTGCGAGATCGACTGCTACGCCAGTGACATCACCCGCACCTGGCCGGTCAACGGCAAGTTTTCGCCCGAGCAGAAAGCGATCTATGAGTTGGTGCTGGCCTCGCAGGAAGCCGCGTTCGCCGAAATCGCCCCGAACAAGCACTGGAATCAGGCGCACGAAGCCACGGTTCGCGTTATCACCACGGGGTTGGTGAAACTCGGTTTGCTGCAGGGTGAGGTCGACGAGTTGATCGCCAGCGAAGCTTATAAAGCCTTTTACATGCACCGCGCCGGTCACTGGCTGGGCATGGATGTACACGACGTTGGCGAGTACAAGGTCGGCGGCGAATGGCGAGTGCTCGAGGTCGGCATGGCGCTGACCGTGGAGCCGGGCATCTACATCGCCCCGGACAATCAGAACGTCGCGAAGAAATGGCGCGGCATTGGCGTACGCATCGAGGACGACGTGGTGGTGACCAGAACCGGTTGTGAAATCCTCACCAGCGGCGTGCCGAAAACCGTCGCTGAAATCGAAGCGCTGATGGCGCAAGCAAGGACACACGCGGCATGAGTCGAGTCAATCTGGCAATCATCGGTGGCGGCCTGGTCGGCGCCAGTCTGGCGTTGGCCTTGCAGGCCGGGGCCAAGGCCTGTGGCTGGAAGATCGTGCTGATCGAACCGTTTGCACCGGGCGACAGTTGGCAGCCGAGCTACGACGCCCGTTCATCGGCGCTGTCCTTCGGTTCGCGGCAGATTTATCAACGGCTGGGCGTGTGGCAGGAAATCTCCCGTCGCGCCGAGCCGATCAAACAGATTCACGTGTCCGACCGTGGCCGTTTCTCCACCGCGCGCTTGTCGGCGATGGAAGAAGGCGTGCCTGCGCTCGGTTACGTGGTGGAAAACGCCTGGCTCGGCCAGTGCCTGTGGCAACACATCGACAAAGACGTAATCAGTTGGCGCTGCCCGGCGGAAGTCACGCGCATGGAACCGCTGCCCGACGGCTATCGCCTGACCCTCAACGATGAAACCACCCTTGAATGCGACCTCGCGGTGCTTGCCGATGGCGGTCGTTCCGGGCTGCGCGAACAGTTGGGCATCAACGTGCGCAAGCGTCCGTACAACCAGAGCGCGCTGATCGCCAACATCACCCCGAGCGAAGCACACAACGGCATGGCCTTCGAGCGCTTCACCGACGAAGGGCCGATGGCCTTGCTGCCGCTGCCGGACAACCGCTGCGCATTGGTCTGGACCCGTCTGGGCATGGACGCGCAACGTCTGGCGGATTTGAGCGAGCGTGATTTCCTCAGCGAATTGCAGGGGGTGTTCGGTTATCGCCTCGGCACGCTGAAACAGGTTGGTGCGCGGCATTTGTATTCGTTGTCGCTGGTCGAAGCCGAAGAACAAGTGCGCTCGCACCTGGCCGTGCTTGGTAACGCGGCGCACAGCCTGCACCCGATTGCCGGCCAGGGTTTCAACCTGTCGCTGCGCGACGCTGATGCCTTGGCCGCTGCGCTGTTGGCCAGCGACAAGCCGTTGGGCGACTTCGCCACGTTGCAGGCGTATCGCGAGCGTCAGCGTCTCGATCAGGATCTCACCGTCGGTTTCTCCGATCAGGTCACGCGCTTGTTCGGCAGCACACAACCGCTGGTTTCGCTGGGGCGTAACATCGGCCTGCTCGGCCTCGACCTGTTGCCGCCGGCCAAGCGCTGGTTTGCCCGTCAGGCGATGGGGTTGGGAACGCGTCCGGATGCTTAAGTGGCTGACCGCAAAATTCGGCAAGGCGCGACTGATGCGCTGGGTGATGACGTTCTACCCGCCGTACCTTGGCGCCTGTGTTCGGGTTCGGCATATCAGCGATGACTTCCGCGACGTTCAGGTGTCGATGGGGCTGGGCTGGTACAACCGTAACTATGTCGGCACGCAGTTTGGCGGCAGTCTGTATTCGATGGTCGATCCGTTCTTCATGCTGATGCTCATGGAAAACCTCGGCTCGCGCTACATCGTCTGGGACAAGGCTGCCGATATCGACTTCATTGCACCGGGCAAAGGCCCGGTGTTCGCCCGGTTCACCATCGACGAGACACTGCTCGCCGAGATCCGCCGGCAAACCGCCAATGGCGAGAAATACCTGCCGCAGTTGCAGGTCGACATTCATGACGGCGCCGGCAACCTCGTGGCGCGGGTCGGTAAAACCCTTTACGTGCGGCTCAAGCCGCAAGCGAGACAGGCTTAAAGCATGGAAATGCGCGCAGATCTGCTGATTGTCGGAGCCGGAATGGTCGGCAGCGCCCTGGCGCTGGCGTTGCAGGACAGCGGGCTGGAAGTCCTGCTGCTCGACGGCAGCCCGCTGAGCGTCAAACCCTTCGACGCCGAAGCCGCTTTTGAGCCGCGAGTAAGTGCCTTGTCGGCAGCCAGCCAGCGCATTCTTGAACGCCTCGGCGTCTGGGAAGGCATCGCCAAGCGGCGCAGTAGCCCGTACACCGACATGCATGTCTGGGACGGCAGCGGCACCGGGCAGATTCATTTCTCGGCAAGCAGCGTGCATGCCGATGTGCTTGGTCATATCGTCGAAAACCGCGTGGTGCAGGATGCCTTGCTCGACCGTTTGCACGATTGCGATCTGGGCATGCTGGCCAATGCGCGGCTGGAGCAGATGCGCCGCTCGGGCGATGACTGGTTGCTGACGCTGGCCGATGGTCGCCAGTTGCGTGCGCCGTTGGTGATCGCGGCGGACGGTGCCAATTCGGCGGTCCGCCGCCTCACCGGGGTGGCCACGCGCGAGTGGGATTATCTGCATCACGCCATCGTCACCAGTGTGCGCAGCAGCAAACCGCACCAAATGACCGCGTGGCAGCGCTTTACCGATTACGGGCCATTGGCGTTTCTGCCGCTGGAGCGTGAGGGGCAGCAGGATTGGTGTTCGATCGTCTGGTCGACCAAGCCGAGCGAAGCCGAGCGCTTGATGGCGCTGGATGAAGCGGATTTCTGCCGAGAGCTGGAGCGTGCCTTTGAAGGTTGTCTCGGCGAAGTCATCAGTGCCGATCCGCGACTGTGCGTGCCGCTGCGTCAGCGTCATGCCAAACGTTACGTGGCTGAAGGCCTGGCGTTGATCGGTGATGCGGCGCACACCATTCACCCGTTGGCGGGGCAGGGTGTCAACCTGGGTTTCCTTGATGCGGCGGTGTTGGCGGAAGTGCTGTTGCAGGCGGCG
Source organism: Pseudomonas sp. rhizo66 (assembly GCF_031931925.1). Lineage (NCBI taxonomy): Bacteria > Pseudomonadati > Pseudomonadota > Gammaproteobacteria > Pseudomonadales > Pseudomonadaceae > Pseudomonas > Pseudomonas sp. rhizo66. The sequence goes on from NZ_JAUJWZ010000002.1 coordinate 437,035, forward strand.
GAGCGCGGTGAGCGTTTGGCGGATGTGAAGGTGCTGAGCCGTTACGAACGCCGCCGCATGCCGCACAACCTGGCGCTGATGGCGGCGATGGAAGGGTTTGAGCGGTTGTTCCAGGCCGATCCGTTGCCGGTGCGCTGGTTGCGTAATGCCGGGTTGAAGCTGGTGGAGCAGATGCCGGAGGCGAAAGCTCTATTTGTGCGTGAAGCCCTTGGCTTGACCGGCGATCTTCCGGCCCTCGCCAAACCCTGACCTCTCCATTGAGGCTGATGGCCTCTTCGCGAGCAGGCTCGCTCCCACATTTGAAATGCATTCCAATGTGGGAGCGAGCCTGCTCGCGAAGGGCCAGAACAGCCACCACAAATTTCAGGCTGTGCAACATCTGGTAACTCCTTGCCCAAGTGATCGATTGAGCTGGTAAATGTGAGTCCTTATCATTTGGCCCACATTTTCCGACCGAGAGACCACTCCCATGTTGGCACCCAAGCGTCTTCTGACCGCACTGGCCTTGACCCTGATCGGCAGCACAACGGCCCAGGCCGCTGATGAAGTGGTGGTTTACTCGTCGCGCATCGATGAGCTGATCAAACCAGTGTTCGATGCTTACACCGCGAAAACCGGGGTGAAGATCAAGTTCATCACCGACAAGGAAGCGCCGCTGATGCAGCGCATCAAGGCCGAAGGTGAAAACGCTACTGCCGACCTGTTGCTCACCGTTGACGCCGGCAACCTCTGGCAGGCCGAGCAGATGGGCATCCTTCAGCCGTTCACCTCGAAAACCATCGACGCCAACATTCCGCTGCAATATCGCTCGTCCACTCACGCCTGGACCGGCCTGAGCCTGCGCGCGCGGACCATCGCCTACTCCACCGAACGCGTGAAGCCGGGTGAGCTGACCACCTACGAAGCGCTGGCCGACAAAAACTGGGAAGGGCGTCTGTGCCTGCGCACCGCGAAGAAGGTCTACAACCAGTCGCTGACTGCGACCATGATCGAAGTCCATGGCGCCGAGAAGACCGAGAAGATTCTCAAGGGCTGGGTCAACAACCTGTCCACCGACGTGTTCTCCGATGACGTTGCAGTGCTTGAAGCGATCAACGCCGGGCAGTGCGATGTCGGCATCGTCAACACCTACTACTACGGTCGTCTGCACAAGCAAAAGCCAGAGCTGCCGGTGAAACTGTTCTGGCCGAATCAGGCCGATCGTGGCGTGCACGTGAACCTGTCGGGCATTGGCCTGACCAAGCACGCTCCGCACCCGGAAGCAGCCAAGGCTTTGGTTGAATGGATGACCACGCCTGAGGCGCAGAAGATTTTCGCTGACGTGAACCAGGAGTTCCCGGCCAACCCGGCGGTGGCACCTTCGGAAGAAGTGGCGGCGTGGGGCAAGTTTGTCGCTGATACCTTGCCGGTGGAAGTGGCGGGCAAGCGTCAGGCTGAGGCGATCCGGATGATGGATCGGGCGGGCTGGAACTGAGTCTGCTGCTGTAGAGAGCAAAAGATCGCAGCCTTCGGCAGCTCCTACATGAGATCACCTGTAGGAGCTGCCGAAGGCTGCGATCTTTTTGCTTTTTTCCCTAAACTCCACGATTTTCCCGCGAGACCTTCGAAGTGGCCCACCCCGCCCAACGCCGCTGGTACCCCATCGTCTTCGCCATCGCCGCGCTGGTGCTGTTGCCCCTGAGCGTTCTGCTGCTCTCCTGGCAGACCATCGACCAGCAAATCTGGTCGCACTTGTGGCAAACCCAGATGCCGCGTCTGCTCGGCAACACCCTGACGCTGGTCGTTGGCGTCGGTGTCGGTGTGACGCTGCTGGGTGTCAGCCTCGCCTGGCTCACCAGCCTCTGCGAATTCCCCGGTCGGCGCTGGCTCGATTGGGCGTTGATGCTGCCCTTTGCCATTCCCGCCTACGTGCTGGCCTTCGTTTTCGTCGGCCTGCTGGATTTTGCCGGCCCGGTGCAAACCCTGCTGCGCGAATGGTTCGGCACGGGCCTGCGGCTGCCACGGGTGCGCTCCACCGGCGGGGTGATTGTGGTGTTGGTGCTGGTTTTCTATCCCTACGTTTACCTGTTGGCGCGCACTGCATTCCTTGCCCAGGGCAAGGGCCTGATGGAAGCGGCGCGGGTGCTCGGCCAGTCGCCATGGCAGGCCTTTTGGCGTGTCGCGTTGCCGATGGCGCGTCCGGCCATTGGTGCCGGCGTGGCGTTGGCGCTGATGGAAACCCTGGCGGATTTCGGCGCGGTGTCGGTGTTCAACTTCGACACCTTCACCACGGCGATCTACAAGACCTGGTACGGCTTCTTCAGCCTGTCGAGCGCGGCGCAACTGGCCAGCCTGTTGCTGCTGGTGGTGATGCTGGTGCTCTACGGCGAGCGTCGAGCACGCGGCGCCAACCGGGCAAGCACCGAGCGGCCACGGGTGAAAGCGCTGTATCACTTGCACGGGCTCAAGGCGTTCGCGGCGATGAGCTGGTGCGGCCTGGTGTTCGCCTGCGCCTTCGTCATTCCGCTGCTGCAACTGATCGTCTGGTTCTGGCAGCGCGGCCGTTTCGATCTGGATGAGCGCTATGCCGGGCTGATCCTGCACACCCTGTATCTGGGCGGCATGGCAGCGCTGATTACCGTCAGTGTTGCGCTGCTGCTGGCGTTTGCCCGGCGGCTGGCGCCGACACAGGCGATCAACTCGGGTGTTGGTCTGGCCAACCTGGGCTACGCCTTGCCGGGTTCGGTGCTGGCCGTGTCGATCATGCTGGCGTTCAGTTATCTGGATCGCGAACTGGTGATTCCGCTCTCCGCTTGGTTCGGTGGTGCGGGCAAGCCTTTGCTGCTGGGCAGTCTGGCGGCGTTGCTGATGGCCTATCTGGTGCGCTTTATTGCCGTGGCTTATGGGCCGCTGGAAAGCAGTCTGGCGCGTATACGGCCCTCTTTGCCCGAAGCAGCACGTAGCCTGGGTGTCAGTGGGCCGCGACTGTTTTTCAAAGTGTATCTGCCGCTGTTGCTGCCCGGCACGTTGAGTGCGGCGTTACTGGTGTTTGTCGATGTGCTCAAGGAAATGCCCGCGACCCTGCTGATGCGCCCGTTTGGCTGGGACACGCTAGCGGTGCGGATCTTTGAAATGACCAGCGAGGGCGAATGGGCGAGGGCATCGTTGCCGGCGCTGACGCTGGTTCTGGTCGGCTTATTGCCGGTTATCGGATTGATCCGCCGCTCGGCGCACCGAAACACTTAGTCGTCAGTCCTGAATCATGCGGCTACAATGCGCGGCATTCGGTGCGGTTCGTCTGACAGACCCGTTCGCTGAAATCGGCTGAAAGCCTTCTATTTCGCGGCTTTCACCCCGTACAGCGGCTGTCCGCACCTTCGCCACGCCCGGAAGGAGAAACCCATGGGACAGCGTACGCCTCTGTATGACCTGCATCTCGCCCTCGGCGCGAAGATGGTCGATTTTGGCGGTTGGGACATGCCACTGCATTACGGCTCGCAGGTCGAGGAGCACCACGAAGTGCGCCGCGACTGCGGGGTGTTCGATGTATCCCACATGACCGTGATCGATGTCACCGGCACCCAGGCCAAGGCCTGGCTGCAGCATTTGCTGGCCAATGACGTCGATCGTCTGCACCGCCCCGGCCGTGCGTTGTACAGCACCATGCTCAACGAGCGCGGCGGCATTGTTGACGACATGATCGTCTACCGCCTCGATGACGCTTATCGTCTGGTGGTCAACGCCTCCACCCGCGATCAGGATCTGGCCTGGATGAACGCGCAGCGCGACGGTTTTGACGTGCAACTGCACGAGCGCTCCGAGCTGGCGATGCTCGCCATTCAGGGCCCGCAGGCCCGGCACAAGATTGCCGAACTGGTGACCCAGTCCCGCGCCACGCTGATCCAGCACCTCAAACCCTTCGAAGGCTACACCGACGGTGACTGGTTCATCGCGCGTACCGGTTATACCGGTGAAGATGGTCTGGAAATCTGCCTGCCGGCCAATCAGGCGCCGGGGTTCTTCAACGACCTGGTTGGCGCCGGCATTTCCCCGATCGGCCTCGGTGCCCGCGATACCTTGCGGGTTGAAGCCGGGATGAACCTGTACGGTCAGGACATTCATCAGGACGTTTCGCCACTGGCCTCGAACATGGCCTGGAGCATTGCCTGGGAACCGGCCTCGCGCCAGTTCATCGGCCGTGCTGCGCTGGAGGCGGAAAAAGCCGCCGGCGTCGCGCACAAACTGGTCGGTCTGGTGCTGGAAGAACGTGGTGTTTTGCGCGCCCATCAAGTGGTTCGCATCGCCGATGTTGGCGAAGGGGAGATCACCAGTGGTAGTTTCTCTCCTACGCTGAGCAAATCGATTGCCCTGGCGCGTGTTCCGATGGCAACCGCCGACCGCGCCGAAGTGGAAATCCGTGGCAAGTGGTACCCGGTACGGGTGGTCAAACCGACCTTCGTACGCCATGGCAAAACTTTGATCTAACCTTTTTCCGGCGGGCATGACCGCTGACCCAATTCCGAGGACACCGAAGATGAGCAATATCCCCGCTGAACTGCGTTTTGCCGAAAGTCATGAATGGGCCCGTCTGGAAGCCGACGGCACCGTCACCGTGGGCATCAGCGATCACGCGCAGGAAGCGCTGGGCGATGTGGTGTTCGTCGAGTTGACTGAAGTGGGTAAAGTGTTTGAGGCTGGTCATGTGGCCGGCGTGGTCGAGTCGGTGAAAGCTGCTTCCGACATCTATTCGCCGGTCAGCGGTGAAGTCATCGCGATCAACGAAGATCTTGGCGGTTCGCCGGAACTGCTGAACTCCGACCCGTACGTTGCGTGGATCTTCAAAATCAAGCCAAGCGACAAGGCCGAGCTGGACAAGCTACTGGATGCAGCGGCGTACAAGGCTACCATCGGAGAGTAAGCTTTAAGCAATACCCAAAGCCCCGACCCGTCGGGGCTTTTTTATGCACGATGATTTCCCCCTGTGGGAGCGAGCCTGCTCGCTCCCACAGGGGGAAAGGGGTTGCTCTGAAAATTGACGGCGATGTGGGCTGCTATGCTGGTTTGACCGTGTTGCATTGACGCCGAGCGCCAGCCTAGAGAGAGCCCGTCATGTCCCAGTTGCCATCCCTGAGCCAGTTACGCGATCCCGATGCCTTCCTGCGCCGTCACCTCGGCCCCGATGCCGCCGAACAGCAGGCGATGCTCGACAGCCTCGGCCTTGGCAGTCGGGTTGAGCTTATCGAACAGACGGTACCGCCGGCCATCCGCCTTAACCGCGCACTGGATCTGCCACCGGCCCTCGACGAACAAGCGGCGCTGGCCAAACTGCGCGGTTACGCCGAGCAGAATCAGGTCTGGACCAGCCTGATCGGCATGGGCTATCACGGCACCCTCACGCCCACGGTCATCTTGCGCAACGTCCTGGAAAATCCCGGCTGGTACACCGCGTACACCCCGTATCAACCGGAGATCGCCCAGGGCCGGCTCGAAGCCCTGCTGAATTTCCAGCAACTGACCATCGACCTCACCGGTCTGGAACTGGCCAACGCGTCTTTGCTCGATGAGGCCACGGCGGCGGCGGAAGCCATGGCGCTGGCCAAGCGCGTAGCGAAGGCGAAGAGCAATCTGTTCTTCGTCGATGAAAACTGCCATCCACAAACCATTTCGGTGGTGCAGACCCGCGCCGAAGGTTTCGGCTTCGAATTGATCGTCGATGCTGTGGATAACCTCAAACTGCACCAGGTGTTCGGTGCGCTGTTGCAGTATCCCGATACCCATGGCGAGGTGCGTGATCTGCGCCCGCTGATCGATCACTTGCATGCGCAGCAAGCGCTGGCCTGCGTCGCCACGGATTTGCTCAGTTTGCTATTGCTGACGCCGCCGGGTGAGTTGGGCGCCGATGTGGTGTTCGGTTCATCGCAGCGCTTTGGCGTGCCGATGGGGTATGGCGGCCCGCACGCGGCGTTCTTTGCCAGCCGCGAGGAATACAAACGGGCGATTCCGGGGCGGATCATCGGCGTGTCGAAAGATGCCCGGGGCAACGTCGCGTTGCGCATGGCGTTGCAAACCCGCGAGCAACATATCCGCCGCGAGAAGGCCAACTCGAACATCTGCACCGCCCAGGTGCTGCTGGCCAACATCGCCAGTTTTTACGCGGTGTATCACGGGCCGGAAGGTTTGAAACGCATCGCCCAACGCGTGCATCGGCTGACCTGCATTCTGGCCGCCGGGCTTGAGCGCAAGGGCATCAGTCGGGTCAATGTGCAGTTCTTCGATACGCTGACGCTGGAGGTCGGCGGGGCGCAAACGGCGATCATCGAAAGCGCCCAGGCTGCGCAGATCAACCTGCGGATTCTCGGGCGCGGTCGGGTCGGGCTGAGCCTCGATGAGACCTGCGATGAACGCACCGTGGCGAAATTGTTCGATGTGCTGCTCGGCGCCGATCATGGGTTGAACGTCGAGGAACTCGACGGGGAACCCCTGACTTCGGGCATCCCCGACAACCTCCAGCGCAACACACCGTACCTGCGCCACCCGGTGTTCAACGCCCATCACAGCGAAACCGAGATGCTGCGCTATCTCAAACAACTGGAAAACAAGGATCTGGCGCTCAATCAATCGATGATTCCGTTGGGCTCGTGCACCATGAAACTCAACGCCACCAGCGAAATGATCCCCATCACTTGGCCGCAGTTCGCCAACCTGCATCCGTTCGCGCCGCGTGAGCAGGCAGTCGGTTATACGCTGATGATCGAGGAACTGGAGCGTTGGCTGTGCGCAATCACCGGGTTCGATGCGATCTGCATGCAGCCCAATTCTGGCGCTCAGGGTGAGTACGCCGGGTTGCTGGCGATCCGCAAGTATCACGAGAGCCGTCAGCAGGGAGCGCGGGAGATCTGCCTGATTCCGTCCTCGGCCCATGGCACCAACCCGGCCTCGGCGCAAATGGCCGGGATGCGCGTAGTGATCGTCGAGTGCGACGAGGCGGGCAACGTCGATCTGGAGGATCTGAAAGCGAAAGCCGCCGAGGCTGGGGATAAGTTGTCATGCCTGATGGCGACCTATCCGTCGACCCACGGTGTGTACGAGGAGGGCATCAGCGAGATCTGCGAGGTTATCCACAAGCATGGCGGTCAGGTCTACATGGACGGCGCCAACCTCAATGCGCAGGTCGGGCTGGCGCGGCCGGCGGACATCGGCGCTGATGTGTCGCACATGAATTTGCACAAGACCTTCTGCATCCCCCATGGCGGCGGTGGGCCAGGCATGGGGCCGATCGGTGTTCGTGCGCATCTGGCGCCGTTCGTCGCCAATCACCCGGTGGTGCCGATCGACGGGCCACTGGCGCAGAACGGCGCGGTCAGCGCGGCGCCCTGGGGCAGTGCGAGCATTTTGCCAATCAGCTGGATGTACATCGCCATGATGGGCCCGCAACTGGCGGATGCCAGCGAAGTGGCGATTCTGGCGGCGAACTATCTGGCCGAGCATTTATCGGGTGCGTTCCCGGTGTTGTACACCGGGCGCAACGGGCGCGTGGCTCACGAATGCATTCTCGACCTGCGGCCCTTGAAAGCGCTGACCGGGATCAGCGAAGAAGACGTCGCCAAGCGCCTGATGGATTACGGTTTCCATGCGCCGACCATGTCCTTCCCGGTGCCGGGCACCTTGATGGTCGAGCCGACCGAGAGCGAGTCGAAAGCGGAACTGGATCGTTTTATCGGCGCCATGCTGAGTATTCGCGCAGAAATCACCGAAGTGCAGAATGGCAACTGGCCGGCCGAGGACAACCCGTTGAAACGGGCACCGCATACCCTGGCGGATGTCACCGGGGTTTGGGAGCGGCCTTACAGTATTGAACAAGGCATCACCCCCGACGCGCACACCAAGGCGCACAAGTATTGGCCGGCGGTGAATCGGGTGGATAACGTTTACGGCGATCGCAACCTGTTTTGCGCCTGTGTCCCGGTGGACGATTACCGCTGAAGATCAAAAGATCGCAGCCTTCGGCAGCTCCTACCCTGATCCTTTTAGGAGCTGCCGAAGGCTGCGATCTTTTGATTTTGCTTTAAAAAAATGCCGCTCGATCGAGCGGCATTTTTGTTGGGGCCAGGCTTACTCGGAAGCCACCGCGTTCTTCGCCAGGATCGCATTCGCCAATTCCATATCGGTCGCCTGCAGGCCCGGATTGTCGGCGCGGACTTTCTGCATTGCGGCTTCCAGATATGGCCCGCGAATGCCGCCATCACTGGCAACGAAACTGCCGGCATCGTCCTGTGCGGCGATGATCAGCTTGTGATCCTTGAAGGTCAGGTAAGTCGAACCGGTGGTGGCACCGGACGAGATGACGTTACGCCAAAAGCTGTCCGCCATGGCCGAACCAACGGGAAGGGACAGCAAGGCCAGAGTGGCGACAGCAAGTTTGAGACGCATGATGAGATGACTCCTGGGGGTTAACTAGGGCCTTGGATCGCCATTTCCCCGATCCGGTTCCGTGGCGGCCTATTTCTGCTCGCTTTGCGGCGTCACCCGCAGCACTTCTTCCACCGTCGTCAGCCCCGCCGCGACTTTCTGCGCCCCGGACAATCGCAAACTGCGCATGCCTTCCTTGAACGCCTGTCGGCGAATCGCGGTGAGGTCGGCGTCCGGGGTGATGAACGCCTTGAGGCTGTCGCTCAGTTGCATGATCTCGTAGACCCCGGCGCGGCCGCGATAACCGGTGTCGCGACATTCCACGCAACCGATGGCCCGTTGCGCATTACCCGGCAACGGTGCTTGCCACGGGCGGGTCAGGGTTTGCCAGTCTTCGTCTTCGAGCGTCAGCGGTGCCTTGCAATGCGGACACAAGGTGCGCACCAGGCGCTGGGCCATGACGCCGAGCACGGTGGCTTTTATCAGGTAATGCGGCACGCCGAGTTCGAGCAGACGGCTGATGGCGCTGGGGGCGTCGTTGGTGTGCAGAGTCGACAACACCAGGTGCCCGGTGAGCGCTGCTTGAATCGCCATTTCAGCGGTTTCCAGGTCGCGGATCTCGCCGATCATGATGATGTCCGGGTCTTGCCGCATCAGCGCGCGCACCCCGGCAGCGAAACTCAGGTCGATGTTGTGTTGCACCTGCATCTGGTTGAACGCCGGTTCGACCATTTCGATCGGGTCCTCGATGGTGCACAGGTTGACCTCCGGCGTCGCCAGTTTTTTCAGTGTGGTGTACAGCGTGGTGGTTTTGCCTGAGCCGGTCGGCCCGGTGACCAGAATGATGCCGTTGGGCTGGCGGGTCATGTCTTGCCAGCGGCGCAAATCGTCGGCGCTGAAACCCAGTTGATCGAAATCCTTGAGCAGCACTTCCGGGTCGAAAATCCGCATGACCATTTTTTCGCCAAACGCGGTGGGCAGCGTTGAAAGCCGTAACTCGACTTCGCCGCCGTCCGGGGTCTTGGTCTTGACCCGGCCGTCCTGGGGTTTGCGCTTCTCGGCGACGTTCATCCGCCCGAGGCTTTTCAGGCGACTGACAATCGCCATGGTCACCTGCGGCGGGAATTGATAGACGTTGTGCAGCACGCCGTCGATGCGAAAGCGCACGGTGCCTTGTTCGCGCCGCGGTTCGATGTGGATATCACTGGCGCGCTGCTGGAAGGCGTACTGGAACAGCCAGTCGACGATGTTGACGATGTGCGCGTCGTTGGCGTCCGGCTCCTGATCGCTGGCGCCGAGGTTGAGCAGTTGTTCGAAGTTGCCGAGGTTGCCGCTCTGGGCATCGGCATTGCTGGCGCCACTGACCGATTTGGCCAGGCGGAAGAACTCGACGCTGAAGCGCTGGATATCCGCCGGGTTGGCCACCACCCGTCTGATCGGCAGCTTCAATACGTGGGTGAGATCGGCCTCCCAACCGGTGACGTAAGGCTGGGCGCTGGCCACGGTAACCGAATCGCGGTCGACCGCCACGGCGAGAATCTTGTGTCGCTGCGCAAAGGCGTAAGACATCAACGGCGTGATGGCGGCGACGTTGATCTTCAGCGGGTCGATGCGCAGGTACGGTTGGCCGGCCTGCTGGGCCAGCCACAGGGTCAGGCTTTCCAGGTCGAGGTGTTTGCCTGGCCGGCTGAGGTCGTCGAGTTGCTGGCTGGCGATGAACTCCAGTGGATGCTTCTGGCCGTGGGCGGCATGGCGACGGCGGGCATTCAGCGCCTGCTCGGCCGCGTCCTGGCCGATAAAGCCTTGGGCGACCAGTTCACGCAACACCTCGTTGAGATCCAGCCAGCGGTCCTGAGTGGCAAATTGAACGGACATGCGGGCTTCCTTTTGAACGACAGTGCGCAAAAGGATAGTCGCGGCCCTGCAGACCGTTGGGCCACTACCCGACGAAGCCGTTGCCGGATTTGTCAGCCGGCCGCTTGCGCTGGCGCTTCCCAAGCACTGTCGGCGTTTTGCAGGTTCACCGAACAGACGCTGACCAGATTACGAAGTTTTTCCGCGATCACCTGCGCGCGATGCCAGCTCAGCCCGCCCATGACCAGGTCGATCGAAAGCAGATCATCCATGCGCTGCACATTGACCTGCTCGGGCGTGAGGAACTGCAGCGCGAACAGGTTGAGCACCCGCACCAGCAGATCCGGCTCGGCCTCGGCGAGGATCTGATACTGCGCCAGGCAATGAGCGTTGCTGACATTCCAGACATCGGCGCGGGTTGGCGCGGTGGTGACGGCTTCGAGGTGCGGCATGGTGAGTCTCCAAAATTTCTGGAGGAATTTTTACATTCGGTGCTGGGTATTTCTTGGCTATGATCGGCGTTATTGGCGTCTTGTTGAAAAGATCAATTCGCATAACCCGGTTATTAAGGTTTTTCTATGCACAGCGAGCTGGACAGTTACGACCGCAAGATTCTCGCCCTGCTGCAAGAGGACGCATCGCTCTCGAGTGCGCAGATCGCCGAGCAAGTCGGCCTGTCGCAATCGCCTTGCTGGCGGCGGATTCAGAGGATGAAGGAGGAGGGGATCATTCGTGGCCAGGTGACCTTGCTTGATCGCAAGAAGATTGGCCTGAACACGCAGATCTTCGCCGAGATCAAACTCAATGCCCACGGGCGTTCGAACTTCACCGAGTTTACCGAGGCGATTCGCGGCTTTCCGGAAGTGCTGGAGTGTTATGTGCTGATGGGCGCGGTGGATTTTTTGCTGCGGATTGTCGCGGCGGACATCGAGGCGTATGAGCGGTTCTTCTTTGAGAAGCTTTCGCTGGTGCCGGGGATTCAGGAAGTGAATTCGATTGTGGCGCTGTCGGAGATCAAGTCCACCACCAGCCTGCCGGTCTAGCAGAAAAGCAAAAGACTGACTGATCGTACCCACGCTCTGCGTGGGAATGCCTCAATGGACGCTCTGCGTCCGCTTTGGGACGCGGAGCGTCCCGGGCTGCATTCCCACGCGGAGCGTGGGAACGATCATCACAGAGGTGTCACATGCGCAGGAGCATTTTCCATGCGCGATTCTGGTAAACCGCAATCGCCTGCTGCTTGCGTGCATCGAGCAGTTCATCAGTGATCGTCGGCTCGTTGGCCAGTTGCGCCAGTTTGTTCAGCTCGCCGTACAGGCGATCCATTTCCGCGATATCCAGCACATTACGTGCGTGGTGCAGCCAGACCTGAATGCGCTCGATACGCGGCAGTTGTTCAGCCAGATCTTCCGGCTGCTGCTGATAACGCTGCAATTGCAGCGCCGTGGCTTCTTCGCCCAACAGGCGTGGCAACCAGCTGTGCAACTGCGCACCGCCCTGACGGTTACCACGAACGTTGCGGTCGGCGGTCCAGGTGCGAGCCAGCAGCCAGCGCGACGTGCTCAGCGAGAACAGGCCCCAGCGCGGATCTTCGAGTTCTTCCAGGAACTGCTCCGGCGCAGCCTTGCGTACGTCTTCATCTTCGATACCGGCTTGCACCAGCGGACGCCAGTCTTCCAGCAACGCATCCAGCGCGACGCGCAAATCGTGAGTCGACTGACGCGGCGCGGCCTGGCCGAGGCTGCTGAGCAGGGCGCGCATTTCGGCGAGGTTTTCGACCCAGTCGAGCAACAGGCGCCAGTGGCCGTTGAAACGGTACTGTTCAGCCAGACGCTGGCTGCTGCCGAGCAAGTGCCAGCTCAGCGCAGCGAAGGCGTCGTCGAGTTGGGTTTCCGGGGTCAGCTCCGGCGCCGGCAGGCTCAGCGAGTAACTGTTGGCGTCGTACAGGCGATAGCCACGCTCAGCCTTGCTGATGTCACACGGCATCAGTGCCAGGGTTTCGGCCAGCTCGGCGGCCAGTTCCAGCAGCGCGGCAGGCTCACCTTCGCGCAATTCCAGTTCCAGCTCACAGATTTCTTCTTTCTGTTTGCCGACTACCACGTGACCGAGGTCCAGCGCGGCTTCAATGACCACTTTGGTTTTGCCACGGCCCCAGGCGATTTCGGCGCGTTCGCGGACGAAATCGGTGGTGAAGATTGGCTTCAGGGTTTTCTTGTCCAGCTCGGCCAGCGACTCGGGCCAGCATTCGCCGTCGAGTTTTTTCACGTCGAGCTTGGCTTTCGGCAATTTCCAGTCGTATTCATTGCGTTCGGACAGACCGGCAACGCTCTGGCCACGGGTCTTGAGGGTCTGAATCACTTCGTCACCGTCCTTGCGCAGGCGCAGGGCGACTTTGGCCTGGGCCAGATCGCGCTCGGGGGTGTCGAAGTACTGGTTCATCAACTCACGGCGTTCCCAGCCACTTTTGTTGCGTTTTTTCAGTAGCGGGTGCTCGCGCAGGGCGGCGAGGGTTTCGCGGCTGACGCGGAGTTTGATTTCGGTTTCTTTCTGCATGGCCGGAAAATCCAGGATCGGGAGCGCAGCCAGGGAATATGTGGCTGCCAAGGCCGTGCAGTGTACAGGACTCAAACTTCCTACGCCCTGCGGCGGTTTATTCCTGACGCCGGATGGTTCTATGATGGACTTCAATTCGGGAGTTGGAGTCAGCGATGCCTTTGCCGTCCATGCAAGACCAGTTCGCTGCGCTGATCGCCGCGCCATCGGTCAGCTGCACCCAACCGAACCTCGACCAGTCCAACCGTGCGGTGATCGATTTGCTCGCCGGTTGGCTGGGTGACCTGGGTTTCAGCTGCGATATCCAGCAGGTCAGCCCCGGCAAATTCAACCTGCTCGCCAGTTTCGGCAGCGGCCCCGGCGGGCTGGTGCTGGCAGGGCACAGCGACACGGTGCCGTACGACGATGCGTTGTGGCAGACCGATCCGCTGAAGCTCACCGAAGTCGATGGCCGCTGGGTCGGCTTGGGCAGTTGCGACATGAAGGGCTTTTTTGCCTTGATCATCGAAGCGGTGCAGCCACTGCTTGATCAACCGTTCAAGCAACCGCTGCTGATCCTCGCCACCTGCGATGAAGAAAGCTCGATGTCCGGTGCCCGTGCTCTGGCCGAGGCCGGGCGCCCGCTGGGCCGTGCGGCGGTGATCGGCGAGCCGACCGGGCTCAAGCCGATCCGCATGCACAAAGGCATCATGATGGAGCGCATCGACATTCTCGGGCAGAGCGGCCATTCGTCGGATCCGCGTCTGGGCCATAGCGCGCTCGAAGCCATGCACGATGCGATCGGCGAACTGCGCGGCCTGCGTCTGCTGTGGCAGCGTGAATTCAACAATCCGCAGTTCAGCGTGCCGCAACCGACGATGAACTTCGGCTGCATCCACGGCGGCGACAATCCCAACCGTATCTGCGGCCAGTGTTCGCTGGAGTTCGATCTGCGGCCATTGCCGGGTATGGACCCGAAAGTCCTGCGTGCGGAGATTCTGCGCAAACTCAACCCGGTGGCTGAGCGGCATCAGGTGAAGATCGACTACAAACCTTTGTTCCCGGAAGTGCCGTCGTTCGAGCAGTCTGAAGATGCCGAACTGGTGCGCATCGCCGAAAAGCTCACCGGCCACTGCGCCGAAGCAGTAGCGTTCGGCACCGAAGCGCCTTATCTTCAGCGCCTTGGCTGCGAAACCATCGTGCTCGGCCCCGGTGACATTGCCTGTGCGCATCAGCCCGGCGAGTACCTTGAAATGTCACGTTTGCAGCCTACCGTGCATCTATTACGGCAACTGATTGAACATTACTGCCTGAAGAATTGAACGCATCCCTTGTAGGAGCTGCCGAAGGCTGCGATCTTTTGATTTTGTTTTGAAGATCAAAAGATCGCAGCCTTCGGCAGCTCCTACAGGGGTGGGCTGTTAAATTAGTGGTAATCCACCCCGTATTCATGAGGAGAGCGCGCGTGTCGCCAAGCCTGTTCCGACGATAACCATCAGCCCGCTGTGCGTTTTCCGTTTCGCCCCTTTTTCGGCTGCTATTTATTACAGGCCCAGGTTCATGCCCGAATACGTCAATTGGCTTCGTCACGCGTCCCCGTACATCAATGCCCACCGCGACTGCACTTTCGTCGTCATGCTGCCCGGCGACGGCGTGGAGCATCCGAATTTCGGCAACATCGTCCACGACATCGTCCTGCTGCACAGCCTCGGCGTGCGCCTGGTGCTGGTGCACGGTTCGCGCCCGCAAATTGAAACCCGTCTAGCCGCACGTGGCCTGACCCCGCATTACCACCACGGCATGCGCATCACCGATGCCGCGACCCTGGAATGTGTGATCGATGCGGTTGGCCAATTGCGCATCGCCATCGAAGCGCGTTTGTCGATGGACATGGCGTCGTCGCCGATGCAGGGCTCGCGTCTGCGCGTGGCCAGCGGCAACCTCGTTACCGCGCGGCCGATTGGCGTGCTTGAAGGCGTTGACTATCACCACACTGGCGAAGTGCGCCGGGTCGACCGCAAGGGCATCAATCGCCTGCTCGACGAACGCTCGATCGTCCTGCTGTCGCCGCTGGGCTACTCGCCGACCGGTGAAATCTTCAACCTCGCCTGCGAAGACGTCGCCACCCGCGCCGCCATCGATCTGGGCGCGGACAAACTGCTGCTGTTCGGTGCTGACCTCGGTCTGATCGACGAGAACGGCAAACTGGTGCGCGAGTTGCGTCCACAGCAAGTACCGGCGCATTTGCAGCGTCTGGGCAGCAGCAATTATCAGGCGGAACTGCTCGATGCCGCCGCCGAGGCCTGCCGTGGCGGTGTGGCGCGCAGCCATATCGTCAGTTACGCCGAAGACGGCGCGCTGCTGACCGAACTGTTCACCCGTGACGGTGGCGGTACGCTGGTCGCTCAAGAACAATTCGAACTGGTGCGCGAAGCGGCGATTGAAGACGTCGGCGGCTTGCTCGACCTGATCAGCCCGCTGGAAGAGCAGGGGATTCTGGTGCGTCGCTCGCGTGAAGTGCTGGAGCGCGAGATCGAGCAGTTCAGCGTGGTCGAGCGTGAAGGGATGATCATCGCTTGCGCGGCGTTGTATCAGATTGCCGATTCCGACGCTGGTGAACTGGCGTGCCTGGCGGTGAATCCGGAGTATCGCCATGGCGGTCGCGGTGATGAGCTGCTGGAACGCATCGAAACCCGCGCGCGGGCGCAGGGCTTGAAGACACTGTTCGTCCTCACTACCCGTACCGCGCACTGGTTCCGCGAGCGCGGCTTCGAACCGAGCAGCGTTGAACGCCTGCCAGCGGCGCGGGCGTCGCTGTACAACTATCAGCGCAATTCGAAGATCTTCGAAAAGACCCTTTGATTAATCAGGGTGTGGCGAGTGGGGCAGGCTAAAGTCCCCACATCGCTGCACCTGTTGTGCATTCCTGTCTCAACCTCTCCTTCTGATTCCCTCCGCTGAAATCCCCGCCTGAAATGACTTTGTGCATTCCGGCAGGGACGGCGGCAGCGCCGTGCGTGAAAAAAATCTCCCGACACACAAACTGTAACAATTGATCCGGATAGTGCGCTGGGTTGGCTGCTGGGTGATGAAACTGTTACAGGATTGTTTCAGGGCAAATCCGTTCAGACAGGGCAGCTTAATACTCTTCAGGAATTGATCGGCGCGTTGTTGGGGGGGAGCACCAGAGCGTGCAAATACGGGCTTTAAATTCCTAAAGGGTATTAGAAAAGAAGGCATCCATTCTTTTCAGATTCATGACGAGCTCATGAATCTGCATGGACCAAAAAACCGCTGATTAGACCTTGGTCGTAGACACACAAAGTTACGATTGACTTGTGGGTCACGCTCTGGCGCTAATCGCAAACCTTTGGAACCCGGGCATCGATCCGGGCCAGGTCAACAAGAATTAGAAACGAGAGGAGCTTAACAATGAATAAGTCCACCTTGGCCGTGGCTGTGGCCTTTGGGGTATTGGCGCAGCAGGCAGGTGCCGCGGGTTTCATCGAAGACAGCAAGGCTTCTATCAGTTCCCGCACCATGTATTTCAACAACGACAACCGTGATGGCGGCGCAGATCAGAGAGAAGCCGCGCAGGGCTTCAAGTTTGATTACCTGTCCGGCTTCACTCAGGGCACGGTCGGGTTTGGTCTTGATGTGCAGGCGCTCAGCGGCATTCACCTGGATGGTGGTCGTGGGCACCACCCAGACAATAACTCGTTCAGCCCAAGTGATTCCGACGGTTCAGCAACGCAGTCCTGGAGCCGCGTAGCGGGTAACGTCAAGGCTCGTCTGTCCAAGACCGAAGCTCACCTGGGTGGCGCTCTGCAACCTAGCTTGCCGATTCTGGTTGCGAACGATAGCCGTCTGCTGCCTCAAACCTTCGAGGGTGGCACGATCACCTCCAAGGAAATCGACAACGTTACCTTCAATGCTGGTCAGCTCGAGCACGCTGTGGGTCGCGCCTCGACAAACAGCACCGGCCTCGCTGTGGCCGGGGGGACGCAGGACAGCAACCAGTTCCGCTATGCCGGTGCTGATTGGAAGGTCACCAAAGACCTGACCCTGCAGTACTACCATTCGAACCTGCAGGATTATTACAAGCAGAACTTCTTTGGTCTGGTACATGTGCTTCCGATCGGCACCAACCAGTCGTTCAAGACCGATATCCGCTATTTCGACAGCAGCTCCGATGGCAAGAACGGGGACGCAGGCTACCGCTTCAATAACAACGGTGGTTATGCCAAGACCCCGGGCGAGGTCGATAACAAGACCTGGAGCGCCATGTTCACCTATACCTTGGGTGGCAATGCCTTCTTGCTTGGCCATCAACGCGTCAACGATGACGGTGGCTTCGTTTACCTGAACCAAGGCAACGTGGTCGATGGCAACGGTCGCCCTGAAGGTGCCGGTGGCGCCAGTTTCTACCTGTTCACCGACTCCATGATCAACGGTTTCGTTCGTGCCGGTGAAAACACCACCTTCGGTCAGTACTCCTACGACTTCGCAGGTCTGGGTGTACCGGGCCTCAAAGCTTCGATCGCTTACCTGTATGGCGACAACATCAAGGCAACGAATGGCACCGGCAGCGATATGTCCGAGTGGGAACGGGACATGCGTATCGATTACACCATTCAGCAGGGTGCTCTCAAAGGTTTTGGTGTGACTTTGCGCAATGGTGTTTATCGCGGCAGCGAAATCAATATTGCCGATCAGGATCAGACTCGCCTGATCTTCAACTACACCTACAGCTTCCTGTAACAAGTCCTGAAAAAACCTTGCCGCTCGGCAAGGTTTTTTTTGCGCTTTTTTCTATATTCCAAAATCTAAGCCTTATTGCTCTTTTTATTCTTTTTATGTTCTTCGGCGAAAGCCTAAAGTAGACCCGTCCAGCATTCAAAAGACGCTGCGGTGTTTTGGCATTTTTGTCCCTCGACAATCTGAAGGGTTCAGGAATCGGTGTTGAAGCCGATACCTCCAGTCTGCGTTGCCTTTATATATGCCTGGATGCTCTGAAAAAGAGTGAAACAATTCTTTTCAAGACTATGCCGAGGTATCCTTTCGCGGCTTTGACTGGGGGTAATGGTCCGTCGCGATCAAGCGTTGAGGATTTCGGGCAATCGATCCGGAACCGACCGTAAAAAAAGCAAAAAATTAGAAACGAGAGGAGCGATACATGAACAAGTCCACCTTGGCCCTGGCTGTGGCCGTAGGGGTTATGGCGCAGCAGGCAGGCGCCGCCGGTTTCATCGAAGACAGCAAAGCTACTTTGGGGCTGCGTAACTTCTACATCAACACTGATAACCGTGATGGCGATACCAAAGCTGCCAAGGCTCAGAACAAGCAAGAAGAATGGGGCCAAGGCTTCGATCTGCGTTTCATCTCCGGTTACACCCAAGGCACCGTAGGCTTCGGTATCGACGCCATCGGCCTGGTGGGCGTGCGTCTGGACTCGGGTGGCGGCACCAACGGTGCTACGTCGACCTCCTATGGCGGTACTGTATTCCCGAGCAAGTCCAACGGTGAAGCGGTCGACAACTTCTCCAGCCTGGGTTTGACTGCCAAAGCCAAGATCTCTCAGACCGAACTGAAATTGGGCACCCTGCAGCCAAAACTGCCGGTCATCGTGACCAACGACGGTCGTATGCTGCCGCAAACCTTCCAGGGTGGCCAGATCACTTCGAGCGAGATCAAGGATCTGACGCTGGTTGCTGGTCAAATCGAGCACGCCAAGGGCCGTAACTCCAGCAACAACGAAGAGTTGTCGATTGCTGGCTCCAACGCTCACACCGCTGCCGGTCGTGACAGCAACAAGTTCATCTACGGTGGTGGCGACTACAAAATCACCAAAGACCTGACTGCCCAGTACTACTACGGCAATCTGCAGGATTACTACAAGCAGCACTTCCTGGGTCTGGTGCACAACTGGGCAATCGGCCCGGGTGTATTGAAGTCTGACTTCCGTTACTTCAACAGCCGTGACGATGGCGCCAACGGTAACGACCCTGCCTACTACACCACCGGTGACTACGGCACTGGCATCACCAAAGGCAAGGTAGACAACAACCTGTACAGCGGCTTGTTCCTGTACACCGTTGAAGGTCACACCTTCGGTGGCGGTTATCAGGTCAGCAACGGCAACAGCGACTTCCCTTGGCTGAACCAGGGTGACGGCTCGTCGGCTTACATCACCACCGACATGCAGATCGCCAAGTTCGCTCGCGCAGGTGAACGTACCTGGCAAGCTCGCTACTCGTACGACTTCGCCAAAGTTGGCGTACCAGGCCTGACCGCCGGCGTGGTTTACCTGCGTGGCGATAACATCGACACCACCGGTAAAGTCGGCGACCGTCAAGTCAGCACCAACGCGACCGGCCGTTCCGAGTGGGAACGCGACATCACCGTTGGTTACGTAGTACCTGAAGGCCCGCTGAAAAACGTTGGCGTGATGTGGAAAAACGCTATGTGGCGCAACGACATCCCAGGTCAGCGTGACCAGGACGAAAACCGCCTGATCGTCAGCTACTCGATCCCGCTGTTGTAATAGCGCGCTCCTGTATCTGATGTAAAAAGCCTGATGTAAAAAAGCCCCGTCCGGCATCGCGCCGGACGGGGCTTTTGCGTTTTCGAGTCAGGCTCACCCCCGTAAGCCCTCCTCGAGATTTCCCTCTTTACAGCAACTCAAGGCCTTCTCGAACCTTGCGACCGATGTTCGTTGGGATGCCTGCCAGCGTCCAGTGAACAGAAGTTTAATATTCACTAATGATCTAGATATCTATTTATTTATTCTTTTTCACGATGGCAAAACCCGGGCTAGAGTTGAGGTTTCGAACAACTCATCAGGAGCAGGACCATGAGCCTCAGACTCGGCGACATCGCCCCCGATTTCGAACAGGATTCCAGCGCCGGCAAGATTCGTTTCCACGAATGGCTGGGCGATAGCTGGGGCGTGCTGTTCTCCCACCCGGCGGACTTCACCCCGGTGTGCACCACGGAGCTGGGCTTCACCGCCAAGCTCAAGGATGAGTTCAGCAAACGCGGCGTCAAAGCCATCGCGCTGTCGGTCGACCCGGTGGACTCACACCATAAGTGGATCGAAGACATCAACGAAACCCAGAACACCGTCGTCAACTTCCCGATCCTGGCCGATGCCGATCGCAAGGTTTCGGATCTGTATGACCTGATTCACCCGAACGCCAACGACACGCTGACCGTGCGTTCGCTGTTCGTCATCGATCCCAACAAGAAGATTCGCCTGACCATCACCTACCCGGCGAGCACCGGGCGCAACTTCCACGAGATTCTGCGGGTGATCGATTCGCTGCAACTCACCGACAACTACAAGGTGGCCACCCCGGCCAACTGGCAGGACGGTGAAGAGGTGGTGATCGTGCCGTCGCTCAAGGATGAGGAAGAGATCAAGCAGCGCTTTCCGAAGGGTTATCGCGCGGTGAAGCCGTATCTGCGCCTGACGCCACAGCCGAATCGTTAAGATCAAAAGATCGCAGCCTGCGGCAGCTCCTACAGGGGGATTTCGGTCCGTGTAGGAGCTGCCGCAGGCTGCGATCTTTTCGAGGCATCCACATAGCAGGGGATTTCAGGCCGTTTCGACGGCCTTTTTTTTCGTCTTGAATAACCTGATCCGTATATCTCCAAAACGCATAACCAAATGAATAAATATGATTTATGGATATATAAATGAGCTGGTAAGGTCACTCCCATCGAAGCGAGATCGCAACCTGCGAATCGCCTGTAACGCTTAAGGAATAGTCTCAATGCTGGTCGTCTCACTTGGTGGCAGTCCCAGCCTGCGCTCCCGCTCCGGGGTGCTGCTGGAGCGCTCGCAACGTTGGTTGCAGCAGCAAGGCGTGGAAGTGGTGAGTTATCAGGTGCGGGACTTCCCGGCCGAAGATTTGCTCCATGCCCGCTTCGACAGCCCGAAAGTGCTCGACCTGCTGCAACAGATCGAAAACGCCGACGGCCTGTTGATCGCCACACCGGTGTACAAGGCTTCGTTTTCCGGCGCGTTGAAGACGCTGCTGGATCTGCTCCCGGAGCGCGCCTTGAACCACAAGATTGTCTTGCCAATGGCCACCGGCGGCAGCATCGCCCACATGCTGGTGGTCGATTACGCACTCAAACCGGTGCTGTCGGCGCTGAAAGCCCAGGAAATGCTTCAGGGGATTTTTGCCGAGGACAGCCAGATCGCTTACGGCGAAGGCAGTGCTGCAGCGCAATTGGCACCGGCGCTGGAGCAGCGACTGTATGAAGCGCTGGATCAGTTTGTCAGCGCCATGGCCCGCCGGCCGAAACCGCTGGAGCCGGGCCTGTTGAACGAACGTTTGTTGAGTGCTCGCTGGAGCATTTAAGCCTCATCGAAATTTGAAGTACTGGCCTTACTCGCCCGCTAACGGGCAAGCAGGTGCAGCCAAAACCCAACAGCAAAAAGGAGAGCGCTATGCGCACTGTATTTTTGCGTCGTGGTCTGGTCGCTCTGTTTGCTGCGGCTGTCACCTTCGGCGCCATCACTCAAGCTCAAGCCGAGACCCTTCGGATCGGTTATCAGAAGTACGGCACGCTGGTGCTGCTCAAAGCCAAAGGCACGCTGGAAAAGCGTCTTGCCGCTCAAGGCGTCGACGTGCAATGGACTGAATTCCCCGGCGGCCCGCAGCTGCTTGAAGGCCTGAACGTCGGCTCGATCGACTTTGGCGTCACCGGCGAAACCCCGCCAGTCTTCGCTCAAGCGGCCGGCGCCGATCTGCTTTACGTCGCCTACGAACCGCCAGCACCGAACAGTGAAGCGATCCTCGTGCCGAAAGACTCGCCGATCAAATCGGTGGCCGATCTCAAGGGCAAGAAAGTCGTCCTGAACAAAGGCTCCAATGTCCACTACCTGCTGGTGCGTGCACTCGAAGACGCCGGCCTCAAATACTCTGACATTCAAACTGTATTCCTGCCGCCCGCCGATGCTCGCGCCGCGTTCGAACGGGGCAGCGTCGACGCCTGGGTGATCTGGGATCCGTACCAGGCGGCCGCCGAGAAACAACTGCAAGCGCACACCCTGCGCGACGGCAAAGGCATCGTCGACAACCACCAGTTCTATCTCGCGACCAAGCCTTATGCGCAGAAAAATCCCGAGGTGATCAAGACCCTCGTCGAGGAAGTGCGCGCAGTCGGCGAGTGGTCGAAGGCCAACCCTGAAGACGTGACCCAGCAAGTCGCGCCACTGCTCGGCCTGCCGGCGGACATCACCCTGACTTCGGTCAAACGCCAAGGCTACGGCGCGCTGTTCCTGACCCCGGAAGTGGTCGCCGCACAACAGAAAATCGCTGACACGTTCTTCCAGCTCAAGCTGATTCCCAAACCGCTGAGCATCAAGGACGTGATCTGGACACCACCGGCCGCTGTGGCTAAAGCGCAGTAATTCGAATCCCCAAGGAGACCACTCCATGAGCCTCAATATCTTCTGGTTCCTGCCTACCCACGGCGACGGCCATTACCTTGGCACCGCCGAAGGCGCTCGTGCCGTCGACCACGGTTATCTGCAACAGGTCGCGCAAGCGGCGGATCGTCTGGGCTTTGGCGGTGTGCTGATCCCTACCGGGCGCTCCTGCGAAGACTCGTGGCTGGTGGCAGCATCGCTGATTCCGGTGACCCAGCGTCTGAAATTCCTCGTTGCCCTGCGCCCCGGGATCATTTCCCCGACGGTCGCGGCGCGTCAGGCGGCTACGCTGGATCGTCTGTCCGGCGGTCGTGCGCTGTTCAATCTGGTCACCGGCGGTGACCCGGAAGAATTGGCCGGCGACGGTCTGTTCCTCAGCCACGAAGAGCGCTATCAGGCCTCGGTGGAATTCACCCGTATCTGGCGTCGTGTACTCGAAGGCGAAACCGTTGATTACGACGGCGAACACATCAGCGTGAAGGGGGCCAAGCTGCTCTATCCGCCAATCCAGCAACCGCGTCCGCCGTTGTACTTCGGTGGCTCGTCGGAAGCCGCACAGGACTTGGCCGCCGAGCAAGTGGAAATGGTCCTGACCTGGGGTGAGCCGCCCGCAGCAGTAGCGGAGAAGATCGAACAGGTGCGCGCCAAAGCCGCCAAGCTCGGCCGTACCGTGCGCTTCGGCATTCGTCTGCACGTGATCGTCCGTGAAACCAACGCTGAAGCGTGGCAAGCGGCGGATCGTTTGATCTCGCACCTGGACGACGACACCATCGCCCGTGCCCAAGCTTCGCTGGCGCGTTTCGATTCGGTCGGCCAGCAACGCATGGCTGCTCTGCATGGCGGCAGCCGCGACAATCTCGAAGTCAGTCCGAACCTCTGGGCCGGTGTCGGTCTGGTGCGTGGCGGTGCCGGGACCGCGCTGGTCGGCGATGGTCCGACCGTGGCGGCGCGCGTGAAGGAATACGCCGATCTGGGCATCGACACTTTCATCTTCTCCGGTTATCCACACCTCGAAGAGTCGTATCGCGTCGCTGAGCTGCTGTTCCCGCACCTCGATGTCGAGCGCCCGGAACTGCCGAAAAGTGCCGGTTACGTCAGTCCGTTTGGCGAGATGGTCGCCAACGACATTCTTCCCAAAGCCGCGTCGCAGAGCTGAGGCGCGCCATGAACAAAATCATCCACAGCCTCGCACCCTGGGCATTGCCGGTGTTGCTGTTGGCGGTGTGGCAGTTGTCGGTGTCGGCGGGTTGGTTGTCGACACGGATTCTGCCGGCACCGGTGGCGGTGATCGAAGCCGGCGTGAGCCTGGTGCGCAGTGGTGAAATCTGGACGCATCTGGCGATCAGTGGCTGGCGTGCGGCCCTCGGTTTCACCATCGGCGGCAGCATCGGTCTGGTTTTGGGTTTCATCACCGGCCTGTCGAAATGGGGCGAGCGCCTGCTCGACAGCTCGGTGCAGATGATCCGAAACGTGCCGCACCTGGCGCTGATTCCGCTGGTGATTCTGTGGTTCGGCATTGACGAGTCGGCGAAGATTTTTCTGGTGGCGTTGGGCACGCTGTTCCCGATCTACCTCAACACCTACCACGGCATTCGCAACGTCGACCCGGCGCTGGTGGAGATGGCGCGCAGTTATGGCCTGTCCGGGCCCAGCCTGTTCTGGCAGGTGATCCTGCCGGGTGCGTTGCCTTCGATTCTGGTCGGTGTGCGTTTCGCCCTCGGCTTTATGTGGCTGACGCTGATCGTCGCCGAAACCATTTCCGCCAGCTCCGGCATCGGCTATCTGGCGATGAATGCTCGCGAGTTCTTGCAGACCGACGTGGTGGTGCTGGCGATCCTGCTTTACGCGGTACTCGGCAAACTCGCCGACCTCGCCGCCCGTGGACTTGAGCGTGTGTGGTTGCGCTGGCATCCGGCTTATCAGGTTGCCAAAGGAGGTGCGGCATGACCGCTCAACAACCTCCACGCCTGCTGCGCGGGATTCCGCTGGTGGTGCGCAATCTGCAGAAAACCTTCGGTGCGCGGCAGGTGCTGCGCGACATCGATCTGCACATTCCAGCGGGGCAATTCGTCGCCGTGGTCGGGCGTAGCGGTTGCGGCAAAAGTACCTTGCTGCGCTTGCTCGCCGGCCTAGATCAACCGACTGGTGGTGACCTGCTGGCTGGTGCTGCGCCCCTGAGCGATGCGCGGGAAGACACCCGATTGATGTTCCAGGAAGCACGTTTGCTGCCGTGGAAGAAGATCATCGACAACGTCGGCCTCGGCCTCGGCCTCGGCCTCACAGGCCACTGGCGCCCGCAAGCATTGGCAGCGCTGGAAGCGGTAGGGCTGGCGGATCGTGCCAATGAGTGGCCGGCAGCGCTGTCCGGTGGACAGAAACAGCGTGTTGCGCTGGCACGGGCACTGATCCATCAACCGCGCCTGCTGTTGCTCGACGAACCGCTCGGCGCGCTGGACGCGCTGACCCGCATTGAAATGCAGCAACTGATCGAACGTCTCTGGCAGCAACATGGCTTCACGGTGCTGTTGGTGACCCACGACGTCAGCGAAGCGGTGGCGATTGCCGACCGGGTGATTCTGATCGAGGACGGCGAAGTCGGCCTCGACCTGCATGTCGAACTGCCGCGCCCGCGGGTACGCGGTTCGCATCGCCTGGCGGCGCTGGAAACCGAAGTGCTCAAACGTGTTCTGTCCCTGCCCGGCGAGCCGCCGGCGCCGGAACCTGTTTCACCACTGCCTACGCAACTGCGTTGGGCTCAATAACTCAAGCAAACGACAGGAATCATTGCCATGACTATCAAAGCCATCAACGTCCGTAACCAGTTCAAAGGCTCGATCAAGGAAATCGTCCTCGGCGACGTGCTGTCGGAAATCGACGTGCAGACCGCTTCAGGTATCGTCACTTCGGTGATCACCACGCGTTCGGTCAAGGAGCTGGAACTGGCGGTGGGCAGCGAAGTGATCGCCTTTGTGAAATCCACCGAGGTGTCGATCGCCAAGTTGTAAGCCTGTGAGTAAAAAACAACCCCGAAAGGCGTAAGCCCTTCGGGGTTTTTTGTGTCTGGCGATCGTTCCCATGCTCCGCGTGGGAATGCCTCTTGGGACGCTCCGCGTCCAGTGACGCGGAGCGTCACGGGCTGCATTCCCACGCAGAGCGTGGGAACGATCATGTCTCAGCGCTTGGGTAGATACGGCGGCAGATACAACCCGATATAGGCATCAAACACGCGCATCCCTTCTTCGGCCATGCGCGGTGTGATTTGCCCATGCTGCTGCACCGAACGCGCATAAACCCGGTCACCCAATTCCATCGCCAGGGCAAACACGTCGACATCCTCCGGCAACCTCGGCAGCTCGAAGTGATGGTCGAACAACTTGTGCATCAAGGCGCCCAGTTCGATGTCGTGTTGCCGATCAGCCTGAGTCACTTCGGTCAGACCATGTTGCGCGAGGATCAACTGCCGAGCCGCCGCGTCTTCGTCGTAGATCTCCAGCATCCTTTGCTCGACCAGTCGCGACAGATCACGCCAGTCACGCAGGGCCTCGTGATCGATCGGCGCTTGCAGGCAGGCGCGGAACGCGGCGTGCACATCGGCGGTCAGCGCTTCGAGCAACGCCGGCACGCTGGCGAAGAAGTGGTACACGGAGGAGGGCGGAATCTGCGCGCGCTCGGCGACGCTGTAGATCGACAGACTGGCCACACCCTCGGTCGCCAGCAGTGTGCGTGCGGCGTCGAGTATCGAGTCGATGCGCGCCTGACTGCGGGCACGGGGTTTGCGGACGGGGGCGGGTCGCGTCATGGAAGTCTCCTGCGGGGCAGCGGGCATTGTACGAGGCGGGTTCCGTGTTGTCTTGTCGACCGCCATCGCTGGCAAGCCAGCTCCCACAGGTATCTGTGTCGAACACAAGATTTGAGTACGCAACACAACCCTGTGGGAGCTGGCTTGCCAGCGAACCGCCGCAGGCGGCCATAAAAAAACGCCGCTGGCTGAATTAGCCAACGGCGTTTTTTTTGAAGCTGCAATCCGCTTAAACGGTATGCAGATACCAGTTGTACTCAAGGTCGGAAATGGAGTGTTCGAACTCCTCCAGCTCGCTTTCCTTGCAGGCGACGAAGATATCGATGTACTTCGGATCGATGTACTTGGCCATCACCTCGCTGTCGTCCAGCTCGCGCAGGGCATCGCGCAAGTTGTTCGGCAGGCTCTGCTCGTTCTGCTCGTAGCTGTTGCCTTCGACCGGGGCGCCCGGCTCGATCTTGTTGGTCAGACCGTGGTGCACACCCGCCAGAACCGAAGCCATCAACAGGTACGGGTTGGCATCGGCACCGGCTACGCGGTGTTCGATCCGCACGGCATCGGCAGAACCGGTCGGTACGCGAATCGCCACGGTGCGGTTGTCCAGCCCCCAGCACGGCGAGTTCGGCACGTAGAACTGCGCGCCGAAACGACGGTAGGAGTTGACGTTCGGGCAGAGGAAAGCCATCTGCGCGGGCAGGGTCTCGAGCACACCGCCGATCGCGTGACGCAGCGCGGCGTTCTGCTCGGGATCCTCGCTGGCAAAGATATTCTTGCCGGCCTTGTCCAGAATCGAAATGTGTACGTGCAAACCGTTGCCTGCCTGGCCTGGATAAGGCTTGGCCATGAAGGTGGTATCCATTTCATGGTCGTAGGCGATGTTCTTGATCAGACGCTTGAGCAGGACGGCGTAGTCGCATGCCTTGATCGGGTCGGCGACGTGGTGCAGGTTCACTTCGAACTGCGCCGGGGCACTTTCCTTGACGATGGCATCGGCCGGGATGCCTTGCTCTTTGGCACCTTCCAGAATGTCCTGGAGGCAGTCGACGTATTCGTCGAGGTCGTCGATCAGGTAAACCTGTGTCGAGTGCGGACGTTTGCCGGAGATCGGCGAGCGTGGCGGCTGTGGACGGCCGTTCACGTTTTCCTGGTCGATCAGGTAGAACTCGAGTTCGAATGCTGCGCAGATGGTCAGGCCCAGCTCGTCAAACTTTGCAACAACTTGACGGAGCACTTCGCGCGGATCGGCGAAGAACGGGTCGCCTTCGAGTTCGTGCATGGTCATCAACAGTTGCGCGGTGGGGCGCTTCTGCCATGGCTCGTTGCACAGGGTGTCGGGGATTGGATAGCAGATACGATCGGCGTCGCCGATGTCCAGGCCCAGGCCGGTGCTTTCCACCGTAGAGCCATTGATATCCAGAGCAAATAGAGAGGCCGGCAGGTTGATGCCTTTCTCGTAAACCTTGTGGAGGCTGGTGCGTTCGATGCGCTTGCCGCGCACCACACCATTCATATCCGCAATCAGAAGGTCAACGTACAGAACCTCAGGATGTTCCTTAAGGAACGCGTTCGCTTCGTTAAGCTGAACGGCACGCGGGGGTACCGACATGATGCAACACCTTTGTTGTTAAAAATATCAATCATTGATCTTTTCTGGTTTCAGTCAACCCGAACGGCCTGCCGAAGTCAAGCGAGGCCTTTTTTGCCCTAAAAAAGCGCTGCGAGGGCATTTATGGGGCATTTTTGGGCGGTTTTTTGTCCTTGGGAGGCGTGCCACCCGCGGGCTTGAGCAGGCCGTGTTGTATTTTTTACGGGGGTGTTGTGTAAAAAAATGAACAAGGCTAAGCTCCGATCAAACCCATAACAGCAATAATACCGGGGTGCTTCATGTCTCGCCTGCCGTTAATCGGCATCACCGACTGCTCGCAACAGTCCGGTCTGCATGCTCATCACATCAGTGGCGACAAATCCGTCGGTAGCGCAGCCAGCATGGCTCGCCCGTTAGCGACGATGTTCCCGTCCATGGCCGTTCAAGTGCCAGCGTCCGATATTCTGGACGTACGGGAAAGCATCCTGTTTATGGCGTCTCCTTCCAATATAGATCGCTTTCACCCTCAAAGCCTGTGCCGCTTCTCCAGTCGTGCTCATGATTCTGCACGCCTTCAGTGTGCACAGGAAATGCAACGCCAGCGTAAAGGGCAGGTAAGCTCCTCTTTCATTGTCTATGCGCGGTGCCAGGCGTAAGCCGGTACTGCGCGAGCAAGCCCCCTTAACGCGACGCCCAGGCGTCACACTTTGCCTGACGTCACGTCAGGAGACTCAGCCCAGAGGCATTTATGAGTAACAACCTCGACCAGCTCACCGATTGGTTGAAAGACCACAAGATCACAGAAGTCGAATGCATGATCGGCGACTTGACCGGCATCACCCGGGGCAAGATTTCGCCGACCAACAAGTTCATCGCCGAAAAAGGCATGCGCCTGCCAGAAAGCGTGCTGTTGCAGACCGTGACCGGCGACTACGTCGAAGACGACATCTATTACGAACTGCTCGACCCGGCCGACATCGACATGATCTGCCGTCCCGACCAGAACGCCGTGTACCTGGTGCCATGGGCTATCGAGCCAACAGCTCAGGTAATCCACGATACCTACGACAAGCAAGGCAACCCGATCGAGCTGTCGCCGCGCAACGTGCTCAAGAAAGTCCTCAAGCTTTATGCCGACAAGGGCTGGCAGCCGATCGTGGCGCCGGAAATGGAGTTCTACCTGACCAAGCGCAGCGACGACCCTGACTATCCGTTGCAGCCGCCGATTGGTCGCTCGGGCCGTCCTGAAATCGGTCGTCAGTCGTTCTCCATTGAAGCGGCGAACGAATTCGACCCGCTGTTCGAAGACGTCTACGACTGGTGCGAACTGCAGGAGCTGGATCTCGACACGCTGATCCACGAGGACGGCACGGCGCAGATGGAAATCAACTTCCGTCACGGCGACGCCCTGTCGCTGGCCGACCAGATTCTGGTGTTCAAACGCACCATGCGTGAAGCCGCGCTCAAACACGACGTGGCCGCGACCTTCATGGCCAAGCCAATGACCGGCGAGCCGGGCAGTGCCATGCACTTGCACCAGAGCATCATCGACATCGAAACCGGCAAGAACGTCTTCTCTAATGAAGACGGGACCATGAGCCAGCTGTTCCTGCACCACATCGGTGGCCTGCAGAAACTGATCCCGGAATTGCTGCCGCTGTTCGCACCGAACGTCAACTCGTTCCGCCGCTTCCTGCCGGACACCTCAGCGCCGGTGAACGTTGAGTGGGGCGAAGAAAACCGTACTGTGGGCCTGCGCGTACCGGATGCCGGCCCGCAGAACCGCCGCGTGGAAAACCGCCTGCCGGGTGCCGACGCCAACCCGTACCTGGCGATTGCCGCGAGCCTGCTCTGCGGTTACATCGGCATGGTCGAAGGCCTCAACCCGAGTGCGCCAGTGGTTGGTCGTGGTTACGAACGCCGCAACCTGCGCCTGCCGCTGACCATCGAAGATGCGCTGGAACGTATGGAAAACAGCGCGACCATCGAGAAGTACCTGGGCAAAACCTTCATCACTGGCTACGTCGCGGTAAAACGGGCCGAGCATGAAAACTTCAAGCGCGTGATCAGTTCCTGGGAGCGTGAGTACCTGCTCTTCGCCGTCTGATACGCCGGGCGCGGCTGGCAGCAGCCGCGTCTTCACCGATAACAAGGAGAATTGGCATGACCAGCAACAACCCGCAAACCCGCGAGTGGCAAGCACTCAGCAATGATCACCACCTGGCCCCGTTCAGTGACTTCAAGCAACTGAAAGAGAAGGGCCCGCGGATCATTACCAACGCCAAAGGCGTTTACCTGTGGGACAGCGAAGGCAACAAGATTCTCGACGGCATGGCCGGTCTGTGGTGCGTGGCCATCGGTTACGGTCGCGATGAGCTGGCCGATGCGGCTGCCAAACAGATGCGCGAACTGCCGTACTACAACCTGTTCTTCCAGACCGCGCACCCGCCGGCACTGGAACTGGCCAAGGCGATCGCCGACGTTGCGCCGCAAGGCATGAACCATGTGTTCTTCACCGGTTCCGGCTCCGAAGGCAACGACACCATGCTGCGCATGGTTCGCCACTACTGGGCGATCAAGGGCCAGCCGAACAAGAAAGTCATCATCAGCCGCAAGAACGGTTACCACGGTTCGACCGTGGCCGGCGCGAGCCTGGGTGGCATGACGTATATGCACGAACAAGGCGACTTGCCGATCCCGGGCATCGTCCACATCGCGCAGCCGTACTGGTTCGCCGAGGGCGGCGACATGTCCCCGGAAGAGTTCGGCATCTGGGCGGCCAATCAGTTGGAAGAGAAGATTCTCGAAGTCGGCGTCGACAACGTCGGTGCCTTTATTGCCGAGCCGATCCAGGGTGCCGGTGGCGTGATCATTCCGCCCGACAGCTACTGGCCGCGCATCAAGGAGATCCTCGCCAAGTACGACATCCTGTTCGTGGCGGATGAAGTGATCTGCGGTTTCGGCCGTACCGGCGAGTGGTTCGGCAGCGATTTCTACGACCTCAAACCCGACATGATGACCATCGCCAAAGGCCTGACTTCCGGCTACATCCCGATGGGTGGCCTGATCGTCCGCGACTCGGTGGTGGCGGTGCTCAATGAAGGTGGCGATTTCAACCACGGCTTCACTTACTCCGGTCATCCGGTGGCGGCAGCGGTGGGTCTGGAAAACATCCGCATCCTGCGCGACGAAAAAATTATCGAGAACGTGCACAACGAAACGGCACCGTATTTGCAGAAACGTCTGCGGGAACTGAACGATCACCCGTTGGTGGGTGAAGTTCGCGGAGTCGGTCTGTTGGGCGCGATCGAGCTGGTGCAGGACAAGGCCACGCGCAAGCGTTACGAAGGCAAGGGCGTCGGCATGATCTGCCGCCAGTTCTGCTTCGACAATGGCCTGATCATGCGCGCTGTGGGCGACACCATGATCATCGCGCCGCCGCTGGTGATCAGCAAAGCCGAGATCGATGAGCTGGTTACAAAGGCACGCAAGTGTCTGGACCTGACCCTCAGTGCGTTGCAAGGCTAAGTGCTAGGCTCTGAGCGGGGGAGCTGCGGCGCTCTCGCTCAAAGCTGTCAGAAAGGCCGGTCTTTTCTTGAAAGACCGCCTCGGATCTTGCCAGACTAGCCGCGGTTCCAGTTGTCCGGGTTCGGCCGCTGAACAAAGTGGTTCAAAAAAGAAAAATTTGGAGCATGACGCATGAAGGCATTAGGTAAAAAGCTTGCTGGCAAGACACTTCTCGCGCTGTCCGTGGCGGGCATGATGGCGGGTGCGGTTCACGCGGACGACAAGGTACTGCACGTCTACAACTGGTCCGACTACATTGCGCCAGATACCGTGGCCAATTTCGAAAAAGCCACCGGGATCAAAGTCGTCTACGACGTCTTCGACAGCAACGAAACCCTGGAAGCCAAGTTGCTGGCCGGCAAGTCCGGTTACGACATTGTGGTGCCTTCCAACAACTTCCTCGCCAAGCAGATCAAGGCCGGTGTCTACCAGGAGCTGGACAAGTCCAAGCTGCCGAACTGGAAGAACCTCGACGAAGACCTGCTCAAGGCTGTTGGCGATGCCAGCGACCAAGGCAACAAGCACGCATTCCCGTACATGTGGGGCTCGATCGGCATCGGCTACAACCCGGCCAAGGTCAAGGCAGCGCTGGGCATCGACAAGATCGATTCCTGGGACGTGGTGTTCAAGCCTGAAAACATCGAGAAGCTCAAAAGCTGCGGCGTAAGCTTCCTCGACGCGCCGACCGAAATGATTCCGGCGGCGTTGCACTATCTGGGCAAACCGACCAACAGCAAGGACAAGGCTGACCTGAAGGCTGCCGAAGACCTGTTCCTGAAGATTCGTCCTTCGGTTGCCTACTTCCATTCCTCCAAGTACATCTCGGACCTGGCCAACGGCAACATCTGCGTCGCCGTCGGTTACTCGGGTGACCTGGAACAATCCAAGACCCGCGCCCAGGAAGCCGGTGACAAGGTCAAGCTGGCCTACACCATTCCAAAAGAAGGCGCTGGCACTTTCTACGACATGGTCGCCATTCCCAAGGATGCCGAAAACGTCGAAGCCGCCTACAAGTTCATGAACTACCTGCTTGAGCCGCAAGTGATGGCGGGCATCACCAACGCCGTGCGTTTCCCGAACGGTAACAAAGCTGCCACGCCACTGGTGGATAAGGACATCACCAGCGATCCGAGCATCTACCCGTCGGCTGAAGTGAAGAAACAGCTCTACGCGATCAGCGACCTGGACGCAGCGACTCTGCGCCTGATCACTCGTAGCTGGACCAAGATCAAATCCGGTAAATAAGCCGGTTTGATGCAACAACCGCTGGCCGTCATTCCTCGCGAGGGCGGCCAGCGGATTAATTAAATGACAGGAAGTTTTGCAGGAACGGTTTTTCGAGGGTAAGTTGCGCGCCGGTTTTGTTGCCGGGCAGTCATGGCTGTCATGCAGCGCGGGGCAACTTGGGCCCAACTAATTTAGAGGACCTCCACTTGCCTATTTTTTCTTCTTTGCGCAAAGCCCTGCTGGCCACTGCCGGCCTGACGATCGCTGTCGGAGCCCAGGCCGCCGGTACGGTGCATATTTATAACTGGTCCGATTACATCGGCGAGACCACGCTGGCCGATTTTCAGAAAGAAACCGGGATCAAACCGGTCTACGACGTCTTCGATTCCAACGAAACCCTGGAAGGCAAGCTGCTGGCCGGGCGTACCGGTTACGACGTGGTCGTGCCGTCGAACCATTTCCTCGGCAAGCAGATCAAGGCGGGTGCGTTCCAGAAGCTCGACAAGTCGCAGCTGCCGAACTATGCCAACCTCGACCCGGTGCTGCTCAAGCGTCTGGAACAGAACGACCCGGGCAACCTGTACGCCGTGCCGTACCTGTGGGGCACCAACGGCATCGGTTACAACGTCGACAAGGTCAAGGAAGTGCTCGGCGTCGACAAGATCGATTCCTGGGGCGTGCTGTTCGAACCCGAGAACATCAAGAAACTGCACAGCTGCGGCGTCGCGTTCCTCGATTCGGCCGATGAAATGATGCCGACCGTGCTCAACTACATGGGCCTGAACGCCAACAGCACCAACACCAAGGACTACGAAAAGGCCACGGCCAAACTGCTCGCCGTGCGTCCGTACGTGACCTACTTCCACTCGTCCAAGTACATCGGCGATCTGGCCAACGGCGACATCTGTGTGGCCATCGGTTTCTCCGGCGACATCTTCCAGGCCAAGCACCGCGCCGAGGAAGCCAAGAAGGGCGTGAACATCGCCTATTCGATCCCCAAAGAAGGCGGCGCGCTGTGGTTCGACATGCTGGCGATTCCGAAGGATTCGTCCAACGTCAAAGAGGCCCACGCCTTCATCAACTATTTGCTGAAACCTGAGGTGATTGCCCAGGTCAGTGATTACGTCGGGTACGCCAACCCCAACCCGGGTTCGGACAAGCTGATGGAACAGTCCATTCGCACCGATGAAGCGGTTTATCCACCGCAAGCAGTCCTCGACAAGACCTACGTGTCGACCGAGTTGCCGCCCAATATTCAACGTTTGATGACCCGCAGCTGGACCAAGGTCAAGTCGGGCAAATAAGGCACAACTATCCTGGGTTCGTCCGCATTGGGCGAACTGCACTCTTTTTTTCTGGGAGTTTCGTAAATGGCAGTTGCCTCCGGCGCCTATAAGAAAGCCCTCGAGGGCGACCAGACACCTAAACAGGTGTTGGTCAAAATCGACCGGGTCACGAAGAAGTTCGACGAGACGATTGCCGTGGACGATGTGTCCCTGGAAATCAAGAAAGGCGAGATTTTCGCCCTGCTCGGCGGTTCGGGATCGGGCAAATCCACTCTGTTGCGGATGCTGGCAGGGTTCGAACGGCCCACGGAGGGGCGCATTTTTCTCGACGGCGTCGACATCACCGACATGCCGCCGTACGAACGTCCGATCAACATGATGTTCCAGTCGTACGCCTTGTTCCCGCACATGACCGTGGCGCAGAACATCGCTTTCGGCCTGCAGCAGGACAAAATCCCCAAGGCCGAGATCGACGCTCGTGTGGCCGAGATGCTCAAGCTGGTGCAGATGAGCCAGTACGCCAAGCGCAAGCCGCATCAATTGTCGGGCGGTCAGCGTCAGCGTGTGGCGCTGGCACGTTCGCTGGCCAAGCGGCCGAAGCTGTTGCTGCTTGATGAGCCGATGGGCGCACTGGACAAGAAGCTGCGTTCGCAGATGCAGCTGGAACTGGTGGAAATCATCGAGCGCGTCGGTGTGACCTGCGTGATGGTGACCCACGACCAGGAAGAGGCCATGACCATGGCCGAGCGCATCGCGATCATGCACCTGGGCTGGATCGCCCAGATCGGCAGCCCGATCGACATCTACGAAACCCCGACCAGCCGTCTGGTCTGCGAATTCATCGGCAACGTCAACATCTTCGAAGGTGAAGTGATCGACGACGCCGAAGGCCACGCGACCATCACCTGCAAAGACCTCGACCGACAGATCTACGTTGGCCACGGCATCAGCACCTCGGTGCAGGACAAGTCCGTAACCTACGCGATCCGTCCGGAGAAGCTGCTGGTCACCGCCGACCAGCCGACCTGCGAATACAACTGGTCGAGCGGCAAAGTCCACGACATCGCCTACCTCGGCGGGCACTCGGTGTTCTACGTTGAATTGCCGAGCGGCAAGCTGGTGCAGTCGTTCGTCGCCAACGCCGAACGTCGCGGCGCGCGTCCGACCTGGGGCGATCAGGTTTACGTGTGGTGGGAAGACGACAGCGGCGTGGTACTCCGCTCATGAACATGCGCAAATTCAAACGCCGCATCAACCGAATAATCCCCAATGGCCGGCAACTGGTCATCGGGGTTCCGTTCATCTGGCTGTTTCTGTTCTTCATGTTGCCGTTCTTCATCGTCCTGAAGATCAGCTTCGCCGAAGCCGACGTGGCCATCCCGCCGTACACCGAGATCTACACGTACGCCGAGCAGAAGCTGCAACTGCTGCTGAACCTGGGCAACTACGCGATGTTGGCGGGCGACGAGTTGTACATCGCCGCTTATCTCGGCTCGCTGAAAATGGCATTTATCAGCACGCTGTTGTGCCTGTTGATCGGTTATCCGATGGCCTACGCCATCGCCACCGCCCGTAAAGAGCTGCAAACAGTGCTGGTACTGCTGATCATGATGCCGACCTGGACGGCGATCCTGATCCGCGTTTACGCGTGGATGGGCATCCTCAGCAACAACGGCCTGCTCAACGGTTTCCTGATGAGCATGGGCTTGATCGACGAGCCGCTGCAGATCCTCAACACCAACCTCGCGGTGTACATCGGTGTTGTTTATTCGTATCTGCCATTCATGATCCTGCCGCTGTACGCCAACCTGGTGAAGCACGACAACAGTCTGCTCGAAGCGGCTTCCGACCTCGGTTCGAGTACCTTCAACAGCTTCTGGAAAATCACTATTCCGCTGTCCAAGAACGGGATCATTGCCGGCTGCATGCTGGTGTTCATCCCGGTGGTGGGCGAGTTCGTGATCCCGGAACTGCTCGGCGGTCCGGAAACCCTGATGATCGGTAAAGTACTCTGGCAAGAGTTCTTCAACAACCGCGACTGGCCGGTGGCGTCCGCGCTGGCGGTGGTGATGCTGGCGATCCTGATTGTGCCGATCATTCTGTTCAACCGCAGTCAGGCCAAAGAAATGGAGGGCAAAGAATGAAGCGCATCCGTTTCTCCAGCCTGATGCTGGTTCTGGGTTTGTTGTTCATCTACCTGCCGATGCTGATCCTGGTGATCTACTCGTTCAACGCCTCGAAACTGGTGACGGTGTGGGGCGGCTGGTCGATCAAGTGGTACGTCGGCCTGCTCGACAACACGCAACTGATGGGCTCGGTGCTGCGCTCGCTGGAAATCGCCTGCTACACCGCCGTCGCGGCGGTGGCGCTGGGCACGCTGGCAGCGTTTGTGCTGACCCGCATCACCCGTTTCAAGGGCCGCACGTTGTTCGGCGGTCTGGTGACGGCGCCGTTGGTGATGCCGGAAGTGATCACCGGTCTGTCGCTGTTGCTGCTGTTCGTGGCCATGGCGCAGATGATCGGCTGGCCGCAGGAACGTGGCATCGTCACCATCTGGATCGCTCACACCACGTTCTGCGCGGCGTATGTGGCGGTGGTGGTGTCGGCGCGTCTGCGTGAACTGGACCTGTCGATCGAAGAAGCGGCCATGGACCTTGGTGCACGGCCGTGGAAGGTGTTCTTCCTGATCACCATCCCGATGATCGCGCCATCGCTGGCGGCGGGCGGCATGATGTCGTTCGCGCTGTCGCTGGATGACCTGGTGCTGGCGAGCTTCGTCTCCGGGCCGGGGTCGACGACTCTGCCGATGGAAGTTTTCTCGGCGGTACGTCTGGGCGTGAAGCCCGAGATCAATGCCGTGGCCAGTCTGATTCTGCTGGCGGTGTCGATCGTGACCTTCATGGTCTGGTTCTTCAGTCGCCGTGCCGAAGAAGCGCGCAAGAAAGCCATCCAGCAAGCCATCGAAGAAAGCGCAGCCGATTCGTGGAAGCAGCCGGACGTGCGTCGCGCACCGGCGCCGGAAGCGGCGTAAGCCATATCGGGTTGGCCTCAATCTCTAGGCCAACCCAAATCCCAATGTGGGAGCGAGCAGGCTCGCTCCCACATTTTGTTTTATGCAGTCCAGGGAGATTGGCGGATGACTTCAACAAAGTTTATCGGCTTGAACCCCGGCTGCTGATCCTTCAGCACATCGGTCTTCACATTGCCGAACGTGGTCTGCGGACGATGGCGCAAGCCGTCGGCAAACGCGCAGATGATGCACTCCTTGAAACCGTCCCCACGCGGATGCGCATGCACCACTGCCTCACGCTGCACGGTGCTGAACGCTGCGTAGTCCATGCCCAGCACATCCATTTCCACACCAGCGGTCACCAGCGCCACGGTCGGACGCAGATGCTTCGGCACGCCGGGCGTGGTGTGCAGGGCAATCGACAGCCAGACTTGTTCGATGTCGTCATCACTCACCCCGTACGGTTTGAGAAACGCCGCCGCTGCATTGGCACCGTCGACTTCAAAACGCTCGTCATCACTGCGATGACCTTCAACCAGACCGAGGTCGTGGAACATCGCGCCGACGTACAACAGTTCCGGGTTGTAAGCCAGTTGCTGGCGCTCGCCACTCAGGGCGCCGAACAGAAAGACCCGGCGCGAGTGGTGATAGAGCAGGTCGGATTCGATGTCGCGGATGTACTCGGTGGTAGCCCGGGCGAGGGCGCTGTCGGGGATTTTGATGCCGGCGATGGTCGTGGTCATGGCAAGTTTCCTCACTGAAACGCCGTGGTGGCGCTGATGGGAAAAGTCTGTTCCCGACGCTGGATGCGGACAATCGATCCATGGCTGCGATCCTTGCCAATCCGCCTGCAAATCGTGCCAAGCTAAAAGATCGCAGCCTGCGGCAGCTCCTGCAGAAGCCCGCATTCCCCTGTAGGAGCTGCCGAAGGCCGCGATCTTTTGCTCTTGAAAGGGAATCCACAGTCATGACCAAAACCGTCGCCATCGTCGTGTTCCCAGGCGTGCAGTCGCTGGACGTCAGCGGCCCGATGGATGTGTTCGCCGAGGCCAATCGCTTCCTGGCGCCCGAGGCTCACTATCGGCTCGAAGTAATCGGCGTCGAGCACGGGCCGATGGCCTGTTCCAACGGTTTGACCCTGAATGCCCATCGGCATTTCAGCGAAGCACTCGACGCCTACGACCTGTTGCTGGTCGCTGGCGGCCCGCAACTGCCATTCATGGATTTTGGCGCGACGTTTGATGATTGGCTGCGCGGGACCTGTGCACGGGCGCAGCGCTTCGGTTCGATCTGCAATGGCGCGTTCATGCTCGCGCGGGCCGGATTGCTCGCCGGGCGCACCGTCACCACGCACTGGAACGATGCCGAGGCGCTGGCGCAGTTGTGCCCGACAACGCAGGTCGAAGCGGATCGCCTGTATGTCGAGGACGGCACGCTCTACACCTCGGCCGGGGTCACAGCGGGGATCGATCTGTCGCTGTACCTGCTGGCGCGGGATCACGGCGCTGAAGTGGCACTGAGCGTGGCCAAGCGGTTGGTGGTGTTCACCCAGCGTTCGGGTGGCCAGTCGCAGTTCAGCCCGTTCCTCACGCCGCACGCGGAACCGACGTCGGCGGTGGCACTGGTGCAGTTGTATGTGCTGGCGAATCTGACGGGTGATCTGACGATTGCCGATCTGGCCAATGCGGCGAACATGAGTGCGCGCAATTTCTCGCGGGTGTTTGCTCGGGAGGCCAAGGTGACGCCGGCGGAGTTTGTCGAACGGGCGCGGGTGGATGCGGCGCGGGTGATGCTGGAAAGCACGGCGGCGCCGTTGAAGACCGTGGCGTATCAGTGCGGGTTTCGTGATGCGCAACATATGCGCACTGTGTTCAACCGCCGGCTGGGGGTGACGCCGCAGCAGTTTCGGCTGAATTTTGCGTTGATGGTTTGACCCTCACCCCAGCCCTCTCCCGGAGGGAGAGGGGGCCGATTCGGGGATATTGGGGAGATACGCCGAAGTGATGTTGCTGTACCGAATTCATAATCGACTCGATATCTCAGGTCGGTGCATAGCGAAAGACACCTCGGTCAGTCCCCTCTCCCTCTGGGAGAGGGCTAGGGTGAGGGGCTCTTAAGGCGCAGCCCGCGCCGGCAACAGCTTCAAGGTACTGCGCGTATTCGCCGTCACCTCTTCGGCAGTGAAATGCGCCTGCACATACATCCCGTCGACATACGCTTCAGCCTGATCATCATAGTGACTGTCGAACGGCACGCCGCTCTGACCGACCGGGTTGATCGTCAGGGCATGCGCCGGATCGGCAAAATCCACCAAGCGCCGCGTCGACGGCCCATACGTCACCGGCCACGGCGCGGGACCGATCTTCGCCGAGAGGTTGTTCGGCACTTCATGACTGCCCGGCGCCGCAAACGGACCGACATTGAAAACCTGATCCAGCGGCTTCTGCTGCCCCAGCGGATGGCCATGGGTCAGGGTATGTGCCACGCCCCACTTCCACTCCGCAGTGTTGTCGCTGAGGGTCAGCTTCAGGTGCTGCATGCTCGCCTGCCACGCCGTGCGGACGATATCGGCGCGGGTCTCCTTGTTCGGTGTGCTGCGGTTATCCCACCATGGCGAATCGGCATTCGCCGCCAGTTTCGGCAGCGCCGCATCGATCACCCGCGTCGACAGCAATGTCTCGAAGAAGTCATTGCCCAACTCATCGCGCATTGCCGCAACGGCGAGGTCATAGAGGAACTGGTTGAACAGCGTCGCGCTGACTGAGTCGAGCGGATAGTCGCCCGGCCACTGCGCCAGTTGCTCGACCAGTTTCAGTTGCGCCGGATCGCTGACGACTTCACGCAATACTGGCAGCAACGGCGCGAGCAAGCGCGGGCCGTAATCGGTGGCGGTGCCCAGTTGCAGCTTCTGATTGGCCTCGTTGGTCCACTTCACGCTCTTGTCGCTGAGCTGGCGATTGAGTTGCTGGCCGCGATCGGCGAGGTTGTAGTAGCCGGGAATCTCCATCCCGGTCGGCGACACGGGCTGGAAGTTGGCCGAGACGATGTAGCCGCGTGCCGGGTTCTCTTCCTGCGGGTTGGCGCTGAACGGGTAGAAGCCGTCCTTGTCCGCCTGATTGCTGCTGCCGTCGAGAATGAATTCCGGGCGCACCCCGGCCGGACGCTTGGGCAGCAGCGCCGAGGCCCACCAGGCGATATCGCCCTTGGCGTTGGCATAAACCAGGTTCAGCCCCGGCGCCTGGACTTTCGCCGCTGCGGCGCGGGCCTTGGCCAGGGTGTCGGCGCGGTTGAGTTGGTAGAAGCCTTCGAGGATCGGGTTCGGTGTTTCGAGGAAGGCCCACCACATCGCAATCGGCGTTTTCCCGGCAGCAGTCCCCAGTGCATCGTTGACGATCGGGCCGTGGGGCGATTGGCGCAGGGTGAGGGTCACCGGTGGCTCGCCCTTTACATTGATCTGCTGCTGCGTGACGAGCATGTCGGTCCACTGGCCGCGATACCAGACCTGATTCGGGTTATCCGGATTGACCTTCTCGGCGATCAAGTCCAGATCGTCGTTCTGGAACATGGTCAGGCTCCAGCCGAAATCCAGGTTGTGCCCCAGAAACGCGAACGGCACCAGCGCCTGATGATGACCGTACAACTCAAAGCCCGGCGCCGACAATTGCGCCTCGTACCACACCGACGGCACCGAGAAACGAATGTGCGGATCACCTGCCAGCAGAGGCTTGCCGCTCTGGCTGCGGCTGCCGGCGATGACCCAGGCGTTGCTGCCTTCGAATTGCGGCAGGCCATGATCGATCAACGCCTGTTCGCTAAGGCGGGCGAGGGCGTTGAGGTCTTTCCAGTCGCCGGCGGCGAGGGCCGGCGCTGGCTTGGCGTGACGGCTGGTCAGCACCCCGTTGGGTTGCCAGTCGAGATCGAAGACCTTGAGGTAATCGGCGCCGAGTTGATCGCGCACATAAGTCAGCAACGGCTCGGTGCGAAACGCCGCGGCAAAGCTGTAGGCCATGTAGCCGGCGACGCTGATGCTGTCCTCCGCGGTGAATGGCCGTTTGGGGATGCCCAGCACGTCAAACTCGATTGGCGCGGCGTGGGTGTCCTGATACTGGTTAATGCCATCCAGATAGGCTTGCAGGCCCTTCCACGCCGGTGACTGCTTGTCGAGGCTGGCGACGTAACTGGTGGCGCGCTCACGGATGCGCAGGCTGCGGAACAGTTTGTCGGTGTCGAGCAGTTTCGGCCCGAGCACTTCGGCCAGTTCGCCGCGAGCGAGGCGGCGCATGGCTTCCATCTGGAACAGGCGATCCTGGGCATGCACATAACCGAGGGCGCGGTACAGGTCGGTTTCGTTCTCGGCACGAATGTGTGGCACGCCGCGCTCGTCGTAGCGCACGGTCACCGATCCCTGCAGGTTGCGCAGTTCGACCTGGCCCTGGCGCGTGGGTTGTTTGCTGTAGATATACCCGCCGACGCCGGCAAGCAGCACAACGATGAGCAAGGCAAGAACGGTGAACACACGCTTCATGGTGACTCCTTGTGCAAGCGGGATTGCCGCCCGTCGGACTGCAAACAATTAGCACAGACCTTCCGTGCTGTGCTGCGCTGTCCTTGAAAAGTCCGGAATGCCTTACGGCGTTTCCACCGGCCACGGGCAGTAACAACCGACCGCCAGGGTGTGCGTGGCATTGACCGGACGATCTTCCGTCAGGGCATTCAAAATCGGTTCGATAAAACTGTTGCTGGAGTTGCAGGTCAGGCCTTCGCTGTAGGGGCCGAAGTACGCCAGTTTGCCGCTGCGGTCCCAGATCGCCACAGCCGGGCTGGCCGGAACCTGTTCGGAGCCGGGCAATAGCGTGATGGTTTTCAGGCTGCTGAGGGTCGCGGGTAACTGGCCGTGGCTGCCGGCTTTTTGCACGGCGAAGAACTCAACGCCTTTGGCGCTGAACTGCTCGACCATCTCGGTCAGGTGCTGTTGGTTGCCGACGTTGCACGGGCAGGCCGGGTCCCAGAAATGCACCAGACGGATTTTGCCGGGACCGGCGAGATTGTCCGGCAGACGCAGCGGATCACCGGAAAACACCGCCGTGTGTTCGCTGAATGCGCGCAGATAACGCCCCTGAAACCAGTCGTACGCCGCCCACAACACCCCGGCGCAAATCAGCGCGAGCAGGCTGGCAAACAGTGCGGTGCGGTAGGGCGAACGCATGGATTTGGTTCCTCAGAGGCGGGCTAGCTTGCCATGTCTGCCTCTACAGATGAATATCGCAGGCCGATAAAGTCTGTTTACCGCTTTGGAATTCCCGCATGCCTGCCACTTTCGATCCCGATCATTTACGCGCCAGCCTCAAGCCATTGGCCGAGTGGCAGCCGTTGTCGGACGAGGCCAAGGCCTATCAGCGCTTTTACCAAACCGACTTTCCCGAGCGGGATGTCTGGCGTGGCATGGGCCGTTTCGAGGTCGATGGTTATGAACTGGTCAGTCATTGCTGGTGGCCGGAAAAGGTCAAGGCGACGCTGTTTCTGCTGCACGGTTACTACGATCACACCGGGTTGTATCGGCACGTGATCGAGTGGGCACTGGATCAGGACTTCGCAGTGATCGCCTGCGACTTGCCGGGGCATGGCCTGTCGAGCGGGCCGCGCGCGAGCATCCGTGATTTCTCCGAGTATCAGGATGTCTTGCAGGGTTTGTTCGCCGAGGCACAGTCGATCGCGCTGCCGCAGCCGTGGCATCTGTGCGGGCAGAGCACCGGCGGGGCGATTGTGGTCGATCATCTGCTCAACCATGGTGAAAACAGCCCGGCGCAGGGCCAGGTGATTTTGCTGGCGCCACTGGTGCGGCCACGGGCGTGGGGCTGGTCGCAACTGAGTTATTACTTGCTCAGACCCTTTGTCAGAGGGGTCACGCGGCGCTTCAGCGAGAACTCCAACGATCCGGATTTCCTGCCGTTTCTGCAGGCCGATCCATTGCAGCCACGGCGCTTGCCGACCCAGTGGGTGGGCGCGCTGTCACGCTGGATCATCCGCGTCGAACACGCGAAAAAAAGTCCGCGACGGCCGCTGATCATTCAGGGGCAGGCGGACATGACGGTGGACTGGCAGCACAATTTGCAGGTGTTGAAGTGGAAGTTCGACCGGCCACAGATCTTGCTGCTGGCCGAGGCGCGGCATCATCTGGCGAATGAAACGGTGGAGATGCGCGAGGAGTATTTCGAGTTCTTGAGCAAGCGGATCAGGGGCCGAAACCTGTAGTGGATTTTAAGGCCCCATCGCTGGCAAGCCAGCTCCCACAGGTTTCTCTGGTGTTCACATTATTTGTGATCGACGTAAAACCCTGTGGGAGCAGGCTTGCCAGCGATGGCGGCCGGTCAGGCGCTGAAGATCATTGCCCGACCGCCAACCCTGCGCGAATCGCTGCCAGCGCGGCCTGGTAATAGGCCTTGCCCTCAGCCGATTCGGCAAACGTCGCAAACTCTTCCAGCTCTTCATCCGACAGATCGCGATAGACGTAGAGCAGCGTGTTGTTCATGTCCGCGCCGATCTGATCCATCAAGCGCTGGCGCTGACCATTGAGCATGCCTTGCGCCTGACCGCCGCCAAGCAGTCCCGGGATCATCGAACTCAAGCTGTCCGCCGCCACTCCCGCAATCGCCAGGCTCACTTCGGCGCCAGCCTCACGGGCCGGCAAGGCCTGGGCGAGGTGGCCGATGATCAGCAGACGGCTGTCGCTGGCCTGCATCTTGGGCAGGCCTTTGGCGTTCTTTGCCAGTTGATCGCGGCGGGTCGCGAGCAATTCGGCAGCGACGATTTTCTTGCCCAGCGGCGATTGAAAGAAAGTCAGGGCCGGTTTCGGATCGGCGAGGTTCTGTCGCAGTTGCGCCTCGGCACGTTGATCCATGGCCTGGGGGGCAAAGCGCTGGTTGCTGTTGTTCACCAGCGCTTGAAACACGGCGGGCGGCAGGCTGTTCTGATAGCGTTGCTGCGCGGCACTCAGGGCGTCATTGAAATGCGCACGTTGATCTGGCCAGCCGGCGATCTTGTACAACTGATCGTGGCCGTCCGCCCAGGCGGGCAAAACGCAGAACATCAACAGTGAAAAAAGCAAACGGCGCATAGGGACTCCTGTCAGCAGCGGACTATTCTCCGTGCGGTGCCGGTACTTGTCGAGAATTCGTAGCAAGCCGCCGCGTGGCTCTGTCGGATTTCTTGCCGCCGACATACTATGCGCGCCATGCA
Organism: Pseudomonas sp. rhizo66; assembly: GCF_031931925.1. Taxonomy (NCBI): domain Bacteria; kingdom Pseudomonadati; phylum Pseudomonadota; class Gammaproteobacteria; order Pseudomonadales; family Pseudomonadaceae; genus Pseudomonas; species Pseudomonas sp. rhizo66. The sequence goes on from NZ_JAUJWZ010000002.1 coordinate 480,961, forward strand.
AATATCCTCTGAACACCCACTGCTGTTACGCATTGTCGACGACCTGGCCGAACACGGCTGGTCGCAGCAGAACATATTCCTGCCCGCCGGTTTGACCCGCGAGCTGGCGGCCGAGTGCCGCAAACGTGAAGCCGAGGGTGAACTGGCGCCGGCGGCGGTGGGCCGTGGGCCGTTTTCAGAGATTCGCGAGGGTATTCGCGGCGACCACATTCAGTGGATCGACCCAGGACAGGCCGATTCCAGCGACCGCTATCTGAATCTGATGGAGAGCCTGCGCGAGGCGCTCAACCGAGACTTGTTTCTTGGTCTTGAGGACTTTGAATGCCATTTCGCGCTGTATCCGCCGGGTGCTTTTTATCGCAAGCACGTCGACCGTTTCCGCGACGATGACAAGCGCATGGTCTCGGTGGTGGTCTACCTCAATGAGGCGTGGCTGCCGGAAGATGGCGGTCAGTTGCGCATGTATCTGAAAGACGACCGTGTGCACGACGTGCTGCCTGTTGGCGGTTGTCTGGTGGTGTTTCTCTCCGGTGAAGTGCCCCACGAAGTGCTGCCGGCGAACCGCGAGCGCCTGTCGCTGACCGGCTGGTTCCGTCGCCGTGGCAACGAGCCGTTCTGATATGCAGAAGATTCTGGTCAGCCGTTGCCTGTTGGGCCATCGCGTGCGTTATGACGGTGGTGCGAGTGGGCCTTTTGATGTGCTCGAGCAGTGGATTGCCGAAGGGCGGGTGGTGCCGTTGTGCCCGGAGGTCGCGGGGGGATTGCCGACGCCACGGGCGGCGGCGGAGATTCCGGGCGGGCAGGGTGGTGAAGTGCTTGATGGTGTCGCCTCGGTTATAACCACCGAGGGGGAGGATGTCAGTGCGCAGTTTCTCGACGGTGCGCGGCAGGCGTTGGCGCTGGTGCAGAAGCACGGCATTCGGGTGGCGGTGCTCAAGGCCAACAGTCCTTCTTGCGGGAATTTGCTGACGTATGACGGGACGTTCAGCGGAGTGAAAGTCTCCGGCGAAGGCGTGACGGCCGCGTTGCTCAAGCGCCATGGTGTGCAGGTGTTCAGTGAACTGGAATTGCCGCAGGCCGCGCTGGCACTGGCTGCTTTGGACTGATCCTGAATCGTTACCCTCACCCCATCCCTCTCCCGGAGGGAGAGGGGGCCGACCGAAGTGTCTGGCGCTGTCCATCGACCTGAAAGACCTTGGCGATTATGGCTTCGACACAGCCATGACCGATCGACTATGGAATCGACAAAGCCATGACCAGTCGATTTCGGATTCGGTATAGCCATCCCAGGTCGGCGTATCTCTAAAGCAACCCCAAA